>JBCECL010000013.1:16503-19619 GCA_039207135.1 Brevundimonas sp.
CAGATTCATCGGTCATGATTGCCGCACCACCCGGGCAGCCAGCCCCGGTGCGCGCGCGATCGGCCTGCACCCCGAAGGTGCGTGCGTCCATCGGGTGAGCCTCACCCCTGAACGCACCCCGCGCCAGGCCCGTCCAAGACTGGAGTCACCGATGACCCCGACGAGCGCGCCCGTACGCGGAACGCTGTCCGCGCGTGAGCGACATGTCAGCGAGTACACCGAGCTGAGCCAGGCCGTGAGCCAGACGGGCTTGATGAACCGCCGGTACGGCCACTACTGGACGCGCTTCGCCGTGCTCACCGCGCTGCTCGCGGGGCTCGTCGCAGCCGTCGTGCTCATCGGGCACTCGTGGTGGCAGATGCTGGTCGCGGCCGCGCTCGCGCTCGTCCTCGGCCAGGTGATGTTCCTGGGCCACGACGCCGCGCACCGGCAGATCTTCCGCTCCGGGCAGTGGAACGACTGGGCGAGCCTGGTCATCGCCAACCTGTACGCAGGCATGAGCTACGGCTGGTGGCAGCACAAGCACAGCCGGCACCACGCCAAGCCGAACCAGGTGGGCGCGGACCCCGACATCAACAACGACGTCGTGATCTTCCACAACGAGGAGGACCCCGTCGTGCGCACGGGGCTCAGGCGCTGGCTCACGGACCGCCAGGGCTGGTTCTTCTTCCCGCTGCTCCTGCTCGAAGGGCTGAACCTGCACGCCTCGGGGGTCAAGACGATCTTCGGGCGCGGTGCGGTCAAGCGTCGCCCGATCGAGATCGCCTTCGTGACCCTGCGGCTCGGCGGCTACCTGGCGCTCGTGTTCTGGTTCCTGCCGCCACTCATGGCGGTCGCGTTCCTCGCGGTGCAGCTCGGCATCTTCGGCGTCTACATGGGTGCGGTGTTCGCCCCGAACCACAAGGGCATGCCGATCCTGCCGCGTGACTCCAAGCTCGACTTCCTGCGCCGGCAGGTGCTCATGAGCCGCAACATCAGCGGTGGTCGGGCGATGTCGTTCTTCACCGGTGGCCTCAGCCTGCAGACCGAGCACCACCTGTTCCCGAGCATGCCGTCGCCCAACCTGCGCAAGATCCAGCCGATGGTCAAGCAGTTCTGCATCGACCACAACGTGCTCTACACGGAGACGACCCTGCTGCAGTCGTACGCGATCGTCGTGCGCTACCTCAACCGCGTGGGCCTCGCGTCGCGCGACCCGTTCGACTGCCCGATCCGAGCACAGCTGCGCTGACGCGCCACGGGGGCTGGTGCCCTCGGTCGCGGCGCGTCAGGTGCGGCGCGCCGCGTGTCCGACGCGCGGCTCGAGCGCGCGTACCCTGACCGGCATGGCGCACGATCCTCAAGGACCCGGATCCGCGGAGCTGCACGACCCGGAGACCGACCCGCTGGCCACCTACGTGCTCGAGCCCGACGACGTCCGGCCGCTGCTCGCACGCGTCGTCGCCTCGCCGGGGGCGGCGACGCACACCTCGCTCGCGCCGTTCACCGGTGCGCCGATCGCCGCGGTCCCGCTCTCGACGCCCGACGACGTGGCGAGGGCTGCACGCATCGCCCGAGCCGCCCAGAAGCTGTGGGTGGCCCGCCCCGTGCGCGAGCGCGCTGCGGTGCTGTCCCGCTTCCACGACCTGGTGCTCGAGCGGCAGAGCGACGCGCTGGACCTCATCCAGCTCGAGAACGGCAAGGCGCGGGTCTCTGCGTTCGAGGAGATCTGCGACATCGCGCTCGTCGCCCGGCACTACGCGGCTCGCGCGGCCCGCTACCTCGCGCCGCGTCGCGCGTCCGGCATCGTCCCCGGGCTCACGTCCGTGCGGGTGCTGCGGCACCCCGTGGGGGTCGTCGGGATCGTCGCGCCCTGGAACTTCCCGCTCACGCTGACCATCGGCGACGCGCTCCCTGCGCTCGTCGCGGGCAACGCGGTCGTCCTGCGGCCCGACCCGCAGACCGCGCTGACGTCGCTGTGGGCTGCCGAGCAGCTCGAGGAGGCCGGCCTACCCGCCGGGCTCCTGCAGATCGTCGTGGGCGACGGTCCGAACGTCGGCGCGGCGGTCGTCGAGCACGTCGACCACGTGTCGTTCACCGGCTCCACGCGGACCGGCCGCGTCGTGGCCGCGCAGGCCGGGTCGCGGCTCGTCCCCGCCACGTTGGAGCTCGGTGGCAAGAACCCGATGTACGTGGCCGAGGACGTCGACGTCGAGGCCGTCGCCGAGGGCGCCGTGCGCGCGTGCTTCGTCGGGACGGGGCAGGTGTGCGTCTCGATCGAGCGCATCTACGTCCGCGAGGAGGTGTACGACGACTTCGTCCAGGCGTTCGTGCGACGGACCGGCGAGCTGCGTCTGGGCGCGGGCCTGGACTACAGGTCCGACGTGGGTTCGCTGACGTCGGCCGCGCAGCTCGCGACGGTCGTCGAGCACGTCGAGGACGCCATCGGCCACGGCGCGACCGTGCTGGCCGGCGGTGTGCACCGCAGCGACCTCGGACCGTGGTTCTACGAGCCGACGATCGTCGCCGACGTCCCCGAGCAGGCCCGGCTCGTGCGCGAGGAGACGTTCGGCCCGGTCGTCGCGCTGTACCGGGTCGCGTCGGACGACGAGGCCGTGGCAGCCATGAACGACAGCGAGTTCGGCCTGAACGCGAGCATCTGGACCGCGGACACGCGGCGCGGAGCCGCGCTCGCCCGCCGGGTGCACGCCGGGAGCGTGAACGTCAACGAGGGGTACGTCGCGACGTGGGGTTCGGTGGGTGCGCCGCAGGGTGGCGTCGGCGCCTCGGGGATCGGCGTCCGGCACGGCCGTGAGGGGCTGTGGGAGACGACCCGGCTCCAGACCGTCGCGGTGCAGCACGGCGTGCACGGGCTCTTCGGGGGACGCGGGCCGCGCATCGGCCTCGCGCGCCTGTACGGGCTCGGTGCCGAGTCGTGGCCGACGGTCTACACCGAGCTCCTGCGCGTGATGAAGGCAGCCCGCCTCCCGTAGCCGAGGCGTCGGCCCTGGGTCTCGTGGACGCAGGAGTGGTTGCATGGAACCCCCGGGGGGCCCCCGCGGGGCCGGCAACCACCACGACGCCCACCCCCGGGGGGGGGGGCCGGGGTGGGGGGGGGCGGGGGGCGGGGTGGCCCG
>JBCECL010000013.1:19629-44686 GCA_039207135.1 Brevundimonas sp.
GCTGTCGGCCGACGTCCACACGCTATGGCTCAACGCCGCGGCGACCCGCCTGCTGCCGCCGCCCGTCGCCGAGGCGCCGCCCCTGGGTCTCGGGGACGCAGGTGTGGTTGCATCACCCCCGGGGACGCCGCGGGCTTGACATGCACCCACGACTTCGCCGACGCGCGTGGGCGACGGCAGTGGTGGGGTCGGCCGTCGTCAGGCGTGCCCGGCGGCCGCCGGGGTGGGGTCGGACTCCTCGCCTGACAGTCCCGCGGACTCGGCGACGGCGACCGCCTGGCGAGCGATCGCGAGCTCCTCGTTGGTCGGGTAGACCACGATCGTCGTCCGGCTCAGGTCCCGCGAGATCACGACCGGCTCCTTCTTGCGACCGGCGTTGAGCTCCGGGTCGAGGTCGAAGCCGAGCGGCTCCAGCCCCGAGCACGCGAGCTCGCGCACGATGTCGTCGTTCTCGCCGACGCCTGCCGTGAACACGAGCGCGTCGACCCGTCCGAGCACGGCGGTGTACGCGCCGATGTACTTGCGCAGGCGGTGCACGTAGACGTCGAGCGCGAGGCGTGCGTCGGCGTCGCCCTGCTCGACGAGCGCGTGCAGCGCACGCAGGTCGTTCTCGCCGGCGAGGCCCTTGAGCCCGGAGCGGCGGTTGAGCAGGTCGTCGACCTCGTCGACCGTCAGGCCGGCGTTGCGCAGCAGGTGGATGAGCACGGCCGGGTCGACGTCGCCCGAGCGCGTCCCCATGACCAGCCCCTCGAGCGGCGTCATCCCCATGGACGTCTCGACCGCCCGTCCACCGCGGACCGCCGACGCCGAGGCGCCGTTGCCGAGGTGCAGCACGATCGTGTTGATGTCCTCGACGCGGCGACCCAGGAAGCGCGCGACCTGGTGCGACACGTAGTGGTGCGACGTCCCGTGGAACCCGTACCGGCGCACGCCGTGCTCGCGCGCGACGTCGCGGTCGATCGCGTAGGTCGCCGCGGCGTCGGGCAGGCCGTGGAAGAACGCGGTGTCGAAGACGACGACGTGCGGCACGTCGGGCAGCAGCTCACGTGCGACGCGGATCCCGGTGACGTTCGCGGGGTTGTGCAGGGGAGCGAGCGGCGAGATCGCCGCGATCTGCTCGACGACGGCGTCGTCGACCAGGACCGGGGTCGAGAAGGTCGAACCGCCGTGGACCACGCGGTGACCGACCGCGACGACGTCCGACGACGCCAGGTTCGGGCCCACCTCGTCGAACAGGGCCAGGACGGCGCGCATGCCGGCGGCGTGGTCGGGGATCGGGTCCTCGCGGGTGGTCTTGGTGGTCCCCGACGAGTGCGTGATCGAGCCGGTCGACTCGCCGATCCGCTCGACGACGCCCGACGCGACGGCGCCGCCCCCGGCGAGATCGACGAGCTGGTACTTGATCGACGACGAGCCGGAGTTGACGACGAGCACCGTGCCCTGGGTCATGCGAGCTCCTCCTGTGACTGCGGCTGCGCCTGTGGGTGGGACTGCTGGGACTGCGACTCCGCCTGGGCCTGGATGGCGGTGATCGCGACGGTGTTGACGATGTCCTGGACGAGGGCGCCACGCGACAGGTCGTTGACCGGCTTGCGCAGGCCCTGCAGGACGGGTCCGATCGCGATCGCGCCGGCAGAGCGCTGGACGGCCTTGTACGTGTTGTTTCCCGTGTTGAGGTCGGGGAAGACGAACACGGTGGCACGCCCCGCGACGGTCGAGTCGGGGAGCTTGGTGCGAGCGACCGAGGCGTCCACGGCGGCGTCGTACTGGATCGGGCCCTCCACGGACAGGTCGGGACGACGTTCGCGCACGAGCGCCGTCGCCTCGCGCACCTTGTCGACGTCGGCGCCGGTCCCGGACGCGCCGGTCGAGTACGAGAGCATCGCGATGCGGGGTTCGATGCCGAACTGCTCCGCGGTGCCGGCCGACGAGATCGCGATGTCCGCGAGCTGCTCCGCGGTCGGGTCGGGGATGACGGCGCAGTCCGCGTACACCAGGACGCGGTCCTCGAGGCACATCAGGAACGCGCTGGACACGTTGGAGACACCCGGCGCGGTCTTGATGATCTCGAACGACGGCTTGATGGTGTGCGCCGTGGTGTGGACCGCACCGGAGACCATGCCGTCGGCGAGGCCGAGCTTGACCATCATCGTGCCGAAGTACGACACCGAGGGCACGATCTCTCGCGCACGCTCGACGGTCATGCCCTTGTGCGCCCTCATCGCGGTGTACTCGTGCGCGAACCGGTCGACCCACAGCTCGTCGTGGGGGTCGATGACGTCGGCGTCGTCGAGGGCGAGGCCCAGCTCGTTCGCGCGCGTCCGGATCGCCGTCTCCTCGCCGAGCAGCGTGAGGTGCGCGACGCCACGCTGCAGCAGCGTGGAGGCGGCACGCAGGATGCGGTCGTCGTTCCCCTCGGGCAGCACGATGTGCTTGCGGTCCGAGCGCGCCCGGTCGAGCAGCTCGTACTCGAACATCAGCGGCGTGACGACCTCGGGCCGAGCGACGTCGAGCGCGGCGAGCAGCGCCGGGCCGTCGATGTGCTGCTCGAACACCGCGAGCGCGGTGTCGACCTTGCGCTGCGAGTCGGCGCTGAGCCGGCCGCGCGTGCCGGCCGCGGCGCTCGCGGACCGGAACGAACCCATGTTGGTGGCGATGATCGGCAGGCGGCTGCCCAGACCGTCGAGCAGCCGCGCGATCGTCGGCGCGGGCCGGAAGCCGCCGTTGAGGATGATGCCGGCGAGGTTGGGGAAGCCCTCCGCCTGGTGCGCGAGCAGGAGCCCGAGCAGGATGTCGGCGCGGTCGCCGGGGGTGATGACGACGGCCCCGTCGGCGAGCCGGTCGAGCAGGTGCTCGATGGACATCGCGCCCACGAGCACGTCGAGCACCTCGCGCGCGACCAGCTCGGGGTCCCCGGCGATCTGCTCCCCGCCGACCGCCTCCATGAGCTGGCGGACCGTCGGCGCCATGAGCAGGGGGCTCTCGGGGAGCGCCCACGCGGGGATCTCGGGTGTGTCGAGCGCGGCACGCACCGCGTCGAGGCTGCCGGGCGCGGTGCGGTTCGCGACGATCGCGGCGACCTGCGCGTGGTTGGCGTGCAGCTCGGCCACGGCGACGGCGGCGCCGTGGTGGATCGCGTCGGACGAACGGCCCCGGCCGTTGGTGACGAGCACGACGGGGGCGCCCAGGTTCGCGGCGATCCGCGCGTTGTACGCGAACTCGGTCGCCCCGGTCACGTCGGTGTAGTCGGTCCCGACGACGACCACGGCGTTGCACTGCCGCGCGACCTCGTGGTACCTCGTCACGATGTGGGAGAGCGCGGCCTCCGGGTCGGCCAGCAGCTCCTCGTAGGTCACGCCGACGCACTCGTCGTACTCGAGGTCCACGCCGTCGTGCTCGAGCAGGAGCTCCAGAACGAAGTCCTTGGTCTCGGTCGAACGGGCGACGGGTCGGAACACGCCGACCCGCTGCACCGTCCTGCTCAGGAGGTCGACGAGCCCGAGCGCGACGATGGACTTGCCGGTGTCGCCCTCCGGTGAGGCGATGTAGATGCTGCGGGCCACGGTGGGCGTCTCCTGGTACTCAGTGTGGTGCTGTGTCGTCGAGCGGTGTCCGGCCGCGCCGTGCCACGAAGGCACGGCGCGGCCGCGCGGGTCAGCTATTCGTTGTCGCCTCCGGTGAAGATGGTCGCCTCGACCTCCTGCGAGCCGGCGACGTCGCGCGCGTCGGGCCACACCCAGTCGCGCACCTCGGGGATGTCGTCCCCGTGGCGACGGGTGTACTCGCGCGCCGTGATCCGCGCGTCCGACATCTTCTGCCGCAGGTTCGCCTGCGCCGTGCCCAGGTGCGGCACGTTGTCGATGACGTCGATCACGAGCCGGTACCGGTCGAGGTCGTTGAGCATGACCATGTCGAACGGGGTCGTCGTGGTGCCCTCCTCCTTGTACCCGCGCACGTGGATGTTCGCGTGCCCGTTGCGGCGGTACGTCAGGCGGTGGATCAGCCAGGGGTAGCCGTGGTAGGCGAAGATGACCGGCCGGTCGTTGGTGAACAGGCCGTCGAAGTCCTTGTCGGACAGCCCGTGCGGGTGCTCCCGCTCGTCCTGGAGCCGCATGAGATCGACGACGTTGATGACCCGGACCTTGAGGTCCGGGATCTCGCGACGCAGGATCTCGGCGGCCGCGAGCACCTCCAGCGTCGGCACGTCGCCGGCGCAGCCGAGCACCACGTCGGGCTTCTCGCCGGGCACCTCCGTACCGGCCCAGTCCCAGATGCCCAGTCCGCGCGTGCAGTGCGCGACGGCCTGGTCCATCGTCAGGAAGTTGGGCGCCGGCTGCTTGCCGCTGACCACCACGTTGACGTACTGCCGGCTGCGCAGGCAGTGGTCGTACGTGGAAAGCAGCGTGTTCGCGTCCGGCGGGAAGTAGACCCGCACGACCTCGGCCCGCTTGTTGACCACGTGGTCGACGAACCCGGGGTCCTGGTGGCTGAAGCCGTTGTGGTCCTGGCGCCAGACGTGGCTCGAGAGCAGGTAGTTCAGGCTCGCGATCGGGCGCCGCCACGGGATGTGGTTGGTGACCTTGAGCCACTTGGCGTGCTGGTTGAACATCGAGTCGATGATGTGGATGAACGCCTCGTAGCAGTTGAACAGGCCGTGCCGGCCCGTCAGCAGGTAGCCCTCGAGCCAGCCCTGGCACTGGTGCTCGCTGAGCATCTCGAGCACGCGACCGGCGCGCGCGAGGTGCTCGTCGACCTCGGGCCCCTCGAACTGCGCGTTCCACTGCTTGTCGGTGACGTCGAAGACCGCCTGGAGCCGGTTGGAGGCCGTCTCGTCCGGGCCGAAGATCCGGAAGTTGTCCGGGTTCTGCCGGATGACGTCGGTGAGCCACTGGCCCAGGACGCGCGGCGCCTCGCTGATCGAGCCGCCCGGCACCGGCACGTCCACCGCGTAGTCGCGGAAGTCCGGCAGGCGAAGGTCCTTGAGCAGCTGACCGCCGTTGGCGTGCGGGTTGGCGCTCAGCCGCAGGTCGCCCCGCGGCGCGAGCGCACGGATGTCGTCGATGACGTGCCCGGACTCGTCGAACAGCTCGTTGATGTTGTACGACTCGAGCCACTGCCGCAGCACGTCGAGGTGCTCCGGGGTGTCCCGGGCGTTGGCGAGAGGCACCTGGTGCGCGCGCCACGAGCCGGTGGTCTTCTTGCCGTCGATGTACGCCGGGCCGGTCCAGCCCTTGGGGGTGCGGAACACGATCATCGGCCAGCGCGGGCGGCTCTCGTCGCCGTCGGCGGCGCGGGCCTTGATCGCGGCGATCTCGTCGAGGACCTCGTCGAGCAGGGCCGCGAACCGGGCGTGGATGCTCTGGTGCGACTCGTCGTCGAAGCCCGCGACGAAGACGTGCGGCTTGTGGCCGTACCCCTTCATCAGGTCGACGAGCTCGTCGTCGTCGATGCGTGCCAGCACCGTCGGGTTCGCGATCTTGTACCCGTTGAGGTGCAGGATCGGGAGCACGACGCCGTCATGCACCGGGTTGACGAACTTGTTCGAGTGCCAGCTCGTGGCCAGCGGGCCGGTCTCCGCCTCGCCGTCGCCGACGATCGTGGCGACCAGCAGGTCCGGGTTGTCGAACGCGGCGCCGTACGCGTGGCTCAGCGCGTAGCCGAGCTCGCCGCCCTCGTGGATGGAGCCGGGGGTCTCGGGCGCGACGTGCGAGGGGATGCCGCCCGGGAACGAGAACTGCCGGAACAGGCGGCGCAGGCCTGCGGTGTCCTCGGTGATGTCGGAGTAGACCTCCGAGTAGGTGCCGTCGAGGTACGCGCTCGCGACGAGCCCGGGGCCGCCGTGGCCCGGGCCGGTGACGTAGATCGTGGACTGCTCGCGCTCGGCGATCGCGCGGTTGAGATGGGCGTACAGGAAGTTGAGCCCGGTCGTGGTGCCCCAGTGCCCGAGCAGGCGCGGCTTCACGTGCTCCCGCGTGAGGGGTTCACGCAGCAGGGGGTTGTCGAGCAGGTAGATCTGCCCGACGGACAGGTAGTTCGCCGCCCGCCACCACTTGTCGATCCTTGCCAGGGTCGCCTCGTCGACCTGCTCGCCACTTCCGGCGCGCCAGGTCGTCGTCGCCGACGTCGTCGTGCTCATGCGTGCTCCCCGTCGTCATCCGGCGGGTTCGCGCCCGCCGGCTCGATGCCAGCCAACCGCGTGTCTTGCGCTCGGTGGGGGACCTCGGTCCCGGTCGTGCTGCCTGCGCCGACTCGCTACAGCCATACAACCGCAATACGGACCGGTCCGCACCGCTGGCGAGGTGAACGATCGGGTTCGCCCGCAGGTCAGCGCGCCGGGCGGCGTCTCGTGTGATGTTGATCGGCCGATGGCGCGATGCGGGCCGTACGGCCGTCGGGGGTTACCGTGGGTCGTGCCCGATCAGACACCCCTCGCGCGCCCCTCGGTGGGACACGATGCGGGTCGCTCGGGTGCCGAGCCCGCAGAGCGTGCCGAGGCACCCGACGCGGCTCCCGGCCCGGCCCTCGACCCGCCTGTCGATGCTGGTCCCGGTGGCGTTCGGGAAGCTGCTGATGCTGCTGCTGACACATGGGCGGTCGCCGCTCGCCGTCCCCCGACCACGATGGCCCGCGCGGCCGTGCGGCCGCGGATGCTGGCGCTGCTCGTCCTGCTCCTGGGCGCGGCGTTCGTCTGCGGGCGGCTCGGGGCCTGGCAGCTCGATCGCGCGCAGATCCGCGGCGCCGGCGCGCAGGAGCGTCACGTCGCCGAACAGCTCGCCGCGGCGCCCGTCCCGATCCTGGACGTCCTCGGACCGCAGACGGCGTTCGAGGGCGCCGACGTGGGGCGCAAGGTGAGCGTGACAGGCGAGTACGACGCCGAGGATCAGCTCGTGGTGCCCGACCGGGCGCACGCGGGCGTGACGGGCTACCTCGTCCTCACACCGCTGCGCACCGATGTCGGCGTGCTGCCGGTGGTGCGTGGCTGGGCCCGGTCCGTCGCCGACGTGGGTGCGCCGCCCGAGGGCGACGTCCAGGTGGTCGGCTTCCTGCAGGCCTCGGAGGCCGCCGGGGCCGGGATCGCCGACGGGCAGACGAGCGCGATCAGCTCGGCCGAGCTCGTGGGCGCCTGGGGCGGTCCGATCTGGACCGGGTACCTGGTGCTCCAGTCGTCCGACCCCGCGCAGTCCGACGACCTCGCGGTGCTCGACATCCCCCGCAAGCCGGGGGAGGGCCTCAACCTGCAGAACCTCGCGTACGCGGCGCAGTGGTGGATCTTCGGCTCGTTCGCGGTCCTGCTGTGGCTGCGGCTCGTGCGCGACGAGGCGCGTGGAGACCGGGGTGCCGAGCCCGACGCGGGCCCGCGCGACGACTCGCGCGCCGACCGACCCGGCGATGCCGAGGTGCCGGCGGTCGACTGACGTCCTCGTCCCGCCGAGACAAATGTCCCAGTGGGACACGAGTAGGGTTACCCTGGTTCGCATGGCCGAACCTCGTCGTGACCGCAAGACGCGCCGCACGCGTGACGCCCTGGCAGAGGCAGCGCTCGACCTCATCCTCGAGCGTGGCAACGAGCGCGTCGGCATCGAGGACATCACCGACCGGGTCGACGTCTCGCGCCGCACGTTCAGCCGGTACTTCGGCACGAAGGAAGAGGCGGCGCTCGACTTCCTGCGCAACGACCTCTCCCGGGTGAACGCGATGCTCGCGGCCCGGCCCGCCGACGAGGGCCTCGTCGAGGCGTACGTCGTCGTGCTGCGCGGATGGATGCGGGACGACGAGAACCCCGCCTGGCATCGTCGACGTCGGACCAAGGAGATCCTCCGGCTCGTGCTGCACGACCCCGCGCTCGCCGCCGCGTACCGCAAGATCATGGCCGACGCGCAGGACGAGACCGCCCGGGTCGCTGCCGCCCGGCTCGGTGTAGACCCCGCGAACCACCTGCGCCCGGCGACGCTCGCGGGCGTCGCGACCTCCGGCCTGACGACGGCCGGTCGGGCCTGGATCGCGTCGGAGTCGCTCGAGCTTCCCGACGCGGTCGAGCAGGTGTTCTCGATCCTGCACGCGGCCATCTCGGGGATCGACCCGAGCGCGGGAGCGGGCTCGTCGGGCGCGCCCGACTGACCGGGCCCGCAGCCCCACGCGAGTGACGGGCTCGCGACGCCGTCCCGTCGTCCACCACGCCTCCAGAGAGACAGCCATGCCCACGAGTCCACGCCCCGCCACGATCCGCGCCGCCCACGTGCTGCGCGACCCCCGCACCTGGGCGCTCCCCACGGCCGTGATCGGCGTGGTCGCGATGCTGCTCTCCGTCCTCTACATGGGCGGCATCCTGAACCCGCAGGCCGACCTGGCGCACCTGCCGGTCGCGCTCGTGAGCTCCGACGAGGGTGCGGACGTCGCGGGCACGCGGATGAACGTCGGCGAGCAGGTCGTGCAGGCGGTGCAGGCCGCGCCGGGCGACGCGATCGACTGGCGGGTGATGTCGGCAGAGCAGGCGCGGCAGGCGCTCGCTCGCGACGAGGTCTTCGGCGCGCTCGAGGTGCCCGCAGGCTTCACGGCTGCGCTCGGGGCACTCGACGGTGCCGCGACGGGCGACGCTGCGCAGCGGCCGACCATCTCGGTGCTGACCAACCAGGGTGCGGGGAGCCTCGGGTCCTCGTTCGCGTCGACGGCCGCGCAGGCCGCGGCGCACGAGGCGTCGGCGCAGATCGGGAAGCAGCTGACCGCGCAGGCGACCGCGCAGGCGACCGAGCTGGCGGCCAGCCAGGCGGCTGGGCAGGCAGCCGCGCCCGGCCCGGCGCAGACGTCCGTCGCCGCCGCACTGCTGCTCGCCGACCCCGTCGCGGTCGTCGTCAGCCCTGGCCACGCGCTCGGTGCGCACTCGGGAGCCGGGCTGAGCGCCTTCTACTTCACGTTGCTGCTCGTGCTCGCCGGCTTCATCGGAGCCACCGTCGTGAGCACCACGGTCGACGGGGCGCTCGGGTACGCGGACGCGGAGTACGGGCCCTTCCACACGCGCCGCGCGGCCGCGCCCATCAGCCGCGCGCAGACCTTCCTCGCCAAGGCGGGCATCTCGGTGGCCCTCGCACTCGTGACGTCGGCGATCGTCATGTTCGCCACCATCACCTTGCTCGGCATGGACGCCGGCCACCTGCCACTGCTGTACGCGTTCTCGGTGTGCGCCTCGGCGTCCGTCGCGCTCGGCGTGCACGCGATCAACACGGTCTTCGGCGGGCTGGGTCAGCTCGTGTCGATGTTCGTGTTCATCGTGCTGGCGCTGCCGTCGTCGGGCGCGACCGTGCCGCTGCACGCGCTGCCGTCGTTCTACCGCTTCCTGTCCACGTTCGAGCCGATGCGGCAGCTGTCCGACGGCGTCCGGTCGATCCTCTACTTCGACGCGCAGGCGACGGGAGCGCTGTCGCGCGCGTGGTCGATGATCGCGCTCGGCGCCGTGCTCGCGGTCGTGGTCGGCGTGCTCGCCGCACGCTTCTACGACCGACGCGGACTGCGCCGGCTGGGCCACCCGTCCGCCGCCACTGCCGGGATCAGCGCTCGGGAGGTCGCTGCCGCAGCTGCTTGATGCTCCGGCGGCGCTGCTCGTCGGACTTGCGCCGCTCGCGCGACGAGCGGCTCGGCCTCGATGCCCGACGCGGCGGTCCCGGAGGCGCGAGGGCCTCGTCGAGCAGCGACGTGATCCGGGCGATCGCTGCCTCGCGGTTGCGCAGCTGGGAGCGGTGCTCGGACGCGCTCACCGTGAGGATCTCGCCCCGCAGGCGCGGGCGCAGGCGCTCGAGCACCCTCTCGCGCTGCGGCTCGCTCGCCCAGACGATGCCGTCCAGGTCGACCGAGAGCTCGGCGCGCGAGTCGGTCGTGTTGACCGACTGCCCGCCGGGCCCGCTCGAACGCGAGAAGCGCCAGGCGAGGGCCTCGTCGGGCACGACGACGCCCCCGCGCAGGGTGATCGGGCCGGTCATGCTCCGATCATCCCTGCCGGGGGCGGCTCGGTCGACGCACCCGTGACACCGCGCGGGGCCTTGGTCACGCCGACCGAGCCGCGCCGCTCGACGCGGTCGTGGACTCGACGCAGCACCCCGCTACTCGTGCTGCCAGGAGTGCCACAGCGCGGCGTAGTCGCCGCCCGCCGCGACCAGGTCGTCGTGCGAGCCGATCTCGGTGATGCGGCCGCCGTCGACCACGGCGACGCGGTCGGCGTCGTGCGCGGTGTGCAGGCGGTGGGCGATCGCGACGACCGTCCGCCCGGCCAGCACCCCGTTCAGCGAACGTTCCAGGTGCCGGGCGGCGCGTGGGTCGAGCAGCGAGGTCGCCTCGTCGAGCACGAGCGTGTGCGGGTCGAGCAGCACGAGGCGCGCGAGCGCGATCTGCTGCGCCTGCGCAGGCGTGAGCGCCGCGCCGCCGGAACCGACCTCGGTGGCGAGCCCGTCCGGCAGCGCCTCGACCCAGCCCCATGCGTCGACGGCCTCGAGGGCGCGCCGCAGCGCGTCGTCGTCGGCCTCGGACGCCGCGAGCCGCAGGTTGTCGGCGACCGACCCGACGAACACGTGGTGCTCCTGCGTGACGAGCGCGACGTGACCGCGAAGCTCCTCGAGCGGCAGGTCGATGAGCGGGACGCCGCCCACGCTCACCGTGCCGCCCGACGGCGGGTGGATGCCCGCGACCATGCGGCCGAGCGTCGACTTGCCCGCACCCGAGGGCCCGACCACCGCGAGTCGTTCGCCTGCGCTCAGGTCGAGGTCGATGCCGTGCAGCACGTCGTGGCCCTCGCGGTAGGCGTACCGCAGCCCTCGGGCCGCGATGTCCTCGTCGGCAGGGGTGCCGGGCCGCTCGACGCGGTCGGTCTCGACGAGCTGGACGCCGACGATCCGCGCGAGCGACGTGGCGGCGACCTGGATCTCGTCGACCCAGAAGATGAGCTCCCACACCGGTCCGGTGACCTGGTACGTGTAGAGGACGATCGTCGTGACGACGCCCAGCGACACGTGCTGGTTGGCCGCGAGGTAGCCGCCCCAGAGCAGGACCGCGACCGGCGCGAGCACGAACGCGAGGTCGATCGACGGGAACAGGACCGTGCGCAGGTTGAGCGTGCGGCGCTCGGCGGCGAAGGCCTCGGTCAGGTCGTCGTCCACGCGCTGCGACCGTCGGGCGCCCAGGCGCAGCGCGTCGACCGTGCGCGCACCCTCGACCGACTCGGTGACCGTCCCGTTCAGGGCCGCGTACGCGGCCGACTCGCGCTGGTAGGCGGGAGTCGCGCGACGCAGGTACCAGCGGACCGTGATCACCATCGTGGGGACGCCGACGAACATCGCGACCGCCACGAGCGGCGACAGGATCAGGCTCGCCGCCACCGTCAGGGTGATGGAGACCACCGCGACGATCACTCGAGGCACGCCGAACCGCACCGCGTGCTGCAGGCGGTTGACGTCGTTGGTCGTGCGCGCCACGAGGTCACCCGTGCCCGCCCGCTCGACGGTGGACAGCGGCAACGACGTGACGGTCTCGATGAACTCCTCGCGCAGCTCGGCGAACACCATCTCGCCGAACACCATCGACGACTTCTGCGCGAAGCGGATCAGGACCGTCTGCGCGAGCACGGCGGCGGCGCCGATCGCGATGAGCGCGTTGACGTAGCCCGACGTCGTGCCGTCAGCGACGGCATCCACGAGCCGGCCCATGAGCCACGGGCCGGCGAGCCCTGCGATCGCGGCGAGCGTGTGCAGTGCCGCGATCTTCGTCAGCGGGGCGCGGTGCAGGCGGAACAAGTGCGCGGTGTAGGTGCGCACCTGCTGGGAGTCGGCGATGGGAAGCTTCACTTCCGGCCTCCTGTCGGGGCGTCACGGTCGTCGAGCAGCGCGTCGAACGCTTCGTCAGCGAGCGGGTCGTCCCCGTCGCGAACCAGCTGGATGCCCGCGCCGGGCGTGTCGTCGTCGAAGCTGCGTCCCACGACGCGCAGGTATCCGGGCGCCCACGGCTCGTCGGAGTGCAGCAGCTCGTCGTGCGTGCCACGTGCGACGACGGCGCCGTCCTGGACGAACTGCACCTCGTCGACGTGGTCGAGCACGAGCGGCGAGGCGGTGACGACGAGCGTCGTGCGACCACGGCGCGCGTCGACCAGCCGCGAGGCGATCCGCGCCTCGGTGTGCGCGTCGACCGCGGACGTCGGCTCGACCAGCACGAGGATCTCGGGCGCGAGCAGCAGCGCGCGGGCCAGCGCGA
The DNA here is from genome assembly GCA_039207135.1 of Brevundimonas sp. Lineage (GTDB taxonomy): Bacteria > Actinomycetota > Actinomycetes > Actinomycetales > Cellulomonadaceae > Cellulomonas. The sequence goes on from JBCECL010000013.1 coordinate 31,858, forward strand.
CCCGCTGACGCTGGCCGCCGGACAGCGACCGCCCCTTCTCCGGCAGCTCGCCGGCGAGCCCGTCGGGCGTCGAGTCGACGACGTCGTGCGCGTCGGCGAGCGCGATCGCGGCCAGGAGCCGCTCCTCGTCGCCCGGGCCGTGCACGTCGAGCTCGGCCGCGAGGGTGCCGGAGAACAGGTGCGGCGTGGCCTCTGCCACGACGATCCGCTCGCGCACGTCCGCCTTGTCGAGGTCCGCGAGCCGGATGCCGCCGAGCGTCACGGGGGTGGCGGCCTCGAGCTCGTCGTCGAACCGCCCGAGCCGGGTCGCGATGCGCGCGGTCTCGTCCGGGTCGGCGCCGACGAGCGCGACCAGGCGTCCCGCCTCGAGCCGGACGCCGCTGGTCTCGTCGGCCAGGGGCGAGCCGGAGGCAGGCATCGCGGCCGTCCCGGGCGTCGCGCCCGTGGACGGGACCACGCGCAGGACCGCGATGAGCTTGCGGGCGCCGACGTGCGACCGCGTCGCCGACTGCACCATGAGCGTGGCGTTCTGCACGGGCCAGCCCAGGAAGGCCGCGTAGCCGTACGTCGCCACGAGCTGCCCCGGCGTGATCGTGCCGTCGACGGCCATGTGCGCGCCGAGCCAGACGAGCACGACGACGAACGTGCCGGGCAGCAGGACCTGGAGGGCGTCGAGCCACGACTGCGTGCCCGCGACGTCGACGCCGCGTTCGCGCACGGTCTGCGACTGCGCGCGGTAGCGGGCGTTGAACACGCCCTCGCCGCCGATCCCACGCAGGATGCGCAGGCCGGACACGGTGTCGGACCCGAGGGTCGTCAGGCGGCCCGAGGCCTCGCGCTGCGCCATCTGCCGGCGCTGCAGCGGGCGCACGATCGCGCCGAGCGCCACCGCGACGGTCGGCAGGCCGAGCACGACGACGAGGCCGAGCGGGACCGAGATCCGCAGCATGAGCACCGCCACGACGGCGTACGCGACGACGCTGCCGACGAAGCGCGCGAGCACGGCGTAGAGCTCGCCGATCCGCAGGGCGTCGTTCGCGACTGCCGAGACGACCTCACCGGTCGGCAGCTCGGCCGTGATCGCGTGCCCCGAGCGCGAGACGGTCCGGCCGACGAGCTGCGAGGAGGTGAACGCCGCACGCAGCCAGTTCTGGATGTCGAAGCGGTGGCCGATGGCTCCCGCGGCGGCGCTGATGCAGCCGAGGACGCCCATCGCGGCGGCGGCGCGCCACAGGTCCGGACCGAAGCCGTGCTTCAGGCCCGAGTCGATCGCCTTGCCGGTGAGGGACGGGAGCGTCGCCTGCGCCGCGAACAGGACGATCCCGAGCACGACGGCGACGGCGAGGATGCCCCACTGCCGTCGGGCCAACCACGCGAGGTAGCGGATGGGTCCGGACAGCGGCGGGGTGCCGGGGTCGTCGAGGGGAAGGGATCGCACGGGCGTCAACGTTACGTGCGGGTACTGACATGGCTCGCATCGTTTTTGGTGGGCTCGATCACCGCCTGTCTGTGGACACCTGCCGGGCAGGTCCCGTCGGACGACTACCCTGTGCGGGTGACGCAGACGCCCCCTCCCGCGCACCGCCCGGTGCTCGTCGTCGACTTCGGCGCCCAGTACGCCCAGCTCATCGCGCGCCGAGTGCGCGAGGCCAACGTGTACTCCGAGATCGTCCCCCACACCGCCTCGGTCGCAGACCTGCTCGCCAAGGACCCCGCGGCGATCATCCTGTCCGGCGGGCCGTCGTCGGTGTACGCCACCGGCGCCCCGTTCGTGGACCCCGCGCTGTTCGAGGCCGGTGTGCCCGTGCTCGGCATCTGCTACGGCTTCCAGGCCATGGCGGCCGCGCTCGGCGGGACGGTCGCGCAGACCGGCCAGCGTGAGTACGGCGGCACGGCCGTCGAGGTCACCTCGGCCGGCACGGTCCTGTCGGGCAGCCCCGACCAGCAGACCGTCTGGATGAGCCACGGCGATGCGGTCCACGCCGCTCCCGAGGGCTTCGACGTGCTCGCGACGTCGGCGGGCTCGCCCGTCGCGGCGTTCGAGGACCGCTCGCGCCGCCTGTTCGGCGTGCAGTGGCACCCCGAGGTCAAGCACTCCCCGCTGGGTCAGAAGGCGCTCGAGAACTTCCTGTACGAGGGGGCCGGGCTCGCGCCCGACTGGAACCCCGGGAACGTCGTCGCCGAGCAGGTCGAGCGCATCCGCGCACAGGTGGGCGACGCACGAGTGATCTGCGGGCTGTCGGGCGGCGTCGACTCCTCGGTCGCCGCGGCGCTCGTGCAGAAGGCGGTCGGCGACCAGCTGACCTGCGTCTTCGTCGACCACGGTCTGCTGCGCTCGGGCGAGGCCGAGCAGGTGGAGAAGGACTTCGTCGCGGCGACCGGCGTGCAGCTCGTCGTCGTCGACGCGCGCGACCGCTTCCTGCGCGCGCTCGCGGGCCACACCGACCCCGAGACCAAGCGCAAGATCATCGGGCGCGAGTTCATCCGCGTCTTCGAGGACGCCGCCCGCGAGATCGTCGAGGGCAGCGACTCCGCCGGTGGCGAGGTCAAGTTCCTCGTCCAGGGCACGCTCTACCCGGACGTCGTCGAGTCCGGCGGCGGCGAGGGCGCGGCGAACATCAAGTCGCACCACAACGTGGGCGGCCTGCCCGACGACCTGCAGTTCGACCTCGTCGAGCCGCTGCGCACGCTGTTCAAGGACGAGGTGCGCGCGGTCGGGCTCGAGCTCGGCGTGCCGGAGGCCATCGTCTGGCGTCAGCCGTTCCCGGGCCCCGGCCTCGGCATCCGGATCATCGGTGAGGTCACGGCCGAGCGCCTGGACATCCTGCGCGCCGCCGACGTCATCGCGCGCGAGGAGCTGACCAAGGCAGGTCTCGACCGCGACATCTGGCAGTGCCCGGTCGTGCTGCTCGCCGACGTCCGCTCGGTGGGCGTGCAGGGCGACGGCCGGACGTACGGCCACCCCGTCGTGCTGCGCCCGGTCTCGTCCGAGGACGCCATGACGGCCGACTGGACGCGACTGCCCTACGACGTGCTCGCGGTGATCTCGACGCGCATCACCAACGAGGTGCCCGAGGTCAACCGGGTCGTCCTCGACGTCACGAGCAAGCCGCCGGGCACGATCGAGTGGGAGTGACGCCACGTCGCTGACGTGGCTGGCCAGTCCGGCACTGCCATCGAGCCGACGCACCGTCGTGCGCGGGACGAGAGGAACGACACCCCTGTGAGCGAGAGCCCCACCACCGAGCCCACGTCCACGACCGCGCCAGCGGACTCGGAGTGGGCCCGCAAGGCCCGAGGCGCGCTGCTGCGCTACCGCGTGATGGCGTGGATCACCGGCACGATGCTCCTGCTGCTGTGCCTCGAGCTCGTGCTCAAGTACGTCGTGCACGCCAACGGGTACGACGCCGCTGGCGACCCGAAGCCCGTCATCGGCAACTGGGTCGCCTTCGCGCACGGCTGGATCTACGTCGTCTACCTCGTCACGGTCGTCAACCTCTGGTCGACGATGCGCTGGCGCCTCGGCCGACTCGCAACCCTCGCCGCGGCCGGCGTCGTGCCGGTGATGTCGTTCGTCCTCGAGCGCAAGGCGCACGCGCAGGCGCTGGCGCGCATCGAGGCGGCTGCCACCCCCCAGCGCTGACGCCTCCGTCGGCGATCTGCCCGAGTGGGCCGACGGCGGCTCGCGTCGCCGATTTCCCCGTGTCGTCCGGGCGCGGTTCGTCGACCCCTGCGGCTCGCGACGCGCGGGCCAAATCTCCCATTTGTGGTGCGATCCTGACGTCGAGCGATACGGTCGACCTGCACGAACGCATTCTCGTGGGCCACATGGGCTCGCCGGGCCCGCGGTTCCGGGCCTGATCTTCGGGGCACGGACGGAAGGGACATCGGGGACATGGCACAGAGTTCCGGCAAGGCCGGAGGCGTCAAGGGCATCGGCCTGACGACGATCATCTTCGGAATCATCTTCATCGTGGCGGGCGCAGTGACGTGGGGCGCCGTGACCACCAACCTGGGTGCCGAGAAGATCACCGTCTCGGACGACGCCAGCGCGTTCCAAGGACAGCTCGTCGACACGCCGTGGGAGGCCTGGGTCCAGGCCGACGTCATCAACACCCACGCGCTCGAGGCGTCCGGCGGCAAGACCTACGCCGAGCTCCCGCAGGACGACCCGAAGCGCGACACCGTCATGACGGCGTCCTTCCTGCGTGCCTCGCTCTTCACCTCGGTCGTCGCGTTCGGCGTCGCACTGCTGGTGGTCGGCATCGGTGTCGTGCTCCTGCTCATCGGATTCGGCCTGCGCAGGACCGGCGCTCGACTCGCCGAGCTCGACGGTGGCGCCGCAGTTGCTGCGCACCCGTACGCGGCCCCCGCGGCGGAGCCCGTCGCACCGGTCGCACCTGCCGCTCCTGCGGCTCCTGTCGCAGCGGCCCCCGCAGCTCCCGCCGCTCCCGCAGCGACCGCTGCTCCGGCAGCCACCGCTGCTCCCGCTGCTGCTGCGCCCGCCGCGGCCGCGCCGTCCGCACCGGCCTCCGCCCCGCCTGCCCCCGAGGCCCCGCCGGCTGCCGACCCCGCACCGCGTACCAGCCACGCAGCACCCACCGAGGAGCCCCCGGCTTCGTCGACCATCTGACTCAGCCGTCCCCCGTACGACAGAACGGCGGTCGCCTCTACCGAGGCGGCCGCCGTTCTTCTGCGTCGCAGCTCAACGCCTCGAGGCTCGCGTCCCCGAGACGATCGATCCCACCAGCAGCGCGACCCCTCCAGCCGCGAGCAGGCAGATCAGTGCGAGCTGCGCGTCGATCCGCGCACCGGACGCCCACGCGATGATCCAGACCCCGGCCGCCGTGATCATCAGCCCCCACACGACGGTCGCGACACGCAGGCGCCGGGACGGCGCGTCGTCGGCCGGGCTCGACATTTCGTGCGTGGGGTTCGAGGCGGTCGGGCTCGATACAGCCGGGCTCGGGGCGGTAGCGCTCGAGCTGCCGGGGATCGTCGCCGTCGGGTCGGCCGGTGCCGCGGGCTTGTCGAGCACCACATGGGGGAGTGCAGCGGTCACGGCCGTCGCGGCCGCGACCGGCTCGTTCGTCGGCCCAGTGGTCGGCTCGGTCTCGACCACGACCGTGTCGTCCGTCTCGGCGGCCGCGGTGTCGTCCGCAAGGGTCTCGATGACCGCCGTGTCGGCCGTGTCGGCCACGTCGGCCACGACGTCGGCCGTGTCGGCGTCGTCGGCCGCGGTGTCGACCGCCTGCGTGTCGGCCGGGATCTCGACCGCGTCCGCGTCGTTCTGGTCCGTGGGGTCGTCGGGCGTCTTGCTGGTCATGAGTCCTCCCGGGTGACGATGACGTCGCCAGCGCCGACGCTGATCTGCAGGTCGAGCTGTGCAGATCCAGTGGTCGAGGCGGCGTCTGTGAAGGTCTTGGTGTCGGTGGAGACGCCGTCGAAGTGCTGAGCCACGGCGTCGACGTCCCAGGTGAACTGTCCCGCGCGCAGCCGAACGTCGGCGGTCACGGCGGCGTCGTGCGGCACGACGATCGTGACGTCGCCTGCGCCGACGCTGACGGGGACGACGAGCACGTCGCTCGTCATCGGGACGTCCGTGAGGTCGATGTTGGCCTGGCCGAATCCGAGGGTGAACCCCGCTGCTGCGTCGGCCCGCGTGGTCACGTGCATGTCGACGTCGCCGGCGAACCGGTGCACGCCCTGGTCGTTCCAGCCCCAGTCGGACTGCGTGACCGCGCCGACCGGCAGAGCGAAGATGATGCCGACGATCGCGAGGAAGCCGAGGAACCCGCTCGAGCGTCCGCGGAAGCCCGAGACGACGATCCCGAGGCCCGCGACGGTGACCGAGATGCCGACCGTGGTGAGCAGCACCGGACCGTCGAAGCCGCCCGTGCGATCAGCGGCGAGCAGCACCGCCAGCGTGAGCAGGCTCAGTGCGACGACGATGCCGACGGTGGCCGGCCCGGGGCCGGCCACCCGCGGCCGGCGCGGCTTGGGCGGCTTGGGCGCCTTGACGGGCGGCGGCGTCCGGACGTACGGCGGGGCCGGGTAGGTCGTGGCCGGGTAGGCCTGTCCCGCGGGTGCCGGGGCGCCCTGCGTCTGCGACGTGGCTGCGTACGGAGCGAAGGCCTGACTCGGGTACGCCTGGGTCTGGTACGCCTGGCCGTGGTGCGCCTGCCCAGGGTGGGCAGGTGCTGACGCGCCGGGGTACGTCGGACCGCCGTAGGTCTGGGTCGGGTACGTCTGGCCGGACGACGTCGCGGCGGGGTACGTCTGACCGGAGGAAGGCTGGCCCGGGGCCGGCTGCCCTGAGTAGGGCCCGTACGGTCCCGGCGGAACGGATGCCCGCGTGGACCCTCGGCGGTTGAGCGCCGCGATGATGCCGACCACGATCGCGACGACGAAGGCGATCCACATCAGGCCGGCCAGCGCGCTGAGGAGCCCGCCGAACCAGTGGGGTCCGTTGCCCCAGAACCAGAACGCGTCGCCGCCGCGGCCGAGACCCAGCACGGTGAACGCCGCGGCACCGATCACCGCGACGTCGAACCGCCCGGCGAAGAGCTCCTCGAGGTGGATGCGACCGTCGCGCCGCTCGGGCAGGAGCGCCCAGGCGATGCCGTACACGACGAGCCCGACGCCGCCGAGCAGCGCGGAGACCGCGAAGATGCCTCGCCAGATGAGCGGGTCGAGGCCGGTGCGGTTCGCGAGCCCGGCGCACACGCCGGCGATCCAGCGGTCGTCGGCGCGCTGCACGTCGAGCGAGCGCACGACGCCGAAGAAGCCCGAGTCGCTGCGCGCCGTGGGCGCTTCGGGTCCAGCGTCGGAGCCTGGTGTGGCACCCGAGGCCGGCGGCGGGAAGCCCTGCGCGCCGGTGGGTCCGGGCCGGTCGTCTCCGGATGGTTGTGTTTCCATGCCTCGATCGTCGTCGTGCCGACGTCGTTCGGGAATCGGGATGCACCCTGATCCGACCCTGAACGGCCCCCTGGACTCGCAAGACCGGCCCCTGAATCCGGCGCGGATCGCGTCCACGTCGTCGTGACCCGTGTGACGATCGACCCGTGAACCCCGCCGTACCCGCCGACGCGTCGCCGCTCGCCACGCGCCTCCCGCTGCGTCGCCCGACGCAGGGCAGGTGGATCGCGGGCGTCGCGCTCGGCGTCGCCGCCCACCTCGACGTCCCGGTCAAGTGGGTGCGCCTCGCGTTCGTGCTCGCGGCGCCGATCTCGGGGATCGGGGTCGCGCTGTACGTGTTCTGGTGGCTCGCCGTGCCCGTGGGCGATCCGGCGGACGCCGCGGCGAGCGCCCGCCCGACGGCGCTGTCGCGTCTGGCCCGCCCGCAGCAGTCGGACCAGCCTGGGCGTCCCTGGCCGGTCACCGACGTCGCGGTCGGCGCGCTGCTCGTCCTGCTCGCCGTTGTTCTCGTGGCCGTGCGCGCAGATCAGGTGCAGCTCCAGTGGGTGCTGCCGGCCCTGCTCGTGCTGGCCGGGCTCGGGCTTGCATGGAGCCAGCTCGACGCGGTCCAGCGCGGCCGGCTGCGCAGGCGCGCCGGTGGGCGCACGCCGGTCTCCGTGCTCCGGCTGCTCGGTGGGGTGCTCCTCGCCGGGGTCGGCGTGCTGCTGCTCGTGGGTCAGGGCACCGGGGAGGCGGTCGAGCCCGGTGCCCTGGTGCAGTCCTTCGTCGCGTCGATCGCCGTGCTCGGCGGCGTGGCGCTCGTGCTCGCCCCGTGGTGGATCAGGCTGGTCAGGGAGCTCGGCGACGAGCGCGCCGCCCGTGCGCGCGAGTCCGAGCGCGCCGACATCGCCGCCCACCTGCACGACTCCGTGCTGCAGACGCTCGCGCTGATCCGGTCGCGCGCCGACGATCCGGCGGAGGTCGCGCGCATGGCGCGCGCGCAAGAGCGCGAGCTCCGGGAGTGGTTGTACGACGACCGACCCGCCCCTGGTACATCGATCGCCGCCGCGCTGCGCGGCATCGTCGCGGAGATCGAGGACTCCCGCTCGGGGCCGTCCGGTGACGCGGTGACGATCGAGACCGTCGTGGTCGGCGACCACGTCCCCGACGCCGGCACCGAGGCGTTGCTGCAGGCCACGCGCGAGGCCCTCGTCAACGCCGTGGTGCACGGACGGCCGCCCGTGTCGTTGTACCTCGAGGTCGGGCCCGCGATGGTCGAGGTGTTCGTGCGCGACCACGGCGACGGCTTCGACCTCGACGCCGTAGGCCCCGACCGGTTCGGCGTGCGCGAGTCGATCATCGGCCGCGTCCGGCGCAGAGGCGGCGAAGCCACCGTCGTCTGCCGGCCCGGACGTGGCACCGAGGTGCACCTGACCGTCCCGGTCGGGGCCGAACCCGACGATGATGGGCCCAGCGCGGAGACCGACCCGAGCAACAACCGAGGAGCGAACGAGCGATGACCGAGCTCGCCGACGCCGTCGACGTCGTCCTGGTCGACGACCACCACATGTTCCGCACGGGCGTGAAGGCCTCGCTCGACGACGGCGTGAACGTGGTCGGCGAGGCCGACACCGTGGACGGTGCGATCGCGCTGGTGCACGAGCTGCGGCCGCCCGTGGTGCTGCTCGACGTCCACCTGCCGGGCGGCGACGGGGGAGGGGGAGCCGAGGTCCTGCGCGGCTGCGCCGACCTGCTGGGCACGACGAGGTTCCTGGCGCTGTCCGTCTCCGACGCGTCCGAGGACGTGGTCGCGGTGATCCGTGCGGGCGCACGGGGCTACGTGACGAAGGCGATCGACGGCGCCGCGCTGTCCGACGCGGTCCGTCGGGTGGCCGGCGGCGACGCCGTGTTCTCGCCGCGCCTGGCGGGGTTCGTCCTCGACGCGTTCGGCGCCGCGGCGGGTGACGTCGCGACCGGCGACGACGAGCTGGACCGGCTCTCGGCCCGTGAGCGCGAGGTCATGCGGCTGATCGCGCGCGGCTACTCCTACCGCGAGGTCGCCGCGGAGCTGTTCATCTCGATCAAGACGGTCGAGACCCACGTCTCGGCGGTGCTGCGCAAGCTGCAGCTGTCGAGCCGTCACGAGCTGACGCGGTGGGCCGCCGCGCGCCGCCTGCTGTGACGCGTTCGATCACCAGGATCTGACATGGTGTCAGATTGCGAGCTAGGGTGCTCACATGGACTTCCTCTACCACCTGCTTCTCGTGCTTCACCTGCTCGGCTGGGCGATCGTGCTCGGCGGCGTGCTCGTCACCATCAAGTCCCGCACGCTCCCGAAGGGTGCGCTCCACGGGATCCTGACGGCGCTGGTCACCGGCGTCCTCATGGTCGGCCTGGCCGAGTCGAGCGACGAGCTGCGCGACCCCGACACGGCCAAGATCGCCGTGAAGCTCGTCATCGCGCTCGTGGTGACGGGGCTGGTCATCTTCGGCGTGCGCAAGCCGGCGAAGGTGACGACCGGGCTGCTCGGCGCGATCGCCGGGCTCACGGTCGTCAACGTCGCGATCGCGGCGCTCTGGCACTGAGCCGTCCACTGCGGGGCGACGAGCGCGTCGGCGTGACCCGATGAACGGGTTCGGCGACGCGCTCGTCGCGGTCGTGGTGCTGGTCGGGCTGTTCGGCGTCGTCGTCCAGGTGCTGCCCGGATCCCTCCTCGTGCTGGCGGCCGTCTGCTTCTGGGGAGTGGTGACGGGCGGCGCCGTCGGCTGGAGCGTCGTGGCGGTCGCCGTGGTGGCCACCGGCGTCGCGACCGTCGTCAAGTACGTGCTGGCCGGCCGTCACCTGACGCGGTCGGGCGTGCCGTCGTCGGCGCTGGTCTGGGGCGGCATCGCCGGGGTCGTCGGGTTCTTCCTCATCCCCCTCGTCGGGCTGTTCGTCGGGTTCCTCGCGGGGACGTACCTCGCGGAGTGGGTGCGGCTGCGAGAGCCGCGCGGCGCGTGGCGCGCCACGGTCGTCGCCCTGCAGGCGACCGGGATCACGATCGTCGTCGAGCTCGCCGGCGCCCTCGTCACGACGGCCGCGTGGGTGACCGGGCTCGCGCTCGCGTGAGCGTTGGGGGCGAGCCGCGCGCGGCTCGCCGTGTCCACAGCGGCACGTCCGCATGTCAGTGCAGGCGCTTACCCTGGTAGGGCCATGACGTCGCTCTTCGAGAACCTCGCCCTGCCGCTCCCCGAGGGCGCGCGCCGCGCTGCCGACCGTGCCCTGCCGGGTGCCCAGCTGAACGCCCAGCAGACCGCCCAGCACACGGCGCTGCGCGATCCGTCCGGTCTGCCGCGCGTGATGCCCCCGCGTGGCGACGAGCCCGACGTCGCCGACGGGATGCTCGATCTCGGCGCCCTGGGCGCCGGGACGGGTCCCGACGACGAACGCCGCGCCGCCGAGGAGGCTCGCCGCCAGGCCGAGGCGGACGCGCTGCTCGTCGGCCTCAACCCTGAGCAGCGCGAGGCGGTCGTGCACCACGGTGGGCCGCTGCTGATCGTGGCCGGCGCGGGATCGGGCAAGACGCGCGTGCTCGCGCACCGCATCGCCTACCTGCTCGCGACGCGGCGCGCGCGTGCGGGCCAGGTCCTCGCGATCACGTTCACCAACAAGGCTGCCGCCGAGATGCGAGAGCGCGTCGAGCAGCTCGTCGGCCCCGCGGCTGGTCGCATGTGGGTCTCGACGTTCCACTCCGCGTGCGTTCGGATCCTGCGCCGGGAGGCCACGACGCTCGGGCTGCGCTCGAGCTTCTCGATCTACGACGCCGCCGACTCGCAGCGCCTGCTGACGCTCGTCGCGCGCGAGCTCGAGCTCGACCCCAAGCGGTACCCGGCCAAGGCTCTCGCGCACAAGATCTCGGCGCTCAAGGACGAGCTCGTCGACCCCGACGAGTTCGCCCGGACCTCGGGCGGCGGCTCCGCCAACGACTTCGACGCCGCGCTCGCGCAGGTCTACACGCGGTACCAGGCGCGGCTGCGGCAGGCCCACGCGCTCGACTTCGACGACCTCATCATGACCACGGTGCACCTCCTGCAGGCGTTCCCCGCGGTCGCCGAGCACTACCGCCGCCGGTTCCGGCACGTGCTCGTCGACGAGTACCAGGACACCAACCACGCGCAGTACGTCCTGGTCCGTGAGCTCGTCGGCGTCTCCGGAAACGACGACGTGCCACGCGGCGAGCTCACCGTCGTCGGTGACGCGGACCAGTCGATCTACGCCTTCCGCGGCGCGTCGATCCGCAACATCCTCGAGTTCGAGGCCGACTACCCCGATGCGCGCACGATCCTGCTCGAGCAGAACTACCGCTCGACGCAGACCATCCTCTCGGCCGCGAACGCGGTGATCAGCCGCAACCCGGGCCGCAAGCCCAAGCGGCTGTGGACCGACTCCGGCCAGGGCTCGCAGATCGTCGCGTACGTCGCGGACGACGAGCGCGAGGAGGCCCGGTTCGTCGTCGAGGAGATCGACCGGCTCGGCGACTCGGACTCGGTCCGGCCGGGTGACGTCGCCGTGTTCTACCGCGCGAACGCCCAGTCCCGCGCGATCGAGGACGCACTGGTGCGCGTCGGGCTGCCGTACAAGATCGTCGGCGGCACGCGCTTCTACGAGCGGCGCGAGATCAAGGACGCCGTGGCGTACCTGCGTGCGGTCGCCAACCCCGACGACGACGTCAACCTGCGCCGCATCCTCAACGTGCCCAAGCGCGGGCTCGGGGACCGGTCGGAGGCGATGGTCGCGAGCTTCGCCGAGCGCGAGCGCATCTCGTTCGGTGCCGCGCTCGAACGGCTCGACGAGGTGCCTGGCCTGGGCACGCGGGCCATCGCGGGGCTGAGCGCTTTCGCCTCGATGATGACCGACCTTCGCGTCCTCGCCGACGCCGGAGCGGGTCCCGCCGAGGTGCTGGGCGCCGTCCTCGACCGGTCCGGCTACCTCGCCGAGCTGCGTTCGAGCGAGGACCCGCAGGACGCGTCCCGGGTCGAGAACCTCGCCGAGCTGCACGCCGTGGCCAGCGAGTTCGAGCAGTCCGACCCCGAGGGCGACCTGGCCGACTTCCTCGAGCGCGTCTCGCTCGTCGCGGACTCCGACCAGATCCCCACGCCGGACGGTGCGGAGGACCCCGATGCGCAGGCTCGGCCCGAGCCGGGCGTCGTCACGCTCATGACGCTGCACACCGCCAAGGGCCTCGAGTTCCCGGTCGTGTTCTTGACCGGGATGGAGGACGGCACCTTCCCGCACATGCGGTCGCTGCAGGACGTCGACCAGCTCGCCGAGGAGCGACGGCTCGCCTACGTGGGAGTGACCCGCGCGCGCGAGCGCCTGTACGTCTCGCGCGCGGCCATCCGCACCGCGTGGGGCGTGCCGAACGAGTTCCCGCCGAGCAGGTTCCTCGACGAGCTGCCCGACGAGCTCATCGACTGGCGGCGGCGCGAGTCGTCGACCTCGCAGCTCCGCGGCGGCTGGGGGTCGGGGTCCGGCCGGTCGGGCGCGTACGGCTCGGGTGGCGCGGGCTCGGGTGGTTACGGCGCCGGCGGCTATGGCTCGGGTGGCTATGGGTCCGGTGGTTACGGCTCCGGCGGGTACGGCTCGCGCGGCTCGTCCGACAAGCGCTCGGCCGAGAAGCGGCCCGCGCTCCCGTCCACGGGTGCGACCTTCGGCTCGGCGACGCCGAGGGCGGCCGGCGACGTCCCGCAGCTCGCGATCGGCGATCGGGTCACGCACGACGCCTACGGCCTCGGCACGGTCATCGCGCTCGAAGGCGCCGGACCCAACGCGGTGGTCAAGGTCGACTTCGGGAGCGAGGGCAGCAAGCGCCTGCTGCTCCGGTACTCGCCCGTCACCAAGCTCTAGGACTCAGAGGCTCTGGCCGCTCGTCTCACGTCGGAGCCGCGCCGTG
>JBCECL010000013.1:44786-48824 GCA_039207135.1 Brevundimonas sp.
CGAGCGGGCCAGGCGGCCTCACGCCGCGCGTGCCTCCTCCACGGCCGAACGCGCGGCATCCGTCGTGACCCCGGTCCGAGCAAGGAGCGCGCGGCCGGGTCCGTCGTCGACCAAGCACACCCCGACGAGCAGGTGCCCGGTGTCGATCCGCCGGGACTTCGAGGCCATCGCGACTCGCAGCGCCTGCTCGAGCGCGCGCTTGGCATCGGGCGCGAAGGCGATGTGACGTCTGCCCGCGACGTCGCCCCGGTCCAGCGCGCCCGCTCCGAACGTGCCCTCGACCTGCGCGCGAACCGCGTCGAGGTCGACGCCGATCGCGGCGAGCGCCGACGCGTCGAGAGCCCCTGGAGCCGCGCTCGCCGCCGCGCGCAGCGCCGCGGGCTGCACGCCGAGCGATCCGAGCGCGTGTCGGGCGACCGAGTCGGGCTCGTCGGCCAGCGCGAGCAGCAGGTGCTCGGACGTGATGCGGGAATCCCCGCGCGATCGGGCCACGCCCTGCGCGCCGGTCACGGCGTCACGTGCTTCCTTGGCGAATCGCTCGAACATCAGACGAACCTCTTTCCGTACTTCTTGTGGACGGCCTGGCGCGAGACCCCGAGGGCATCGGCGACCTGCTGCCACGTCCAGCCCAGAGCCCTCGCACGTTCGACGTGGAGCGCCTCGAGCCGGTCGGCGAGGTCGTGCAGCGACCGCACGGCCCGCAGGCCTTCGGCGGGTGCTGCGCCCGCGGCGGTGGCGATGAGATCGTCGGTCATGACGTCAACGTAAGTTGACGCGGCGGGATTGTCAACCCGTGTTGACGCAGGATCGGCCCGCGACACACCGGCGCCCCTCCAAGGAGCCCGGCGACATCGACCTACCGTGAATACGGACATACTCCGACGAGTGGGCCCGTGAGGTGGCCATGGCGATCGAGACCCGCACCACGGGCGATCGGTCGCGTCTGGCTGGACCACGCGGATCGGTGGGTGCCGACGGATCCTCGGGTGAGGGCGCTCCGGGGCCCCGAGGGGCCGGTGCGAGCTCCGACGCAGACCGTCCGGGTCGCTCAGCGCGGATCCCCGGCCTCGACGGCCTGCGCGCGATCGCGGTCGCGGCGGTGATCGCGTACCACCTGTTCCCCGGCGCGCTCCCGGGCGGGTTCCTCGGCGTCGACGTGTTCTTCGTCGTCAGCGGGTTCCTCATCACCACGCTGCTGCTGCGCGAGGTGCGGGACGGCGGTCGGCTGCAGCTCTCCCGGTTCTGGGCGCGCCGCGCCAGGCGGCTGATTCCCGCGCTCGTCGTCGTCCTCGTCGTCAGCATCCCGGCAGCCGCGCTCGCGGACCGGGACCTGCTGGTCGGGATCGGTCGGCAGGTGGTGGGCGCGCTGACGTTCTCGACCAACTGGCTCGCGATCTCCGCCGGGTCGAGCTACTTCGACGCGACCCAGCCCGAGCTGTTCCAGACGTTCTGGTCGCTCGCCATCGAGGAGCAGTTCTACCTCGTGTGGCCCCTGCTCCTGGCGGTGCTGCTCGCTGCGTGCCCCGCAAGGGCCAGGGCGTGGGTCGCGTTCGGTGGAGCCTTGGCCTCGGCCCTGCTCATGGCGGTGCTCTACCACCCCGGCGACGACCCGACGCGCGTGTACTACGGCACCACGACCCACGCGTTCGGCCTGCTGCTCGGTGCGTCGGCGGCCTTCGCGTGGGCGGGCCGGGGCGAGAGCGTGCCACGGGCGCGCCGGACCTGGTGGTTCGGGCCTGCGGCGCTCGTGCTGCTCGGTGCGATGGCGATGGTGCTGAACGCCGAGAGCGCCTTCGCGTACCGCGGCGGCATCTTCCTGGCGTCGCTGCTGGCGCTCGTCGCGGTGGCCTGCTGCGCGGTGCCCGTCGCCGGGCGCGTGAATCCGCGCGACGGTGGGCGGGCGCCCGTCTTCGTCCGCACGCTCGAGGCGCGCCCGCTCGTGTGGGTAGGGGAGCGGTCGTACGGGCTCTACCTGTGGCACTGGCCCGTGATCCTCGTCCTCGCCGCCGCGGCGGGCGACGCGCCGGGCTCGTCGTCGTGGTGGCGCACCGCGGTCGCCGCGCTGGCCGTCACGGTCGTCGCGTCGTGGGCCAGCTACCGCTGGATCGAGACGCCCGTGCGCCGGCTCGGTGCGCACGAGGTCACCCGCCGCGTCGCCGCGTCGCTGCGTGGTCCCACGCGCGGGCCGCGCCTCGTCGCCGGGCTCGTCGTGCTCGTCGTGCTCGGTGCGGCCGTCTGCGTGGCCACCGCCCCGACGCAGTCGCAGGCGCAGGCATCCGTGCAGGCGGCTCAGCGCGAGATCGACGAGCGCAACGCCCGCGTCGCCAAGGCGCCGAAGGTCAAGGCAACCGCGAAGCCCGCGAATGGGGTCACAGGCCTCGGCACCGCGGTCACGGGCGACGAGGTGGTCGCGTTCGGGGACTCGGTGCTCTCGGCCGCGGCGCCGACGCTGTACGACACGTTCCCCGGCATCCGCATCGACGCCAAGCCCATCCGCAAGTGGATCGACGCGGCGCCGATCATCGAGAAGGCGGCGGCAGCCGGCGAGCTGCGCCCCGTCGTCGTGCTCAACTTCGGCACCAACGGCGGCTTCCAGTTCAAGGGCTCGACTGTTGCGTTCAACCGCATCCTCGCGGCCATCGGGCCGAACCGGCAGGTGCTGGTCGTGACGATCAACGGGATCAGCCACTGGGTGCCGGACGCCAACGCCAAGCTGCGAGCCCTGGCCGCGCGTCACCCCAACGTCACGGTCGCGGACTGGCGCACGTACGCCACTCATCACGCGGGGATGCTCCACGCGGATCGGACCCATCCGACGATGGCGGGGGTCGTCGCGTTCGCGACGGTGCTGCGCTCGGCGTTCGACGAGCTCGTCACCTAGATGTCGCGTACGCCATATCTCTCGATGTGAAGATACCTGTGCCGGACGGCTACCATCGAGCGGGCGCTGTGGCCTACCCGATGCTGCAGACCGCGGTCGATGAGAGGAACCGGACCAGGTGGACCTGTTCGAGTACCAGGCACGAGACATCTTCGAGAAGCACGGCGTTCCCGTGCTCGGCGGCGTGGTCGCCACGACCCCGGACGAGGCCCGCGCGGGCGCTGAGCAGCTGCTCGGCGACGCTGGCGGCGTCGTCGTGGTCAAGGCGCAGGTCAAGGTCGGAGGTCGCGGCAAGGCTGGCGGCGTCAAGCTCGCACGCTCGGCCGACGAGGCGCAGGAGAAGGCCGCCGAGATCCTCGGCATGGACATCAAGGGCCACACGGTCCACCGCGTCATGATCGCCGCGGGCGCCAAGATCGCGCAGGAGTTCTACTTCTCGCTGCTGCTCGACCGCGCCGAGCGCCGCTACCTGGCCATGTGCTCGGTCGAGGGCGGCATGGAGATCGAGGTCCTCGCGGTCGAGCGCCCCGAGGCGCTGGCCCGCGTGGCGGTCGACCCGCGCGTGGGCATCGACCAGGCGAAGGCCGACGAGATCGTCGCCGCGGCCGGCTTCCCCGAGAAGACGAGCCCCGAGATCGCCGCCAAGGTCGCCGACGTGCTGCAGAAGCTGTGGCTCGTCTACCGCGACGAGGACGCCACGCTCGTCGAGGTCAACCCGCTGGTGCTCACCGAGGACGGCGACATCGTCGCCCTCGACGGCAAGGTCACGCTCGACGGCAACGCCGAGTTCCGCCACGCCGACCACGCCGAGCTCGAGGACGCGGCCGCCGCGGACCCGCTCGAGGCGCGCGCCAAGGAGAAGGACCTCAACTACGTCAAGCTCGACGGCGAGGTCGGCATCATCGGCAACGGCGCCGGGCTCGTCATGAGCACGCTCGACGTCGTCGCGTACGCGGGCGAGAGCCACGGCGGCGTGAAGCCGGCGAACTTCCTCGACATCGGCGGCGGCGCGTCGGCCGAGGTCATGGCCGCGGGCCTGGACATCATCCTGACCGACCCGCAGGTGAAGTCGGTGTTCGTGAACGTCTTCGGCGGCATCACGGCCTGCGACGCGGTCGCCAACGGCATCGTCGCGGCGCTCGAGATCCTCGGTGACG
>JBCECL010000014.1:0-18992 GCA_039207135.1 Brevundimonas sp.
TGCGCCACAGCACCGGGCTGACCTCGTAGCCGTAGAGGCGGTCGAGGATGCGGCGGGTCTCCTGCGCGTCGACCATGCGGTCGTCGATCTCGCGGGTGTTCTCGAGCGCTCGGCCGATGGCCTCGCGGGTGATCTCGTGGAACACCATGCGCTTGACGGGGACCTTGGGCTTGAGCTCGGCGAGCAGGTGCCACGCGATGGCCTCGCCCTCGCGGTCCTCATCGGTGGCGAGGTAGAGCTCGTCGGACTCCTTGAGGAGCTTCTTGAGCTCGCTGACCTTCTTGCGCTTGTCAGCGTCCACCACGTAGTACGGCGCGAAGCCGTTGTCGACGTCGACCGCGAACTTGCCGAAGGGGCCCTTCTTCATGTCGGCAGGAAGCTCCGACGGCTGCGGAAGGTCGCGGATGTGCCCGACGCTCGCCTCGACGTCGTACCCCTCACCGAGGTACCCCGCGATCGTGCGCGCCTTTGCCGGCGACTCCACGATGACGAGCTTGCGCCCTGCTGACATGCCCACGGCCTTCCTACCGGTTCACGGGCCGTTCGACCCGCGGCGAATCTCCGTCCGAGGCGGACTCTACGACTATCCGTCTGCCTCGTGGCAATCCGGACGCCGCCGCCTCCCGTAGCCACAACGTGATGGCGAACGCGATGCATGCCGCCGCCGCCGTCCCCGCGGCACCTCCGAGGTAGGCGGTGAGCAGCTCGTCGCGACCCGTCACCTCTGGCACCTTGGACCAGGTCGACGACAGGGCCGCACCGGCGACCACTGCCAGCACCACGCCGACCACCGACAGCACGACGAGCATCGCACGCGTGGCCCTCGGCGCGGGCGCCCGGTCCACAGGGCCGTCGCCCGACGAGGCCCATCGCGGGACCACCACGGCGAGCGCGCACGTGGCCGCGGTCCACGCCAGCACGACGAGCACGGCGGCCACGACGTCGGAGGGCCGGTGCCACTGCCCGACGAGCGTCGAGACACCCGTGGCCGTCGTGTACAGCGCGCCGATCGCCGCGGCCCACGGGCGCACCCGCGGGGCGACGACGAGCGTCAGCACCACGGCCGCCGAGGCCGCGACCGTCGTGTGCCCGCTCGGAAGGGTGTTCCCGTACCCACCGGGCACCCCCAGCTCGGGACGCTCGAACACCCACTTCTTGAGCACCTGCGTCGTGACGTTGGCGCCGATCATCACCACGGCAGCCTGCACCGCGAGCTCCCAGCGACGGCGCGCCACGGCGATCACGATGGCCGTGGCCAGGACGATCGCGATGAAGCTGACCGAGACGACGTCGAGCACGGGCTCCGCGATGCGCCAGAGCTGGTTCTGCCCGTATGCGGCCCCCTCCATGGCGGCCTGGTCGACCGACTGGCCGGCCCACGTGTCGACGAACACCCGCCACAGGCCCCAGACGCCCGCCACCGAGGCCACCGCCACGGCGGCGGAGACGCCGACGAGCGGCGCGGCGCGTCTAGTCCTCACCGGGCCCACCGTAGGTCACGCACGACGCGTCGCGGACGAGAGCGCCCGACGCGCACGGCAGCCTCGCTCCCCGCACGAGCGGGGGCGAGGCTGCCGTCGGCGGGTCGTCAGCGCAGCGACAGCTGGTCCGGGACGAGCTGCGGCTCGAAGCCCGCGGCTCCGACCACGAGGGGCTGGTGGCGCAGGCACGCCACCGACCGACGCGGGTCGTCGCCCGGCACGGCCGTCGGGGTCAGCTCGGGCTTGATCTTCGCGCAGGCGTCCCACGCGAACGAGCAGCGGTCCCGGTACGGGCAGCCGGAGGGCAGGTTGGCCAGGTCCGGGGGCGAGCCCGGGATGCCGCCGAGCTCTCGGCGCGGACCACGCAGCGGCGGGAACGAGTGCAGCAGGCCGTCGGCGTACGGGTGCCTGGGGCGCCGGTACACGTCCTGCGCCGCGGCGTCCTCGACGATCTCGCCCGCGTACATGATGGCGATGCGGTCGGCGATCTCGATCAGCAGCGACACGTCGTGCGTGATGAAGATGACCGAGAAGCCGAGCCGCTCGCGCAGCTCCGCGATCTGCTCCACGATCTGCCGCTGCATGACCACGTCGAGCGCCGTGGTGGGCTCGTCCATGATCAGGACCTGCGGGTCCAGCGCGAGCGCCATCGCGATCATGACGCGCTGGCGCATGCCCCCGGAGAGCTGGTGGGGGTAGTCGCGCAGACGGTCGGCGGAGATGCCGACCATCTCGAGCAGGTCGGCGGACCGCTCGAGCGCCTCCTTCTTGGTCATCTGCGGCAGGTGCGCCTGAAGGCCGTCGGCGATCTGGCGACCGATCCGGAACACCGGGTTGAGCGAGTTCATGGCGCCCTGGAAGACGATCGCCATGTCCTGCCACCGCGACGCCCGCAGCTCGCGGTCGTTCAGCTTGAGGATGTCCGACTGCGTGCCGTCGCGGTCGGTGAAGATGACCTCGCCGCCCGTGATCAGTCCCGGCGGCGGCAGCAGCCGCGTCGCCGCGTAGGCGAGCGTCGACTTGCCGCAGCCGGACTCGCCGGCCAGGCCGAGCACCTCTCCGCGGTTGAGCGTCAGCGACACGTTGCGCAGCGCGTGCGCGGGGTGGTCGTAGCCGTAGTCGACGGACAGGTTCTTGATCTCGAGCACGGGGTCGTGCGCGGGACGAGCCGCTCGCCGGCCCTCGGTGAACTCAGGAACGGCGCTCATGCCCGGTCCTCCTTGGCCTCGTTGACCACCGGCGTGAAGCCGATGCGGGGACGGATCTTGCGCTTGCGGAGCGAGCGGGCGTTGATGCCGGTGCTGCGCAGGCGCGGGTTGACGAACTCGTCGATGCCGAAGTTGATCAGCGTCAGGGCCATGCCCACGAGCGCGATGCACAGGCCGGCGGGGACGAACCACCACCACGCGCCACGCTGCAGAGCGAGCTGCGCCTGGGCCCAGTAGAGGATCGTGCCCCAGTTCCATTCGTTGGCGTTGCTGATGCCGATGAAGGACAGCGTGATGAGCGACAGGATCGCGAACCCGACGGTCCCGACGAAGCCGGCGGCGATGATCGCCGTCAGGTTCGGCAGGATCTCGGACGTGATGACGCGCCACGAGCTCTCACCGTTGGCGCGGGCCGCTTCGACGAAGTCCCGCTTGCGCAGCGACAGGGTTTGAGCTCGAAGGACGCGTGCGCCCCAGGCCCATCCCGTCACGGCGATCACGAGGGCGACCGTCAGACCACCGGCCGAGGGCAGCTGGCCCGCGATGATGATGATGAGCGGCAGCTGCGGGATGACCAGGAAGATGTTCGACAGGGCCGACAGGCTCTCGTCGCGGAAGCCGCCGAGGTAGCCGGCCGTGACACCCACGAGCACGCCGATCGCCGTCGCCACGATGCCGGCGACGAAGCCGACGACCATGACGCCGCGGGTGCCCACGAGGATCTGGGAGAAGATGTCCTGCCCCGTGTGGGTCGTGCCGAAGAGGTGGTCCCACGACGGCGGCTGCAGCTTGGCGTCGCTGCGAGCGCTCGGGTCATAGGGCGCGATCCACGGCCCGATGATCGCGATCAGGGTGAAGACACCGAGGATCACGATGCCGGTCATCGCCTTGGCGTTGCGCAGGAACAGGAACTTGCGCCTGCCGGCGCTCGGACCGGGTTGGTCCAGCGTCGCGACCGAAGAGTGCTCGTCCTCGAGGATCTGAGCGTCGATAGCCATGTCAGCCCTCCTGACGGGTACGCGGGTCGAGTACGCCGTAGACGAAGTCAGCGACGATGTTGGCGGCGAGCACGGCGAGCGTGATCACGAGGAAGCAGCCCTGCATGAGCGGGTAGTCCTTCGCGTTCACCGCGTTGAAGAGCGTGAAGCCGATGCCCTGGTAGGTGAACACGATCTCCATGACGAGCGTGCCGCCGACGATGAAGCCGAGCGACAGCGCGAAGCTGGAGATCTGGGGAAGGATCGCGTTGCGGGCGGCGTAGCCGAACAGCACGCGCCGCTCGGACAGGCCCTTGGCCTGCGCGACCGTGACGTAGTCCTCGGAGGACACCGTGACCATCATGTTGCGCATGCCCAGGATCCACCCGGAGATGGACGACACCACGATGGTGAGCGCCGGGAGCGTGCCGTAGTAGATGACGGACTTGATGAACTCCCAGTCCCACGAGGGGACCATGTTGCGGTCGTAGGTGCCGCTCGACGGGAACCAGCCGAGGGCGACCGAGAAGATCGCGATCGCGATCAGCGCGAGCCAGAAGTACGGCACCGCGGAGAAGAAGGTCGAGACCGGCAGGAGCGAGTCGGCCCACGTGCCACGACGCCAGCCGATGCCGGAGCCGATGAGCGTGCCGATGACGAAGCTGAGGATCGTCGCGATGCCGACGAGGCCGATGGTCCACGGCAGCGCGGTCGAGATGACGTCCGTGACCGACGAGCCGGTGAAGCTGGTCGACATGCCCAGGTCACCGTGCAGGAGGCGGCCGAGGTAGTCGACGTACTGCTGCCAGGTGGAGGAGTCGGTGTTCAGGCCGAACATCTCCTTGAGCGCCGGGATGGCGTCCGGGCTGACCGTCGGGTGCGAGCTGAGGTACGCGGTGATGGGGTCACCGGGGATCATCCGCGGGATGAAGAAGTTGATCGTCACTGCCGCCCAGAGCGTCAGGATGTAGAAGATGATGCGTCGACCGAAGTACCTCATCGGCCGGCCTCCTTGATACGGCCACCGTCGACGACGGGCAGCAGGTCGATCTCGGGGCGGGCGCCGTAGGCGTCGAGCACCGAGCCAAGCGTCGGGCGGTCGGGGCGGTCCGAGTAGCCCCAGCACGCGGCCGCGCGACCCTCGCCGACGGGCAGCAGGCTCGGCACCTCGGTGCGGCACAGGTCCACGGCGAACGGGCAGCGCGGGTTGAACCGGCAGCCGGTCGGCGGACGCACGAGGCTCGGGGCCTCGCCGCGGGCGCCGCGGGCACGTGCCTCGAGGTCGTCCGGGTCGGGAGCCGAGCGCACGAGGAGCTGCGTGTACGGGTGCTTCGGGTCCTGGGTCACCGACTCGGAGTCGCCCTCTTCGACGACGCGACCGGCGTACATGACCATCGTGCGGTCCGCGAAGTAGCGGGCCGAGGCGATGTCGTGCGTGATGTAGAGGATCGCGATCTGCAGGCGGTCGCGCAGGTCGCGAAGCAGGTTGAGGATGCCGAGGCGGATCGACACGTCGAGCATCGAGATCGGCTCGTCGGCGAGAAGCACCTCGGGGTCGGCGGCCAGGGCGCGGGCGATGGCCACGCGCTGACGCTGACCGCCCGACAGCTCGTGCGGGAACTTCTCGATGTAGCGCTCGGGCGGCGTCAGCTGGACGCGCTCGAGCAGCGCGCGCAGCGCGGCCTCGAGCTCGTCGCCGCGAAGGCGACCCTGGTGGATCTTGACGCTTCGCGTGAGCGTGTACCGCACGGTGTGGATCGGGTTCAGCGACCCGAACGGGTCCTGGAAGATCATCTGGACGCGGCGGGCGTACGTGCGGAACGCGCGACGGTTCTTCGCGTGCGCGTCTTCGCCGTGCAGCAGGATCTTTCCGCCGGTCGTCGGCATCAGCTGTGCCAGGAGCCGCGCGATGGTCGACTTGCCGGAACCCGACTCACCGACGAGCGCGACGACGCGCCCGCGGTAGAGCTCGAGGTTCACGTCGTCGACGGCGTGCACCACCTTGGTGGACCGGAACCCGCGCACCGGGAAGTGCTTGCGCAGATCCACAGCAGCGAGGACGGGGAGTTCGTCGGACGTGGGCTCACCGCGCCGCTGACTAGGCGAGGCGCCCGGGGGGGGTTGTGCACTCATCAAGGATCACCTGGGGGGAAGAGTTACGGGACGCGATGGTGCGGCGGGCGCGGGATTCGCGCCCGCCGCACCGTCTATCGACAGATCGTCACGCCAAGATGACGATCAGTCCTGCGTCGGAACGAGCTTCGACAGGATGAGGGCTGCCTGCGGACCCGTCGGCTGCGGGTTCGTGTAGGGGTCCTCGGCGGTCGGGAAGCCCGTGTAGTTCTTCGTCGAGTACTGCGCGACGGCGGGGCGCTGCCAGATGATCAGGCCCGGGACGTCCTCGACGAAGTGCTTCTGGACGATGTCCAGCGCGGCCTGACGGTCCGCGTCGGACGTGCCGGCCTTGAAGTCGGCGAGGGCCTTGGTGGCCTCGTCGTTCTTGTAGCGACCGAAGTTCCACGTGGCCGGCTTGCCGGGCTCCACGTAGGACGCGCCGTCCATGATGTTCGAGTACATGTTCCACGGCGTGAAGCCACCGTCGGTCCAGTGCAGCGAACCGTCGAACTTGCCCGCGGGGAGGTTGGCCTCCCACGTCGCCTGCGGCGAAGCGGAGTCGTCGACCGTGGCGCCCAGCTTCTCGGCGCCCTCCTTGATGATGCCCAGGGCGTCGAGGTAGTCGGTCCAGCCCGACGGGTCGGTCAGCTTGAAGGAGACCTTCTTGCCGGCCGGGTCGATGAGCTTGCCGCTGCCGTCCCAGGTGTAGCCGGCGTCGGTGAGGACCTTCTTGGCGCCCTCGACGTCGACCTTGAGCTCCTGGCCCTTGTAGGCGTCGGCGATGTAGTCGTCACCCGAGCCGGCGGGCAGACCCGTGACCGACTTGATCTGGGGCCAGACACCGTAGCCAGCCGTGGCCGAGATGTCGGCACGGTCGACGACCATGTTGAGCGCCTTGCGCAGCGCGACGTCCTTGAACGGGCCCGAGGCGTTGTTCAGGAAGAGCACGTCGACGCCGAAGCCACCGCCGGCGACCTGGTGGTAGTGCTCCGGGTCCTTCGCGATGAAGGTGTTCTCGAAGTCGGGGATGAACACCCAGCCCCACTGCGCCTCACCGGTCGTGAGGGCCGTGGTCAGGCCGTTGTTGTCGTTGAACGTGTCGTAGCGCAGGCCACCGACGAGGGACTTGGGGCCCCAGTAGTCGTCGTTCGGCTCGAGCGAGACGGACTGCGGCGTGAACGTCTTGAGCTTGAACGGGCCGGTGCCGATCATCTCGTCGTCGGTCCAGGTCGTCGGGTCCTTGCCCTCCCACAGGTGCTTGGGAACGATCAGGAGCTTGAGGAGCTTGACCTGGTTGACGGACTGGCCGGTCGTGAAGTTGACCGTGACCTTGTTGCCGTCGAGCGTGATGTCGCCGTACTGGTCGGGGAAGTCCGTGTTGAGCGCCTTGTTCTTCTTGCGGAGCTCGATCGAGAACTGGATGTCCTCGGCCGTGAACGGCGTGCCGTCCGACCACTTCACGCCGTCGCGGGCCGTGATGACGGCCTGCGTCGAGTCCGCGTTCCACTCGACCGACTGGGCGAGCCAGGGGGTCGGCGGGTCCTTCGGCTTCATCTCGTTGACCTGCATCAGCGACTCGTAGACCGCGAACGCGTAGCCGAGCGAGAGCGACGCCGAGCCGGCGGCGAGGGGGTTCTGGTTGGGCTGCTGCTGCTGGTTCGGCATGCCGACGACGAGGATCTTGTCGGAACGCGTCGCACCGGCCGAAGCGGACGGCTTGCCGCTGTCGCTCGGCGCGGCCTCGTCCTTCTTGTTGTCCGAGCTGCATGCCGTGGCGAGCAGAGAGATGGCGGCCACGCCGGCCACGATCCCTGCGAGCTTGCGCTTGATCACGAGTGCCTCCTTGCACTGAGGGGTACTGACGGGGATTGCGTTGACGGTACGTCGAGAGACCCGCCCGTTCGAAAACGAACCTGTCTCGCTTTGGTGTCGACCTGACTGCGGATCAGGTCGAGACTGCGGTGAATCTGGTGAAACGTCGGATCTGCGGTGCAGGACTAGCTGTCCGGGTGTGTCGAGCCGGACCCGGGGAGGTCCACCTCGACGGTTTGACGCAGGTCGCTCGACGAGCGGCCCACGCGCAACCGGTACGTGCCGGCGGGCGTGACCCAACCGGACCGTTCCGTGTCCCAGGTCCGGAACGCGCGAGCGTCCACCCGGACAGGGACAGTCGTGCGCTCGCCAGACTCGGCGTGCACGACAGCAAAGGCGCCGAGCCAGCGCACCGGACGGTCGCCGCCGGGCGACACCTCCGTGGGCTCGACGTACACCTGGACGACCTCGCGGCCAGCGCGCGTCCCGGTGTTGCGGACGGACACCTCCACGGTGACGCTGCCGTCGGCGGCGAGCGTCCCGGTGGCGTCCTCGTGCTCCCACGTGGTCCAGCCGAGCCCGTGCCCGAAGGGGGCGGCGGGCGTCCGGTCCAGCCGGAGCCAGGAGCGGTAGCCGACGTGGATCCCCTCGTGGTACTCCACGACGCCGTCGACGGGCACGGCGTGCGGCACGGGAACGTCGGTCTCGTTCGCGGGCAGGGTCCAGGGCAGACGGCCGGACGGCTCGGTGCGGCCGGCGAGCACGTCGCCGAGGGCCTCGGGCCACTCCTGACCGCCGAGCCAGGCCCAGACGACGCACGGGACCTCGTCGAGCCACGGCAGCAGCACGGGTGCTCCCGCGTTGACGACCACGATGGTGTTCGGGTTGGCCGCGAGGACCTCCTTGACCATCTGGTCCTGCGTGCCGGGGAGCGCGAGCGAGGTGCGGTCGTAGCCCTCGGACTCGATCTCCTCGTTGGTGCCCACGACGACGACCGCGAGGTCGGCGGCCGCGGCGGCCTCGACGGCTGCGGCCAGCAGCTCGTCGGGCGACGTGCCGGGCGAGCGGTGCACGAGCTCGGCACGCGCGAAGGATGCGTAGCCGACCGGGTGCACGGCCTGCACGAGCGCGTCGATCACGACGGTCGTCGGCTCGGTGACCTCGAGGCTCAGGAGCGCGGGGACCGGCGCGTTGACGCTCGAGTCGAGGATGACCTCGGCACCAACGACGGTCTCGCTGGTCGACAGCACCTGCCCGCCGACCTCGATGCGGTGCCGCCCGACGGTCCCGACCCCCACCTCGTGGTGACCGGGCTCGTTGAGGGCGACGGTGGTGCGGATGCGGACCGACACGGCGTGCTCGGCGGGCTCGCGGAGCCAGCCCGGCCACGTGGTGACGACCTGCGAGTCGATGACCTCGCCGGTCCGGTCGAGCACCTCGACCAGTGCGCCGACCTCGCCGGACGGCGTGACGCAGCGTCCGGCGAGGTCGAGCTGGGGGGGAAGCATGCGCGAGACGGCTCCGGCGTGGAGCGAGACCTCGGCTCCGAACGCGTCGGCGAGGGCGTCGGCCGGCCGCGACGTGCGGTCGGGCCGCACGTAGGCCGAACCGCCACCCTGCACGAACGGCGCGACGGCGTTGGGGCCGATGAGCGCGATGCGCGAGACGGAGTCCGTGGCGACCGGCAGCGCGTGCTGCTCGTCGCGAAGCACGACCATCGAGCGGGACACGAGGCGACGCAGCACCTCGGGGACGTCCACGGCGAAGACCTCGTCGCGCAGGGCACCTGCGGGCACGTGGCCCGCAAGTGCGCCGACGCGCTGCGCGAGGAGCAGCAGGCGGTCGACCTTCTCGTCCACGAGCGCCACGTCGACGGCACCCGAGCGCACGGCGTCGAGCAGGCCGTCGCCCCACACGCCGTCCGGTCCGGGCATCTGCAGGTCGAGGCCACCCTCGAGCGCGGCACCGACGGACTTGGTGGCGACCCAGTCGCTCACGACGACCCCGTCGAAACCCCACTCGTCCTTCAGCACGCCGGTCAGCAGCGGGCGGTGCTCGAGCGCCGGCGCCGCCGTCGTGCCGTCGTCGATGCCCGAGTAGGCGCCCATGACCGACCACGCCTGCGCGTCGTGCACGAGCCGCTCGAAGGGCGCGAGGTAGACCTCGCGCAGCGTCTTCTCGTCGACGCGGGCCAGGTAGGACGTGCGCTCGGTCTCGGAGTCGTTCGCGACGAAGTGCTTGACGCACATGCCGACGCCGCGGTCCTGCGCGGCGCGGACCACGTGCACCGCGATCTCGCCCGTGAGGATCGGGTCCTCGGAGTAGCACTCGAAGTGGCGGCCGCCGACGGGCGTGCGCTGCAGGTTCACCTGGGGGGCGAGGACCACGTCGACGCCGTGCCGGCGGGCCTCGGAGGCGAACAGCGCACCGACCTCGTCGGCCAGGTCCACGTCCCACGTCGCGGCGAGCGCGCTGGGAGCCGGGAAGGAGGCAGAGGTCTCGTTGCCGTCCTCGGAGACACCGCGGACGCCGGCGGGGCCGTCCGAGACGAACACGGAGCGCAGCCCGATGTGCGGGATCGCTGTCGTGTCCCACAGCCCGGCACCGACCAGGAGGCGGACCTTCTCCTCGAGCGAGAGCTGCGAGCGCAGCTCCTCGAGGGGAGTCGCCGGCCGGTCGGCCGTGGGCTGTGTGGCGGTGTCGAGTGACACGGGGGGCTGCTCCGTTCAAGGACTTCGTTGTCGTCTGGCGCTATGTAAGCACATGTTGCTGACTTGTCAGTAAGGCGTTGGGTCACAGTATGGTTGCGATCATGGACGACGACGTACCTACGGTGCCCACGGGCACGAACCGCCGGCCGCCCGTGCGCAAGCCGCGCAAGGGCACGGCCGAGCGCCGCGCGGAGATCCTGCGCGCGGCCGCCCACACCTTCGGGTCCAAGGGCTACAAGACCGGCTCGCTCGCGGATGTCGCCGAGCAGGTCGGCATCACGCACGCCGGCGTGCTCCACCACTTCGGCACCAAGGAGCAGCTGCTCATCGAGGTGCTCGAGTACCGCGACCTCGAGGACGTCCGCGACCTCGAGGGGCAGCACATCCCCGACGGCATGGAGCTGTTCACGCACCTCGTGCGCACCGCGCGCATGAACGTGGACCGCCGCGGCATCGTGCAGGGCTACACCGTGCTGACCGCCGAGTCCGTCACCGAGGACCACCCGGCGCGCAACTGGGTGACCCAGCGCTTCTCGGTGCTGCGCGGCGAGATCGCCGCCGCGATCCAGGAGATCGCGGAGCAGCCGATCAGCGACGAGCAGGCGCTGCGCGCGGCCAACGCGATCATCGGCGTCATGGACGGCCTGCAGGTGCAGTGGCTGCTCGACGGCAGCGTCGATCTGGCGGAGTCCACGACGTTCGCGATCGAGGCGATCCTCTCGGCGGTGCTGCACCCGACGGACGTGACGCACCTCGAGCTCTGAGCGGCGCTCAGGTACTTCACAGGCTTTCCTCAGCGGATCGGCAGGAGGCAGCGACAGGCTGCACCCATGACGACGACGAGCACCCGACCCCAGGCCCTCACGCGCGCCGACGGCTCGCCCGTCCGCGCGCTCGTGGTGGACGACGAACCCACCCTCGCCGAGCTGCTGTCCACGGCCCTGCGCTACGAAGGCTGGACGGTCGAGCACGCGCTGACCGGCATGTCCGCCGTCAAGCAGGTCAAGGAGACGGACCCCGACGTCATCGTCCTCGACGTCATGCTCCCCGACCTGTCCGGCCTCGAGGTGCTGCGCCGCGTGCGTGCGACGCACCCCAACGTGCCCGTCCTGTTCCTCACCGCGCGTGACGCGGTCGAGGACCGCATCGCCGGGCTGACCGCCGGCGGCGACGACTACGTGACCAAGCCGTTCAGCCTCGAAGAGGTCGTGGCGCGCCTGCGCGCGCTGCTGCGCCGCACCGGCGCGACGACCGCGCGCGACGACGCCGTGCTGGTGGTCGGCGACCTGGTGATGGACGAGGACAGCCACGAGGTCTCGCGCGACGGCCAGGACGTGCGGCTGACCGCGACCGAGTTCGAGCTGCTGCGCTACTTCATGCGCAACCCCAAGCGCGTGCTGTCCAAGGCCCAGATCCTCGACCGCGTCTGGCAGTACGACTTCGGCGGCCAGGCCAACATCGTCGAGCTCTACGTCTCCTACCTGCGCCGCAAGATCGACAAGGGTCGCGAGCCCATGCTGCACACGCTGCGCGGCGTGGGGTACGTGCTGAAGCCGGCGTGATGCGCTGGACGCTGCGGCGGCGCCTCGTCGTCGTGCTCGTCTCGCTCGTCGCGGTGGTCGCGGTGGGCATGGGGGCCGTCTCCGCGCTCGCGCTGCGCGGCTCGCTCGAGCGCCAGATCGACGAGCAGCTGCACGCCGCGAGCGCCCGCGCGGTCAACGCACCCTCCTGGGTCCGCAACCCGTCGATCGTCACGCAGAACGACCGTCGGCCGACCCCCGGCAACGACGTGCCCGGCCAGGCCGCGGGCACCATCAACGTCTTCGCGCCCGAGGGCAGCACCGACGTGCGCGGCGACTACTTCGACGCGTCCGGCACGCGGCGCTACCTCGACGACGCCCAGGTCGACACGCTGCTCGCGGTCCCGCAGGACGGCGAGGTGCACGAGGTCGAGCTCGGCGAGCTCGGCGACTACCGCGCGGTGTCCACCACCACGTCCAACGGCGCGACCGCGGTCACCGCGCTGCCGACGGCCGAGATGGACAGCACCGTGACCCGGTTCGTCGTGGTCGAGATCGTCGTCGGCGTGCTCGCCCTGCTGGTCGCCGCGACGCTCGGGCTGCTGCTCGTGCGCCGCGAGCTGCGCCCGCTGGACCGGATGGCCGCAACGGCCACCCGGGTCAGCCAGCTGCCCCTCGACCGCGGCGAGGTCGTCCTCGCCGAGCGCGTCGCGGAGAAGGACACCGACCCCGCGACCGAGGTCGGCCAGGTCGGCTCCGCGCTCAACGAGCTTCTCGGCCACGTCGGCGCGGCGCTGTCCGCACGGCACGAGTCCGAGTCGCAGGTGCGCCAGTTCGTCGCCGACGCGAGCCACGAGCTGCGCACCCCGCTCGCCTCGATCCGCGGCTACGCCGAGCTCGTGCGCCGCTCCCCCGAGGAGCTGCCGGCCGGCGCGGTCACCGCGATGGGCCGCATCGAGTCGGAGGCGGACCGGATGACGGCGCTCGTCGAGGACATGCTGCTGCTGGCCCGCCTGGACGCGGGCCGGGCGCTCGAGTCGGAGCCGGTCGACCTCGGCATGCTCGCCATCGACGCCGTCGGGGACGCGCACGCCGCGGGCCCCGACCACGTGTGGAAGCTCGATCTTCCCGACGCGGACGAGTCGTCCGACGACGACAGCACGGTCGTGATCGGCGACGAGCACCGCCTGCGCCAGGTGTTCGGCAACCTCCTCACCAACGCGCGGATCCACACGCCGGCGGGCACGACCGTGACCGTCCGGGTGTGCAGCACGGGGTCCGACGTGGAGGTGCGGGTCAGCGACGACGGGCCGGGTATCCCTGACGAGCTGCGCGACCGGTTGTTCCAGCGGTTCACGCGCGGCGACGAGTCCCGGACCCGCGCGACCGGCTCGACCGGGCTCGGCCTCGCGATCGTCGACGCCGTGGTGGGAGCGCACGACGGCACGATCACCGCAGGTCGCGGGCCTGGCGGCGGGACGATGTTCACCGTCCGGCTGCCGGTCCCGTCGTAGCGGCTACAGCGGGTACGCGTTGTACGCGTTGACCACCTCGTCCGACGGTGCGGTGATCCGGAACAGCGACGTGCCGTTGGTCCAGACCGCCTGGCCCTTGCCGCCACCGAGGTCGACGATCGCGAACGTCCCGACCTTCTTGCCGCCCGCCATCACGTCGCCCTGCTGAGGCAGGCTGCAGCACGGCGAGGTCGGGGCGACCTTGGTCTCCTTCGCGATCCGGGCGACCACCTTCGCGGCGTCCTCCGTCGTCGCGAACTGGCCGGCGTCGACCGTGATCGTCCCCGCACCGCCGTCCGAGTAGGTGTCACGCACGGCTTCGAGGGCCTTGAGGCTCACCCAGCCGCCGATCGGCTTCTCGGACGCGAACGCGTACTGCAGCACGCTCGCCGGCAGCGCGGAGGTGAAGTCGGTCGGGTCCGGGCGCTCCGCGGGGGCGATCGTCGGTGTCGGCACCGGCCCGACGATCGTCGGGGTGGGCACGGGCGTGGGTGCGGCGGAGTCGTCGCCGTTCTGCGCGAGGACGATCGCGACGACGATCCCGGCGACCACCACCACGGCGGCGACGATCGCGACCGGCAGCAGCCACGCGGGCCGGGCCTTGCGCGGCTCCTCGGGTGCAGCGGGGTCAGCGGGATCCGCGGCGGGGGTCGCCGGGATCGGGCCCGTCGCCCAGGACGGCGTACCGGACGGGCCAGAGGCGGCGGGCGTCGGGGCGGCCGGCGTCGGGGTGGTGGGCGTCGTCGGTGTGGGCGCGGTCGGCGCCGGGTCGTTCGATGCCCCATCGGGCTGCGTGGGTCCGCCGGTCTCGCTCATCGCTGTCCCCCGTCGTCGTCGCGCGCCCGGGCGTGACCGGACGTCCGAAGCCTAACCAGGCATCGCTCAGGCCTGCAGGTCGCGACGCCGGAAGCCTGCGATCCCGACGAGACCTGCGACCACGCCGACCGCGGTGCACGCGAGCACGGGCGCCCAGCTCATCTCCTCGGACGGCAGCGCGGGCAGGTAGGTGAAGGGCGACGCGACGTCGAACCCGTCGGGCAGCAGCGCCGCGAACATCGCCATCACCGCGACGTACGCGACGTACGCCCACACCGCGACGAAGGCGCGCGGCGCGAAGCCGAGCACGAGCACCGCGACCCCGAGCACGCACAGCACGCCCGGGACGGTCACGGCGGCGGCCCCGACGAGCCGCCCGACCTGGCTCGAGTCCGAGAGGCTCGCGGCCGCCGTCAGACCCATCGCCAGGCCGGCGACCAGCAGCATCACGACCGACGCGACGAGCGCGAGGCCCAGCTGCGCGCCGAGCCAGCGTGTACGGGAGACGGGCAGCGCCAGCATCGTCTCGGCCCGCCCCGACGTCTCCTCGCCGCGCACGGCACCCACGGCCGTCGTCGCGTACGAGAACGCGAGCACCGCGAGGAACACCGCGTACAGCGAGAAGGCCGCATCGATCGCGCCCGCGGCGCCCTCGGGGAACAGGTCGGTGAGCGCGACCTGGTCGTCGACGAAGTTCGAGATCTGCTCCGCGAGCACGCCGACGAGCGCGCCGCTCAGGATGGTGGCGACGGCCCAGGACACGATCGAGGTCCGCTGCCGACGCCAGGTCAGGTCGACGACGCCGCGCAGCCGACCGTGCGCGCGGCCCGGGCGGTCGGGCAGCAGGCCCGTGCCGAGGTCGCGGCGCCCGACGAGCGCGAACGCGAACGCCACGCTGATCGTGGTGGCGGCGAGCCCGATCAGCAGCGGCCACCACCTGTCCTCGGTGTACGGAGCGGTGGCCTGCGACCAGCCGAACGGCGACAGCCAGCTCCAGACGCTGCCACTCTCGAACGCCTGCACGTCGCCCACCGCGCGCAGCACGAAGGCCACGCCGATCGCCGCCATGCCGAGCGCCGACGCCGTGCGCGCGTGCGCGCTGAGCTGCGACGCCACGGCCGACGCCCCTGCCAGGACCAGCGCGGCGACCACGATGCCCGCGCACATGAGGGCCGAGCCGCCCGCGTCGAGCGACGTGGTGAGCAGAGCGACGAACGTCAGCGCGCCGACGGCGAGCACCCCGGCGGCCGCCGCGACCAGGCCCGCGACGACGGGGGCGGCGGCGCCCACGGGCTGCGAGCGCAGCAGCTCGAGCCGGCCGTCTTCCTCGGGTGCGCGCAGGTGCCGGGTCACCGCGAGGACCGCCATGATCGCGACGGGCAGCATGATCCACAGCGCGAGCTCGTTGGCCGTCATCGCGCCGATCGTGTAGTCGTCGAGCCCGTAGCCCGGGCCGGCGAGCGCGGTCGCGGCCGGCGAGGCGATGAGCGTCGCGCGCGCCTGGCGGGACTCGGGCGTCGTGTACAGCGACTCGAGCGCCTGGACCGAGACGAGCGTGAGCCACGCGACCGACACCGACCAGACGACGATGCGCCAGCGGTCGGCGCGCAGCGCGAGCCGCACGAGCCCGCGGGTCCCGGCGAGCGCGTGGCCGCCCGTCGTCGGCTCAGCTCGCTGTTCCGTGAGTGTCACTGCTCCGGCCCCGCCTTGATCGCCGTCAGCTCCTCGCCGTACTGCCGCAGGAACAGGTCTTCGAGCGTCGGCGGCCGTGCGACCAGCGACGACACCCCGTGCGCGGGTAGCGCCGCGAGCACCGCGTCGAGCGCGGTCGCGTCGACGTCGAACGTGACGTGCCCGTCGTCGTGCCGCGGGTCGTGCACGCCGTCGAACGCCGCGAGCGCGGCCAGCGCAGCGTCCGGTTCGCGCAGGCCGACGGTGACGGTCGTGCGGGTCAGCGCGCGCAGCTCGTCGAGCGAACCCGTCTGGACGGCCTTGCCCGCGCGGATGATCGTGACCCGCTGGGCCAGCGCCTCGACCTCGGCCAGGATGTGGCTGGACAGCAAGACCGTGCGTCCGTCGGCTGCGGCTTCCCGCACGACCTCCTGGAACAGCGCCTCCATGAGCGGGTCCAGCCCGCTCGTCGGCTCGTCCATGAGCAGCAGCTCGACGTCTGCCGCGAGCGCCGCGACGAGCGCGACCTTCTGCCGGTTGCCCTTGGAGTACGCCCGGCCCTTCACCTTGGTGTCGAGCTCGAACCGCTCGACGAGGTCCGAGCGGCGACGGGGGTCGATGCCCCCGCGCAACCGGCCGAGCAGGTCGATCGACTCCCCGCCGGACAGGCTGGGCCACAGGGTCACGTCGCCGGGCACGTAGGCGAGCCGCCGGTGCAGCGCGACCGCGTCCCGCCACGGGTTGCCGCCGAGCAAGGTCACCTCCCCCGCGTCGGCGCGCAGCAGGCCGAGCAGCACGCGGATCGTGGTCGACTTGCCCGCGCCGTTGGGCCCGAGGAACCCGTGCACCTCGCCGGTGGCGACCCGCAGGTCGAACCCGTCGAGCGCGCGCTTGGCGCCGAACGTCTTGACCAGCCCGGTGACGGTGATGGCGTCGGTCATGCGTGCCCCTCGAGGTAGGCGTCCAGGTAGGACGCGTCGGTGAACAGCCCGTGCGTGTAGAGCTCGAGGCCGGCGAGCATCGCGGCGTCGGCCATCGCGACGATCGCCTCGGCCGGCTTGTCGGTGGGCGCGACAGCCCGGCCCGCTGCCGCGTCGAGCTGGGCCATGACGAGCGTGCCGACCGTCGTGGCGACCAGCGCGCGGGCGCGCCCGTGGGGGTCGCGGCTGGGCCTGATGGTGCCCGCCTCGACGCCCGCCGCGAGGTACGTCTCGGTGTCCTGCACGAGGCCGTCGACGAAGCGCGCCGCGGCGGGGCCGCCGTCCATGATGCTGCGGAGCATGTAGGCGAACACGTCGCCGTACTGGTCGACCGTGGCCAGCAGCGCGATGGTCTGCGTCGGGGAGAGCTCGCTCATCGCGTGCGCCTTCGACTCGCGGATCACCGCGTGGACGTACGCGTCGCACTGGTCCCGCAGCCCGTCCTTGCTGCCGAAGTGGTGGATGACCAGGGCCGGGCTGACGCCGGCGTCGGCCGCGATCGCACGGACGTTGGCCCCGAACCCGTCGCGACCGAACCGCGCGACGGCCGCGTCGCGGATCCGCTCGGCCGCTCCCACCAGCTCGCTCACCCCTCTCACTAAACACGTGTTCAGCCGTGGCGACAACCCCTGCGCGCGTGGCGAGCTCGTCGTGTGGGTGGGGCCGGTTAGCGTCCTGCCCATGAGCTCCCCCGCCGCCCGTCGGTCCGACAAGGCCGCCCGCCCCGGCTTCCGCTGCACCGAGTGCGGCTGGACGACGAGCAAGTGGGCCGGCCGCTGCGGCGAGTGCCAGGCGTGGGGTTCCGTGCTGGAGGACACCGGGCCGGGCGGCGGCGCGCCGCGCACGGTCGCGGCGGCCCCGACGCGCGCACCCGCGCGTCCCATCAGCGAGATCTCCGTCGAGTCGGCCCAGGCGCGCTCGACGGGGGTCGACGAGCTCGACCGCGTCCTGGGCGGCGGGCTCGTGCCCGGCGCGGTGGTGCTGCTCGCCGGCGAGCCGGGCGTCGGCAAGTCGACGCTGCTGCTCGACGTCGCGGCGCGCGCGGCCCGCGGCGGACGCCGGGTCCTGTACGTGACGGGCGAGGAGTCGGTCGCGCAGGTGCGCCTGCGCGCTGGGCGGATCCGCGCGCTCGACGACAACCTGCTGCTGGCCGACGAGACCGACCTGGCGACCGTGCTCGGCCACATCGAGCAGGTGCAGCCCGACCTGTTCGTGCTCGACTCCGTGCAGACCGTCGCCTCCGCCGCGGTCGACGGCACGGCGGGCGGCGTCGCGCAGGTGCGTGAGGTGAGCGCCGCGGTGATCCAGGCGGCCAAGTCGCGCGACATGCCCGTGGTGCTGGTCGGCCACGTGACCAAGGACGGCTCGGTCGCCGGGCCTCGCACGCTCGAGCACCTCGTCGACGTGGTGTGCCAGTTCGAGGGCGATCGCCACTCGCGGCTGCGGATGCTGCGCGCGACCAAGAACCGGTACGGCCCCACCGACGAGGTCGGCTGCTTCGACCTGTCGGAGCACGGCATCGTCGGCCTCGCCGACCCCTCGGGCCTGTTCATGTCCCACAGCACCAACCCGGTCCCGGGCACGTGCCTGACCGTGACGCTCGAGGGCCGCCGCCCGCTCGCGACCGAGATCCAGGCGCTCGTCGCCCCGAGCCAGGTGCCCAACCCGCGCCGCACCACGAGCGGGGTCGACTCCTCGCGGCTGGCGATGGTGCTCGCCGTGCTGCAGCGCCGGCTCGGCGCGCGCCTCGCTGACCAGGACGTCTATGTCTCGACCGTCGGCGGCGCGCGCGTGGTCGAGCCCGCCGCGGACCTCGCGCTCGCGCTCGCCGCGGTCGGTTCCCGTGAGAACACCTCCCTCCCGCGCGGGCTCGTCGCGATCGGCGAGGTCGGGCTCGCGGGCGAGATCCGCAACGTCTCGGGCGTCGGCCGCCGCCTCGCCGAGGCCGCGCGCCTCGGCTTCACGCGCGCGATCGTGCCGGCCGCGTCACTCGCCGGGCTGTCCGTGCCCGACGGCATGGCCGTGCAGGGCGCCTCGGACCTCGCGCACGCCGTCCAGGTCGCGAACATGACCGACAACGTGGTGCCGCTCCGGCGCGGGTGACCGACCGCCGACACGTTCCTACTCGGCTCAGTCCGAGGCCGGTCAGCGCTTGCGCCGCCAGGCGACGACGACGCTGACGATCGA
>JBCECL010000014.1:19092-48266 GCA_039207135.1 Brevundimonas sp.
GGAGCTGCACCCGAGCCGAATTCAGCCGGTCGGCTCAGTGGGGAGCGCCGCGATCTCGTACGGGTCGCCGTACACGTGCCACCGCAGCGGCGGGTCGAGGTCGAGGTTGCCGGCGCGCAGGAAGACGCGCTGCGCGTCGTCGACCCGGGTCGTGTCGGTGTGCGCCTCCTCCTTGTTCATCTCGACCACCCGCTCGTCGAGGAAGGCGTCCAGGTAGGCGGTCTCGTCGCCGCCGTCGGCGGGCGTCGCGGCCCGGGCCAGAGCTCGGGCGCGGATGCCCTGCATCCCGTCGAAGCCGTGCATCACCGCGGCGTCGTAGTA
Organism: Brevundimonas sp.; assembly: GCA_039207135.1. Taxonomy (GTDB): domain Bacteria; phylum Actinomycetota; class Actinomycetes; order Actinomycetales; family Cellulomonadaceae; genus Cellulomonas. Next base: position 19,414 of record JBCECL010000014.1, read on the forward strand.
GGCGAACTGGCCCAGCGTGCGCAGCCCGTCGGCCTTGGCCAGCGCGACCGACGGGTCGAAGTAGACCGCGTCGCGCTCGTGGTCCTGTTCCTCCTGGAACACGGGGTCCGCCGCGGCCGCCTGCCACGCCGCGACGAATCCCGGATCGAGCCCATTGTGCGAGTCGGTGCCGTCGACCTTTCGCAACGCGGGCAGGTACCGGGCCAGCGGGTTGCCGGGGACGGTCGCCGTGTACGCCTCGACGAGCTCGAGCATGTCCGAGGTCCCCGAGCAGAAGCCGATGATGCCCGCGGTGTAGCCGCGGCCGTCGCCGATGTCCTCGATGTACTCGTACTGCGCCTGCCAGTCGAGCGAGGAGTTCTCGGCGCTGGAGACGAGCTCCATCGCCATCTCCTTGTGCGCAGGGTCGTCGAGGCCGACGGAGGTCGGCGCAACGGACGTGGCAGCGGAGGCGGACGGCGAGGGCGAGGGCGCCGGGCCCGACGACGAGCACCCCGCGCACACCAGCGCGAGGGCGATCGGCACGGCGACGAGCGGTCGAGCAGCCACGGCGGGCCTCCTCATGGGATCAGGTTGCCAGGACGGGATGCGCTCCGATGGTCGCGCGGAGCCGGTCGCCGGCCGACGAGTCCGCACCCGCGGCCTCGAGCACCAGCAGCCCCGCCCCGAGCACGGGCCGCTCTACCACGAACGACATGACCGCGCGGGGCGCGACCGCGGTGATCCGCGAACGGATCCCCTCGGTGAGTGTCGCGTCCCGCGCGGCCATCACCCCTCCCCCGAGCACCACGGGGACAGGAGCGGCCAGCAGGTCCAGACGAGCCAGGGCGGTCAGCGCGAGGGTCGCGACCTCGTCGGCCTGGCGCTCGACGACCGAGCGCGAGACCGCGTCGCCGGACGCCGAGGCGGCGAGCAGCACGGGCGCCAGCAGGGCGTACACGCGGTCCGAGAGCCGGCCGAAGTGCAGGTCCTCGATGACGGTCGCCATGTCGGGCCGGTCGAGCGCGGAGGGAACCAGCACGGTGAGCGAGGTCGCCGGTCCGCGCCCGTCGACCGCTCGCGCCGCGTGCCACACCGCCTGCTCGCCGAGCTCCCAGCCGCCGCCCCAGTCGCCCGAGATGCGGCCGAGCGCCGGGAAGCGCGCGGTCTGACCGTCGGCTCGTCGGCCCACGCAGTTGATGCCCGTCCCGCACACCACCGCGACGCCCTCGTCCGCCGGTGTCCCCGCCCGCAGCAGCGCGAACGTGTCGTTGTCGACGACCACGTCCTCGGGCAGCCAGGGCAGCGTCGCGAGCGCGGTGTGGAACGTGGCGATCTCGACCGGCAGGTCGAGGCCCGACAGGTAGATCCCTGCCCGCGTGACGACGGGCGCCGGCAGCGGGTCCAGCACCTCGCGCACGAGCGCGTCGACGACGTGCAGCGCGGGCAGCACGCCGATGACCTGCGGGCACGAACCGCCGCCGCGCGCGTGACCGAGGACCGTCCCGTCGGGGGCGAGCGCGAGCACGTCCGTCTTCGAGCCGCCGCCGTCGACGGCCAGCAGCACGTCCGTCATCGGGCCCACGCGAGGTGGTCGCGGTTGGCATCGAGCAGCAGGTCCGTGAGCCGCGCGGCGCGGGCGTGCTGCCCGACGAGCGGGTGGGCGAGCAGCGCGCGCTCCACCCGGGACCGGCCACCGTGGATCGCCGCGTCGAGCGCGAGCCGCTCGTAGTCGGCGACGTGCGCGACGAGGCCGACCGCGGGCGACGCCAGCGCTGCGGCGGGCAGCGGCGTGACCCCGCCGGCTCCGACGCGTGCGGGCACCTCGATCACGTGGTCGTCGGGCAGGAACGGCAGCACGCCGTCGTTGCGCACGTTGACCACCTGGACGTCGCCGCGGTCGGCGGTCAGGGAGGCGAGCAGGTCGACGGCCGCCTCGGAGTAGAACGCCCCGCCGCGACGGGTCAGGGCCTCGGGCTTGGTGTCCACGGACGGGTCCGCGTAGAGCTCGAGCAGCTCGGCCTCGACCTCCATCACGGCCTGCGCGCGCGACGGCCCTCCCGCGAGCTGCTCGGCGAGCACCTCGTCGTGCGCGTAGTAGTACCGCAGGTAGTACGACGGGACGCAGCCCAGCAGGTCGAGCACCTCAGGTGACAGCTCGACCTCCTCCGCCAGCTCGGAACGGTGCGACGCGAGCAGCGCAGGCAGCCGGTCCACGCCGTCGACGACCACCCCGCGCTCCCACGTGAGGTGGTTGAGGCCCACGTGGTCGAGCTGCACCGCCTCGGGCGCGACCCCCAGCAGCGACGCGAACCGCCGCTGGAACCCGATCGCCACGTTGCACAGCCCCACCGCGCGATGCCCCTCGTTCAGCAGCGCACGCGTCACGATCCCGACCGGGTTGGTGAAGTCGACGATCCACGCGCCGGGCGCCGCGTGCCGCCGGACGAGCTCCGCGACGGACAGGACCACGGGAACCGTCCGCAGCGCCTTCGCCAGCCCGCCCGGCCCGGTGGTCTCCTGGCCGAGGCAGCCGCACGCGTGCGGGAACGTCTCGTCCGAGTGCCGGGCGGCCTGGCCGCCGATGCGCAGCTGCAGCAGCACCGCGGCCGCGTCGGACACGCCCGCCACCACGTCGGACGTCGTCGTGACCGTGACGTCGTACCCGGCGCGCGCGAACATCCGCCGCGACACCCCGGACACGAGCTCGAGTCGCGACGAGTCCGGATCCACCAGGCACAGCTCCGTCAGCGGAAGCAGCGCCCGCAGGCGCGCGAAGCCGTCCACCAGCTCGGGCGTGTACGTCGAACCCCCGCCGACGACGGTGAGCTTCATCCCTTCACTCCTGTCAGGGTCACGCCGCGCACGAAGGACCGTTGCGCGAGCAGGAAGATCAGGACCACGGGCACCATCGCGATGAGCGTGGCCGCCATCGTCAGGTTCCAGTCGACCGAGCGCGCGCCGCGGAACTGGGCGAGCGCGTACGAGACCGGCCAGGCGTTCTCGTTCTCGGACGTGTAGAGCAGCGGCCCGTAGTAGTCGTTCCACGAGGCGAAGAACAGGAAGATCGACGTCGCCGCGATGCCCGGGCGGGCCATCGGGAGCACGACCTTCCACAGCGTGCGGAGCTCTCCGCAGCCGTCGATCCGCGCGGCCTCGGTGTACTCGCGCGGGATCGTGAGGAAGAACTGGCGCAGCAGGAAGATCGAGAACGCGTCACCCAGCAGGTTGGGCAGGATGAGCGGCCACAGGCTTCCCGTCAGGCCGAGCCGCGACCACATGACGTACAGCGGCACGGACGTGACCTGCGGCGGGAGCAGCATCGCGCCGATGATCGCGAACATCAGGATCCGCGAGCCGCGGAACTGGATGCGGGCGAGCGCGTACCCCGCGGGGATCGAGGAGACCAGCATGAACAGAGTGGCCGCCCCCGCGTAGAGCAACGAGTTGCCGAAGTACTTGAGCATCGGCAGCTTGTCGAACACCTGCGCGAAGTTGTCCCAGTGCCACGACGTCGGCCAGGCGAACGCCGTGCCTGCCTGCTCGGGCGACATCACGGCCGTGAGCAGCACGAAGCAGAACGGCGCGACGAACATCACCGCGAGCGCGATGAGCAGCGCGTGGTCCGCGATGAACACCAACGGCGAACGCTTGCGCAGGCTCGCCCCGTCGACGCCGGCACGCGAGGCGCGCACCCGGGACTCGGGACGGGCGAGGGTTGGCGCGCTCAACTGGCCACCTCCGGGCTGAACGAGGAGAAGCGGCGCAGCAGCACCCACGTGACGAACCCGGCGACGACGAACAGCACGACCGCCATCGCCGACGCGTAGCCGAACAGGTTGGCGCCGAACGCCTTGGAGTACAGGAGCTGGCCGTACGTCAGGGTCGAGCCGTCCGGCCAGCCGAGCAGCGTGCTCGTGCCGGCACCGACGGACGACTTGCCCATGGCTGTCGACGAGGCGACGGCCGGCTCGGTGAAGTACTGCAGCGCCGCGATCACGCCGGTGATCGCCGCGAACAGCAGCACGGGCGACATGTTGGGGATCGTGATGTGCCGGAACCGCTGCAAGCCGTTGGCGCCGTCGAGCTCGGCGGCCTCGTACTGCTCGGCGGGGACGTCGAGCAGCGCGGCCAGGAAGATCACCATGATGTCGCCGAGCACCCAGAGCCCGAGCAGCACGAGCGCGGGCTTGGACCAGGCCGGGTCGGTGAACCACCCCGGCCCGTTGAGCCCCACGGCCTCGAGCATGCGGTTCACCGGGCCGGTGGCCGGGTTGAGCAGGAAGACGAACGCGATGGTGGATGCCACCGGCGGCACGAGCGCCGGGAGGTAGTACACCGTGCGCAGGGCGCCGGACGACCGCCGGGCGCGGGTCAGCGCCCAGGCGACGACCATGGCCCCGACGATCCGCACCGGCACGAGGATCGCGACGAACCACAGAGTGTTCAGCGCGGCCTGGCCGATGAGCGGGTCCCCGCCGAACAGGAACTTCCAGTTCGCGAAGTTGTTCCACCGTGGCGCGTTCGACAGGTCGAACGCGGTGAACGAGTAGAAGACGGTCATGATCAGCGGGAAGACGAAGAAGATGATCATGCCCAGCAACGCCGGTGCGAGGAATGCGTACGCCGTCAACGTGCGACGGCGGCGGATCGCCGAGGCCATTCGATCAGCTCCCGGCCTGCAGCTTGACGGCCGCGTTGATCTCCGAGTCGACGGTCTTGAGCATCCCCGGCAGGTCGGTCTCCTTGCCGGACTGCCACTTGGCCGTGTGCGTGCCGAAGATCGTCTGGTACTCCGCGCCGATGCCGCTGGGCGGCGTGGTGGAGGAGTGCTCGTTCTCGAAGATGTCCAGGAACGTCTTGAACTGCGGCGAGACCTCCAGCGCGGGCGAGGTGATCGCGTCGTGCATCGTCGGCACGTTCTTCAGGCCGTTCGAGAGCTTGACCTGGGCGTCCGTGTTCGTCGTCAGGTACTTGATGAACGCCCACGCGGCCTCGGGGTTCTTGGAACCCTTGCCGATGCCGACGATGTTGCCCGTGATGTAGCCGCCGCCGTAGGTGTCCTCGTAGCCCTGCGCGGACGGGAACGGCGCGGTGCCGTAGTCGAGGTCCTTGGCCTGGTCGGCGATGAACGCGGTGCGGTACTCACCGTCGAGGTTCATCGCGACGCGGCCCGTCTGGAAGTCGTTCTGCGCCGAGAACTCCTCGCCGAGCGCGGCCTGGAACTTGGCGAGCTTGTCGTAGCCGCCGAGCTTGGCGATGAGGTCCTTCTGCCACTCGAGCAGCGTCGTCCAGCCGGGCGAGCTGCTGATCGCCGACGTGCCGTCCTCGTTGAGCCACTTGGCGTCCGCCGACGGCGCCCAGTGCGCCTCCGCGTTCTCGTAGTAGCCGAGCAGCGGCATGAAACCGAGCTGCTTGATCGAGCCGTCGCCGTTGAACTTGGTGAGCTTGACGGCCATGTCGCTCAGCTCGGCCAGCGTCTTGGGCGGCGCGGTGTAGCCCGCGTCGGCCAGGAGCTTCTTGTTGTAGTAGAGCCCGTAGACGTCCGCGAGCGCGGGCATCGTGCAGCGCTTGCCCTTGTACTCGGTGTAGCCCAGCACGGTCTTGGGGATCTGGGTCAGGTCCACCTTGTCGCGTGTGATGAAGCTGGACAGGTCGGTGAAGTCGCCCGACGAGCACAGCGGGCCCACCTGGTCCGTGGAGTAGCTCAGGCCGACGTCGATGGGCTGGCCCGCCGAGATCGCCTGCCGCATCTTCTGGTCGTCCTGGCCCGACTTCACCTCGACCTTGACGCCGGGGTTGGCGGCCTCGAAGTCGTCGACGACCGACTGGATGACGCCGGCCTCACGGTCGGTGAAGAAGTGCCAGAACTGGATGGTGCCGGACACCGTGGGCGGGGCCGAGGCCGCCGCGGTCGGGCCGTCGGACGACGACCCGCCGCTGCACGCGGCCGTGGCCAGCGCGAGCGACACGAGGGCCGGGACGACGAGGAGCGCACGTCGTGATCTCACTGCGGTACTCCGTTCTGATGGGCTGCGACGGCCTTCTGGGTATGACCCAGCGACGTCCGGCGCAGTGCGCGGTCGCTAGATGGGTGGTGCGTGGGTTCAGGTGGGGCGCTAGGTGACGAGGTCGAGCAGCCGTTCCCTCAGATCGGCGCCGATCACGGCACGGGCACCGCGGAGGACCGGCTGATCAGGCACGGTGCTCGCGGAGATGGACGGGGACCATCGCGTGGTCCTGCGAATGTGGCTCCTCACCAGGTCGGCGAGAGCCTGACCGCCGGCCATGCCGGTCGGTCCACCGAGCACGACCCGATGGGGCTCGAGCACGGCGAGTACGGGGAGGACGGCCTCGGCCACGCGCGGCGCGAGGTCGGCGAGCACGGCGTCGCGCGCGGGGCTCGTCGGCAGTGCGGCCAGGGCGTCGACGAGCCGGCGGCCGCGGATGCCGTGCGCGCGGGCCACGCGGGCCACGGCGATGCCGCCGGTGATGTCCTGAAGGTCGTCGGCGGCGGGGTCGAGCAGCGCGGCCGAGCGCGAGACGGGCAGGTAGCCGATCTCGCCGGCGCCGCCCGCGGCGCCGCGGTGCAGCTCGCCGCGCAGGTGCAGCGCGACGCCGAGGCCCTCACCGAGCCACAGCAGCGCGAAGTCGTCGTCGGGCGCACCGGCGCCGTCGTTGCGCTCCGCCACCGCGGCGAGGTTGACGTCGTTGTCGATGCGCACCGGGATGCCGAGCCCGGCCTCGAGCTCTGCGCGCACGTTGCGACGCGGCCAGCCGGGCATGAGGCCGGTGAAGGCGAGGTCGTCGGTGCGCGGGTCGACGGCGCCCTGCAGCCCGACCATCGCGGTCACGACCGACTCGGGCTTGGCGCCCGCCACGGCGCACGCGGCGTCGATCGCGGCCCGGATGTCGGCGACCGCCGAACGCCCGGACGCGACCTTGGCGAGCGGCACGTCGGCCACCGGGTGCTCGGTGCCGGTCGGGTCGACGACGGTCGAGACGACCTGGTGCGGCCTGACGTCGACCGCGACCGCGTGCAGCAGCCCGCCGCGGATGCCGTACGTCGAGGCGCTGGGCCCACGGGTCGCGGCCGCCGAGCCGACGACCTCGATCAGCTCCGCACCCTCGAGGCGGGCGACCACCTGCGACGCGGTCGGCTTGGAGAGGCCGGTGAGGTCGCCGATCTGCGCGCGGGTGAGCGGGCCGTGGTCGAGCAGCAGCGTGAGCGCGGCGCGGTCGTTCATCGCGCGCAGCAGCCCGGGCGTACCGGGCTGACTCACCGTGCCTGCCATCGTGCTCCGATCACCGTTGACCGAGGGCGGCGCAGTGCTCTGCGCCGACCCCGTCAAACTAATAGGTAAGTTTCCTAACAGTCAACGGGGTCGACGCTTCTGATGCGTCTCAGTCGGGTAACGAGTGCGTTACCGATGGTCTTGATTGATGGTCAGTAGCGGTGCTCACGGTCCCTTCGGCGGCCCGTCGGCCTCGACCACTCCCGCGGTCTCGCCCTCGTCGAGCACGTCGTCGCCGTCGTGGAACACGTCCGCCGCGACTCCTTCGCCCTCGACGACACGGGCGGTCTCGCCCTCGTCGAGCACGTCTCCGCCGGGCACGAGGTGCCCCGCACCCTCGCCTTCGACGATCCGGGCGGTGTCGCCGTCGTCGAGAACTTCGGGCTCGCCGTGGGTCGTGGTGCTCGGCATCGCGCTGATGTCTTCGTTGCTCATCGCGGTCCTCCTTCTCTCGCGCGCCCGGGTGGTGGCGCACCCTTCAGCCTGCGCCTCCGCACGGGTTCGCGCCTGTCGGGCCTTGTGGGCTCGGCCGCACGGTGCGACGGTGGCCGGGTGCCACAACCACAAGAGATCGGCGGGATCTTCGACCGCGTCGCGGACACCTACGACGCCGTGGGCGTCCCGTGGTTCACGCCCATCGCCGCCGGGCTGGTCGACGAGCTCGCGATCGAGCCGGGCGAGCGCGTGCTGGACATCGGCTGCGGGCGGGGCGCGGCACTCCGGCCGATCGCGCTCGCGGTCGGGCCGGGCGGACGCGCCGTCGGCATCGATCTGGCCCCGCGCATGGTCGAGCTGACGGCGAGCGACCTGGCCGACCTGCCACAGGTCGAGGTGCTCGTCGGCGACGCGCAGGCACCGGACTTCGCACCGGAGAGCTTCGACGTGGTCGCGGCCTCGCTCGTGCTGTTCTTCATGCCCGACCCCGCGGCCGCACTGCGCGCATGGGCGGAGCTCGTCGTCCCCGACGGCCGCATCGGCGTCACGACCTTCGGCGCCCAGGACGAGCGCTGGCGCGCGGTCGACGAGGTCTTCGTGCCGTACCTGCCGCCCGCGATGCTCGACGCGCGCACGAGTGGCCGCTCCGGTCCGTTCGCGACCGACGCCGGGATGGAGGAGCTGTTCGCCGGCGCCGGGATCACGCAGGTCCGCACCGTCACGCGCCAGGTCGAGGCCGTGCTGCGCGACGCCGAGCACCTGCTCGCGTTCACGTGGTCGCACGGCCAGCGGGCGATGTGGGAGGCGGTCCCGCCCGAGGCGCGCGACGACGTCCGCGAGCAGATCGTCGCCCTCGCGACCGACCTCACCACCGACGGCCGCATCGCCCTGGGCCAGCAGGTTCGCTACACGCTCGGCCGCGCGCCAGCGGCGTCGTAGGCACCGCGCCGGGCCGCTGGGCCCACCCGGCCCGTGCAGCAGATGGGTGGATGTGCACGGCCCGGGGTGGGTCGCGACCCGCCGCGGCGACGTCGGCTCGTTACCATGCTCACGTGCCCAGCAGCCCGCACGCCCCAGACGACCTCATGAGGTCCACGCTCGCCGCAGTCGCACCCGGCGGCGCGCTCCGCGACGGGCTGGAGCGGATCCTGCGCGGTCGCACGGGCGCGCTCATCGTGCTCGGCTTCGACCAGACGGTCGAGTCGATCTGCTCGGGCGGGTTCGTGCTCGACGTCGAGTTCTCCGCGACGCGCCTGCGCGAGCTCGCGAAGATGGACGGCGCGGTCGTCGTCGACAAGGACATCAACCGCATCGTGCGCGCCGCCGTCCAGCTGCTGCCCGACGTGACGATCGAGACGAGCGAGTCCGGCACACGGCACCGCACCGCCGAGCGCGTCGCCAAGCAGACCGGCATGCCCGTCATCTCGGTCTCCGCCTCGATGCGGATCATCGCTCTGTACGTCCAGGACCAGCGGTACGTGCTCGAGGGGTCGACGACGATCCTGTCTCGCGCCAACCAGGCCCTGGCCACGCTCGAGCGCTACAAGTCGCGGCTCGACGAGGTCAGCGGGACGCTGTCCGCGCTCGAGATCGAGGACCTGGTCACCGTGCGTGACGTGTCCGCCGTGGTCCAGCGCCTCGAGATGGTTCGCCGCATCTCCGAGGAGATCGAGGGCTACGTCGTCGAGCTCGGCACCGACGGCCGCCTGCTCACGCTTCAGCTCGACGAGCTCGTCGGCGGCATCGGCTCGGACCGCGAGCTCGTCATCCGCGACTACGTCGACACGAGCCGCCGCGACATCGAGTCGGTGCAGGAGGCCTTGGCCGAGCTCGACTCGACCGAGCTGATCGACATAGCGCACATCGCTCGCGTGCTCGGGCTGCCCGGCGGCGGCGACGCGCTCGATGCCGCGGCCGGACCCCGCGGCTACCGCCTGCTCTCGAAGGTCCCCCGCCTGCCGGGCGCGATCGTCGACCGCCTCGTCTCCCACTTCGGCGGCCTGCAGAAGCTGCTCGCCGCCGGGATCGACGACCTCATGGCCGTCGACGGTGTGGGCGAGCAGCGCGCCCGTGCCGTGCGTGAGGGCCTGTCGCGGCTCGCGGAGTCGAGCATCCTCGAGCGGTACGTCTGACGTATCGGCCGGATCGGCCCGATCAGCGCAGGCGGATCACGGCCGGCGCCGCGTTCTGGCCGGCCACGGTGTACGTCACGGCGTAGGTCCCCGGCTTCGCGGCGCCCGGGTTCTTCGGGCAGCCCGGCGCCGAGCGCACCCGCTTCCAGCTGACCGAGCCGCTCACGCTCTTGCCCGCTGACAGCAGCAGCGGCTTCGACTCCGACGACGACGCCACGCAGTCGCGCGAGGACCACACCTGGTCGTCTCCCGAGGTGATGACCATCAGCGTGTTCGCGCTACCCGCGTCCACGAGGCACGCCTTGGCGCCCGTGTTGGTGATGGTCGTCGTGAGCTTCGGGTTCGCGCCCGCGTTGTACGACTTGGCGTCGGCGCTCACGTCCAGCTTGAGCGACGAGCAGTCCGGGACGGAGTTCGTGGGCTTCGGGGTCCCCGTCGTGCTCGGGCTCGCACCGGCCTTCGTCTGCGCGGCGGCCTTGGTCGGCGTGGCCGTCTTCGTCGGCGTGGCCGCGGCCGCGGGCCCGTCGCCCGAACCTCGCCCGCCGATCAGCCAGACGGCCAGCAGGACGAGCACGAGGGGCAGGCCGAGCACGACCGCACGGCGGCGCCAGTACACGCTGCGAGACACGGGCATGTTCGGACGCACCTCCCCCACGGTCACCTCAGCTCGACCGTTCCACGGTACGAGCCCGCCGCCGTGAACCGGGCGAACGCGCTCGGCGCGCCGCCCGGTCCACGCAGACGTCAGCTCCGGCGCCGCCGGGCGACCACGAGCAGGACCGCACCGAGCAGCAGTGCCAGCACGGCTGCCCCTACGGCCGGCGCGATGTCGGCGCCGGTGTGCGCCAGGCCGTCGCCGGGCTTCGGGCCCTGCGTCGGGTCGGGGGACGACGTCGGCTTGGGCGTCGGGGTCGGGGTCGGCACGACGATCGGCGGCGTGGGCGGGTCGATCGCGTGGAACGGGTCGTCGTCCGTCACGCGCACCGGCGAGCCGTCGCCGTTCGTGGCCACGACCGGGTCACCCGAGCCGTCGAGCGACGGCTCGCCGGTCGGCACGCCGTCACCGTCCACCGCGGGCTTGACGATGCTCGCGGTCGCCGTGACGAGGTCCGCGTGCGAACCGCCCTTGAGCGTGAGCGTGCCCTCGCAGAAGAACGAGGCCGACGGGGGCAGCAGCCCGTGCCACGTGCCGCTCGCCGGCGCGAAGCGCGCCGGGCCACCGAGCGCAGACAGGTCGCACGTGATGCCCGTGACGTCAGGACCGTCCTTCGTCGCGTCGACGATGTCGACGTCGGTGAGCGTCGTCGTGCCGGTGTTCGTCACGACCCAGCGCACCGGGCTCGGCACGCCGCTCAGGAGCTCCACGGCGTGCGCCGCGTCGTTCGCGTCCTGGTCAGCGTTGCGCAGAGGCTTGCCCGGCATCACCCAGTCGTCGCCGACGCGCACGATCGGGTCGTCGAGCGAACCGTCGTACTTGATGACCTGGATCGCACCCGTGAACGCGTTGTACGCGTCCTCGTCACGCACCGGCGTGCCGCTGGCCACGCCGATCGCGTCGACCGTCGCGCGGTCGACGTGCGGCGCGTGCGACGCGTTCACGGTCAGGCTCGCGACGCCGTGGATGACCGCACCTGGGTCGAACGTCGCCGTGCCGGACCCGAAGGTCTCGGGCCAGCGCGCCTCCCAGGCGCCGTCGACACGCGTCGCCTCCGCCGTGGTGCCGTCGGGGAAGGTCCAGGTGATCGCGGAGACGTCCGCACCCGAGACCGTCGAGTCGCGCAGCACGACCTCGCGCAGGCGCTCGGTCCCGGTGTTGGTGACGGTCAGCACGATCCGCCGCCTCTCGCCCGGCGTGTAGACCTCGCCCTGCGACATCGTGTCGGCGTCGTGCGTGATGGTGTCGTCGACGCCGTCGCCCTTCTCGATGTCGACCGCGGGCGTGACCGTCGTCGGGTTCTCGAGCGCGATCTCGACCGTGTCGTCGTCGCCGATCGTCACGTGGTCGACCGTGTCGCCGTCGACGACGAACCGGGGCGTGCCCCAGCTGGCACCGGCCGGCAGACCCGTCAGCGGCGTCGCCTCGTTCAGCGTGACGACCGTGCCGGTCGGCAGCTGCGGCGAGACCCAGCGCTCACCGTCGTGGACGGTGAACGTCTCGGGCTCCCCGTCCGGGTAGCTGTACGTCACCGAGAAGAGCGGGTCGCCCTCGAGCACGTGCGAGCCCTCACCGACGACGTGCTTGGTGACGGCGAACGTGCCGAACAGCCGCGTCGTCGGGTTGGTCAGCGTCACGGCCACGGGCGAGGCGCCGATGACGAACGACGCAGAGCCGTCCGCCGCGACGGTCACGCCGGTGCCGCTCCACTGCGGCGTGCCCCAGCTGACGTCTGCCGGCGCCCCGGTCGGGGTCACCTCGTCGAGCGTGACGACCGTGCCGCGGGGCAGGTCCGTGAAGGCCTGCGTGGGCGAGGCGGTCGTCAGCGTGATGGGGGTCTGGTCCACGCCGTCCAGGGCATAGTCGATCGTGAACTCGAACGTCGGCGAGACCGAGCCCTGGGCGTCGCCCGTCACGACCTTGGTGAGCGAGAAGCCGTCCACCAGCTGCGTCGTCGGGTTGGTGAGCGTGATCTGCGCGTTCGCGCCGGCCGCGACGACGAGCGTCGCCCTGCCGTCGCCGTTGTCGGTCACGCCGGACCCGCTCCACACGGGCTGCTGCCAGGCCAGGTCGGGTCGACCCGTCGGGCGCGTGCCCTCCGACAGCGTGACGGTCGTGCCCGCGGGGATGCCCGCGACCCCGTCCGAGTCGTCGGCGTCCATCGTCAGCGTGCCCGAACCCGTGGCGTACGAGTAGTTCACGGTGTAGCTCGCCCCGGCGTCGACCGAGCCCGCGGCCGCGCCGGTGACCCGCTTGGTCACGTCGAAGCCGCCCGTCAGGACCGACGTCGGGTTGGTGAGGGTCACGTTCGCGGGGGTCGCACCGACGACGAGGGTCGCCGAGCCGTCGCCGTTGTCCGTGACGCCCGTGCCCGACCAGGCGGGCGTTCCCCAGTCGACGTCGGCGGGCGCGCCCGTCGGCGTCACCTCGGTCAGCGTGACCGACGTGCCGAACGGGATGCCGTTCACGCCGTTCGTCGGGTCCGCCTTGCTGAGCGCGAGGATCCCGTTGACCGTTGCGCCCAAGGCGTCGAGGTAGGAGTACCGCGCGGTGAACCCGAAGTCGTTCGGCACGGAGCCGGCCGCGGGCCCGCTGACGTCCTTGGTGATCGAGAAGCCGCTCGAGACCAGGTTCGCCGGGTTGTCGAGGTCGACGGCCACGTCGGTGCCGTCGCCGATCGTGAGCTCGACCCAACCTCCGGTACCGACGCCGCCGATCGTCCAGTGCGGCACTCCCCAGTCGACGCCCGCGGGGCCCGCGACGGGCGCCTCACGCAGGAACACGGTCGTGCCGGTCGGCAGCTCCGGCGAGGTCACAGTCCCGTCGCGTGGCACCGTGAGGTCGTCCCACGAGCCCCCGCCGTCGGTGCTGTACTGCACCACGAACGGCGCGTTCGCGGCGACGTACGTGGCCCCGGCTCCGCTCACCGACTTGTGCACCGAGAACGTGCCCGGCTCGACGAGGGTGTTGGTGACCGTCACGACCTGCGGCGTCGCGACCGACCCGCTGACCAGGAACGTGCCGGCGGGCGACACGACCGCGGGCGAGCGGAGGCCCGCCGTCGCTGCCTCGCCGACCTGGATCCGGGTCCCGACGGGGACGGTGATCGAGTGGCCGTTGCCTGAACCCACGCCGACCGCGAACGACTGGTCACCCGGCGGCAGCGCGAGCACCTCGCCACGGAAGCTGCTCGCTGCCACGGTCATCGAGAAGGTGGCCCCCGGTGCGGGCGTGCCGCCCGAGGGGTCGATCGCCTTCTCGACCGTGAACGCCGCGTCCGCGACGAGCCCAGCGTCGAGCGTGTGGTCGTTCTCGCCCGGCCCGGCGACGGTGTAGTCGAGCGAGCCGTCCGCGTCGACGTCGGAGTCGACCGCGTCGTCGCTGCCTGCGTCCTTCGTCGTGAAGCGGATGTCCGACCATGGCACCGTGCCGAACACCGGGTCTGACGTGCGCCAGTTGCCCGACGTCGGCAGGACGAAGTGGATCGAGTAGGTGCCGTACGGGTCGAAGCCGTCCGCGTCGGAGCGGAAGTAGTACTCGCCCGAGGCGTCCGTCGTCGTCGTCGCCACGACCGCGTCCAGCGCGTCGCGCAGCTCGACCGTGACACCGTCGACGCCGGGCTCGTCGGCGTCCTGGACGCCGTCCTGGTCGCCGTCGAACCACAGGCGGTTGCCGATCTCGACGGGCGCCTCGCTCGCGAGGGCCTCGATCGCGCCGAGGCCGCCGCCCTTCTGGAACGTGCTGCTGCCGTTCGTCTGGGCCGTGTCGAGCGTGTGCTCGTAGCCACGGACCGCGGCGCCCGTCGAGCCGTTGAACCACATGAGGCCCGCGAGGCGGACGCCGCTCAGCGGGTCGTAGACCGTGCTCAGGATCGGCTGCGGGGCGCCCGGGAACGAGACCGCGCTGCCCAGCGTGACCTCGTAGTGCGTCACGCTGCCGGTGCTGGCACCGAGGTTCTGCTGGTCGGCGAAGAACTCCCCGCCACCCGGGCCCTGGCCGTTGACCAGGCCCGTCCGCGTCCGCGAGACGCCGAGGTGGTCGACGCCCGTGACGCTGCCGCCGGACTCCGCGGTGTACACGGTCCCCGCGGCGTTCGGGCCCGCGATCAGGAAGTCGCCCGCCGAGAGCGACTCGAACGTGCCGGCGCTCGCCGCGTCGGAGGCGTAGTTGCGGTTGCCGCCCTGGATCGCCGTGCGGTCGGCCAGGCTCACCAGGAGGAAGCCGTCCTGGTCGAACGTCAGGTCGGTGACGATCGCCTGCGGGTAGACGTGCACGGGGCCCCAGCCGGTGTTGCCGCTGGTGTCTGGCGCCGGGAAGCCGACCGAGCCGCCCGTGAAGTTCCACGTGTCGGTCCACGCGTTCCAGCGGACGACCTGCGGCTTGACCGTGGGCCAGTCGGAGCGGCCCGACCAGCCCGACATCGGGGTGCCGCGGGCGTAGCCGAGGTCGAGGCCGTCGCTCCCGTTGCCGGAGTGCAGCACCGACGTCCACGACGGGTTCCCGGCGAGCACGTCCTGCTCCGCGGCGACACGCACGTGCGCACGGAGCCCGGCGGCCGCGGCGGACTGCCCCGGGACCGAGCCCGTGTCGGTCGAACCGATGTACATCTTCCCGTCGCGCAGGGTCAGCGCCCAGGGCTGCTCGCCCGCCGGGACGCCCGAGCCGATGCGCTTGGCGGTCATGGGCGTCGCGGTCAGGTCGACGGCGTAGAGCTGGCGGTCGCGCAGGTTCACGAAGTACAGGACCGTGCCCTGGCCGTTCAGCGTGATGCCGCCGATCCCGACCTTGCCGGCCTTGGCGAACGCGTCCGCGTCCCGTGCCAGGCTCGACGAGGATCCGAGCGCCGCGCGAGCGGCGGTCCCGAGGTCGATCAGCGCGCCGTCCTGGTCGCGCAGCGTGGTGACGTCGATCGACGTCATCGTCGGGTTCGCGTGGACGGTGCCGTCGTCAGCCGTGACGTCCGAGAACACGTAGATCCCGCCGAGGCCTGCGGGGCCGAGGTCCGAGTGCCGCTTGTAGGTCGCGGCGACGTAGAGCCGGTCGTTGAGGCTGGAGTAGGCGGTCGACCACACCGATCCGACGCTGTTGTACGTCGCGATCGTGGTGCGGGCGCCGAACCGCGTGTTGTCGTTGGCGCCCGAGTCGTTGCGCGCGACCTCCCACGGCGTCGCGGAGACGGCCGCGCTGTTGCGGACGTCGACGCCGGTGCGCACTCCCGCGTACTGGATGGTCGTGACGAGCGGCACGTGGTCCTGCGTGTGGTCCGCGGGGACGTTCACCGCGAAGTTCGCGTCGGTCGTGCCGGCGGCGACGAACTGGACCGAGGTGCCGTTGTCCGTGCCCTGCGCCGACGTCACCAGGGACGCGGGCGGCTCGAACTGAACACGGAACGTCGAACCGACGAGCGTCGAGGCGTCCGCGGTCCAGAGCCCGTTGGCACCGCTGAGAACGGTGAGGCTCGTCCCGAGCTGGTCCGTGACGACCACGCTCACGTTGGCGAGGCCGACGTCCTTGGCGACGCCGGTCGCGACGACCGTGTCGTAGGTCCCGTTGCCGTTGAAGTCACGGAAGACGCGGCCACCGACGGTGTCACCGGGCGCGGCGACGGCGGGCGTCGCGACCGCTGCGGCGATCAGGCCCGCGGCCACGACCGCGGCAGCGGTGAGGCCGGAGACGACACGGGTGGCGGTACGGCGGAAGGCGGGTCGCACGGGGGGAATATCCCTTTTGTTGACGATTTTCGAATTCGGCGCCCGAATTGTCAGAGAATAGCCATGGCAACGTGGGCAGCGGCGTCAGCCAATAAATCATGCGCGGCATGACGTCCTTCTCTTGTGTCCGAAGTTTCTGGGTGCTATCGCCCATGCGGCCCAGGTGAATCACCCGGTCGGGTACCGCCGGGTGCTGCGAGCCGCGCCGCGCGCGCTCGACCTACACTCGCTGCGTGCCTTCCCGCCGCCGCACCGCCTCGCGCCTCCTGGTCGTCGTCGCGCTCGCCGTGGGCACCCTCGGCGTCGCGTCGTGCGGGTCGCAGGGCAAGCAGGAGCTGGTGCGCGTCCCGGCCGACGTGAAGACCATCAGCGAGGCGGTCGACCGGGTCGCCGAAGGTGGAACTGTGCTGGTCGCGGCCGGGACGTACCCCGAGCAGGTGCTGCTCGACACCCCCGACGTGACCATCCGCGGCGAGGACCGCAACGCCACGATCGTCACGGGCGACGGCAAGCGCCCGTACGGCATCGTCGCGATCGCCGACGGCGCTCGCATCGAGAACCTCACGGTCCGCGAGGCCACGTTCTACGGCGTGCTCGTGACCGGCCTGCACGACAAGAACGGGCCCTCGGCGCACAACGGCGACGACTACACGCGCCTCGACCCGGACAAGTTCCCGCCTGTGCGGCGATTCTCGGTCGACCACGTGACCGCGCACAACAATGGCCTCTACGGCATCTACGCATTCGACGCGCACGACGGCGTCATCACGAACTCGTACGCGTCCGGGTCCGCCGACAGCGGTTTCTACGTGGGCCAGTGCGAGCGGTGCGGGATTCTCGTCCAGGGAAACGTCGCCGAGCGCAATGCCGTCGGGTTCGAGAACGCGAACGCGTCGGACTCGCTCATGGTCGCGGGCAACCGCTTCGCGGGGAACCGCGTCGGCATGACGCTCATCTCCAACTACCAGGAGGCGTTCACGCCGCAGCGCTCGAACACCGTCGTCGGCAACCTCCTGACGGGCAACCACGAGGCCGACTCGCCCTCGCAGGCGAGCGGGTCGTTCGGGGTCGGGCTCGGCATCAGCGGCGGCCGCGACAACGACCTCGCGCGCAACCGCATCGGCGACAACCCCGCCGCGGGCGTCCAGCTGGCCAACACCGAGGACCTCGCGGCGAGCGGCAACTCGTTCGCCGGGAACGTGTTCGAAGGCAACGCCGTCGACCTGGCCAACACCTCTGCCGACCGGGCGCCCGCCACGGGGAACTGCGCCGACGGCTCACCGACGACGCTCCCGCCGACGCTGCTCGCGCCCTGCCCCGGCAAGGATCCCCAGCCCGCGGCGGTCCTTCCCGCGCTCGACGTCCCGCGCGGCGTGAGCTTCCTCAAGGTCGCGCCTCCGGTCCCCCAGCCTGACCTCGGCGCGTGGACGGGGCAGGCGCCACGGCTGCCGGAGTCCGTCACGATGCCGGACCCCGCGTCGTTCGCCGTTCCCGCGGACGACTTCCTCGCGGCGATGTCGGGCACGTCGTGAGAGCGGTGCTCGGGCTCCTCGCGGTCGTCGCGCTCGTCGGCGCGTGCAGCGGCGGCGGCGACCACGCCCGGCCCGTCACGAGCGACGAGGCGCAGACCTTGGCGCAGGTGCGGTTCCGCAACTACGACGAGGGTGCGCGCGCCGTGAGCACGGAGGTGGCCGACAAGGCCGGCACGGTGCAGCTCGACGGGTGGGTCGACTTCGTGGACCACGTCGGGTACGGAAGCCTCGCGCAGCCCGGGTCGGCCACGAGTCTGATCACGTGGGACGGCTCGTCGGCAGCCCTGGTGCCGGCGGCCTCGGAGACGGCACCCCTACCCGCGCCCGACGCGCTCACGACGGCCGCGCGCTCACCCCTGGACGCCTCGTCGTCCGCGGAGCACGCGCTGCTCCTCGTCATGCTCGACCTCGGCTCCGACCGACCCGAGAACCCGCTCCTGCTGCAGCAGGCCGGCGCCCAGTGGCTGCGCTCCGACGAGGTGGACGGCACTCCCGTCGACGTGTTCACCGCGACGTCCGAGGGCCACGCCCGCTACTGGGTGGACCACGACGGGCTGATGCAGCGGGCCGAGGTCCTCGTGGGCGGCGCGTGGGACCGCATCGACCTCGGCGACGCGATCGATCCCGCGCAGCTCGGGATGCCGGCCTCATGAGCCCCGAGCTGAGCCGGCGGTCGCTGCTCCTCGGCGGCGGCGCCCTCGTGGCGGGAGCGACGATCGCCGCCGCGGGCGCCGCAGCCGCGATCGACCAGGCCACGCCCCCGCCCGCCGGTCGCCGGCAGAGCGCGACCGGCCGCACCCAGGCGGGCGTCGCGCGACCCACGACCCCGCAGCGCAACGCGCTGCACGCGGTCTACGCGGTCGACGACGTCTCGAACCTGCGGACGACGCTCGAACGGCTGGGCGCGACGATCCTCGCGCTCACCGCGGGCCCGACCCCGACCCTCCCGGACGGGCCCGGCGACCTCACCATCCACGTCGGGCTCGGGCCCGCGCCGCTGCACGCCGTCGACCCCGCGCTGCCGGGAGCGACGGCGATGCCGGCGTTCGCGGGTGACGACGCGATCGCCCGCGAGCGCCGCGACGGTGACCTGCTCCTCGCGCTGGCGTCCAGCGACGGCGGCGCGCTGCGGCCCGCGCTCGACCACCTCGTGGAGTCGGTCCCCGGGCTGAGTCCGCTGTGGGCCGAGCACGGCTTCCGCGCGGCCGGCGAGGGCACGGTCGCGCGCAACCCGCTGGGGTACCTCGACGGCATCATCGTCCCCGAGGGCGACGACGAGCTCGACGAGAACGTGTGGATCACCTCGGGACCGCTCACCGGCGCGACGGTGTGCGTGCTGCGCCGCCTGCGGCTCGACCGGCGCCGGTTCGTGGCCCAGCCCGAGTCGGTCCGGGACTCGGTCGTCGGGCGGCACGCGGACGGCCGCCCGCTGTCGGGAGGCGGGCCGGACGCGCAGATCGACCTGCAGGCCAAGACCCCCGACGGCGAGTACCTCGTGCCGCTGCACGCGCACGCCCGTGCGGCACACCCGTCCTTCACGGGCAGCGCCCTCATGCTGCGTCGCGGGTACGCGTTCGACCGCGGCCCGACCGCCGACGGCGTGGACGACGCCGGCCTGCTCTTCGTGTGCTTCGCGCGCGACCTCGACACGTTCGTCCGCACCCAGCTGCGGCTCGACGAGGTCGACGAGCTCATGAAGTACGCCACGCCGACGGCGAGCGGCAGCTTCCTGGTGCTGCCGGGCTTCTCGTCGACCCGCCCGCTCGGCGCCGCCCTGTTCGCGTGACCAGCCCTCCCCCGCAGTGGGTCTCCGACGTCGTCACCTGGTTCACCCAGAACGCGCGCGACCTGCCCTGGCGCGCAGCGGACCGCACGCCGTGGGGCGTGCTGGTCAGCGAGGTGATGCTCCAGCAGACGCCCGTGGTGCGGGTCGAGCCCGCGTGGCGCGCCTGGATGGCGGCGTGGCCGACGCCCGCGGACCTGGCCGCCGCGCCCACCGCCGACGTCCTGCGCGCGTGGGACCGGCTCGGCTACCCGCGACGCGCGCTCCGGCTGCAGGAGTGCGCACGGGCGATCGTCGACCGGCACGGCGGTGTCGTCCCGGACGACGAAGAAGTGCTGCTCGCGCTGCCCGGCGTGGGCCCGTACACCGCAGCGGCCGTGCGGGCCTTCGCGTTCGGCCGGCGCGCGGTGGTCCTCGACACGAACGTGCGCCGCGTGCTCGCGCGGGTCGTCGACGGCTCCGCTCTCCCGACCCCGGCGCTCACCGCCGCCGAGACCCGCCGGGCGGCCACGATCGTCCCTGCGGCCGACTCCGATGCGGCACTCTGGGCGGCTGCGTCGATGGAGCTCGGCGCCCTGGTCTGCACGGCCCGTGCGCCGCGGTGCGAGGACTGCCCCGTGCGCGCGTCGTGCGCGTGGTTCGGTGCCGGCCGACCGGCCGACGAGCACGCGCACCGCCGTCGCACCCAGGCCTGGACCGGCACCGACCGGCAGGTCCGCGGCCGCATCATGGCCCTGCTCCGCGAGGCGCTCGAGCCGGTGCCGCAGCACGCGATCGACGCGGTGTGGCCGCACGCGCAGCAGCGCGAGCGGTGCGTCGACTCGCTCGTCGCGGACGGGCTCGTGACGCGCACCGCCGACACCTACTCATTGCCGTGAAGCGTCCTGCCCCCTGAGCGGGCAGAACGCTTCACGGCACGCGGGTCACGCGGGTCACAGCTCGATGAGCATCCGGGTGTTGCCGAGCGTGTTGGGCTTCACGCGGGCCAGGTCGAGGAACTCGGCGACGCCGTCGTCGTGCGAGCGCAGCAGCTCGGCGTACACCTCGGGCGTCACGGGCGTGCCCTCGATGGCGTGGAAGCCGTGGGCCGTGAAGAACTCGACCTCGAACGTCAGGCAGAACAGGCGACGCAGGCCCATCGCCCGCGCGCGCTCCACGAGCCCGACCAGCAGCGCGTGCCCGACGCGTCGGCCGCGCTGGGAGGGGTCGACCGCGAGCGTGCGGATCTCGGCGAGGTCGTCCCACATCACGTGCAGCGCGCCGCAGCCGACGACGACCCCGTCGACCTCGGCCACGAGGAACTCCTGCACGGCCTCGTAGTACCCGACCCACTCCTTGGCGAGCAGGATCCGGTCGTCGGCGTACGGCTGCACGAGCCCACGGATGGCGCGCACGTCGGCAGGCACGGCGGGGCGGAGGGTCACAGACGTGTCAGGCACAGCGCACACGGTAACGGTGCTCAGGCGCGCGTCCGTGCACGGCTGCGCGCCGTCTCGACCTGCTCCATCAGCAGCCCCGCGGTGATCTCGTCGACCACGAGGTCGGTCACCACGCCGGCGCGCAGCGCGGCGAGCAGCGGCGCGACCTTGTTGTCACCTGCGACGACGCACAGCCGGCGCGGAACGTGCTCGAGCTGGTGGGGGTCCGGGCCGGTCGCGCGCGCGTTGAGCGCGACGTCCTGCCACGAGCCGTTCGCGCGCAGGAAGACGGTGCACACGTCGCCGACGACGCCCTCGCCGTGCAGCACCTCGATGTCCGCGTCGTCGAGGTAGCCCGCGGAGTACACGTGGGACGGGACCGCGCCCGCGACCGCCCCCACCGAGAACACCGCGATGTCCGCGCGCTCCTGCATGTCGAGCACGCGGCGCACCGACCGCTCGCGCCACATCGCGGCCTTCGTCTCCGGGTAGTCGAAGAACGCCGGGACCGAGAAATGGTGCACCGCGGCACCAAATGCGGTGCCGAACGACGAGATGAGGTCGGAGGCGTACTCGACGCCGCTCGTGCGCATGTTCGCGGCGCCGTTGAGCTGGACGACCGCGGCGCCGCGGGTCGGCTTCGGGACGAGGAACCGGGAGACCGAGGCGAGGGTCGTGCCCCAGGCGACGCCCATCACCATGTCCGAGTCGAACCACGACGAGAGCAGGCGTGCGGCCGTCATCGAGACCTGCGTGAGCCGCTCGATGTGGCTCGCCGAGTCCGGGACGGGCACGACGTAGGAGTCGATCCCGAAGGCTGCGGCGACCGAGCGACCCAGCCCCGGTGCGCGCGTGCTCGACGGGCGCAGCGTGATCTCGACGAGCCCCGAGGCGCGGGCCTGCTTGAGCATGCGCGAGACGGTCGATCGCGACGTGCCGAGATGCCGCGCGATGACCTCCATCTTGATGTCCTGCAGGTAGTACATCGATGCCGCCCGGAGCGTGTCCTGCTCCCGGTCGATCTCCATCGGGACCCCCGTGGTGGACGCTGCACGTTTGTGCGCCCCAGTTGCGCGTTCGTTCTGACGTGACGACGATAGCGAGCGAGGCCGAAGTGCGCGAACCACGCGAACCACCCGGCCCGCGGCCCGAGGAGATCGCATGAGGACTGCCCCCCTGACCGCCCAAGCCCGCAGCGACGCGCTCACCGCGATCCGCGGCAGCGCCACGCGCGAGGCAGAGCTCGACGTGCTGGTGATAGGCGGCGGGGTCACTGGCGCAGGGGTCGCCCTCGACGCCGTGACGCGCGGGCTCTCGACGGCCGTGATCGAGGCGCAGGACTGGGCGTCGGGGACGTCGTCCCGGTCGTCCAAGCTCGTGCACGGCGGCCTGCGCTACCTGCAGATGCTCGACTTCCACCTGGTCCGCGAGGCCCTCACGGAGCGCGACCTGCTGATCAACACCCTCGCGCCGCACCTGGTCAAGCCCGTCTCGTTCCTCTACCCGCTCGAGAACCGCGTCTGGGAGCGGGCCTACGTGGGCGCGGGCGTCGCGCTGTACGACACGCTCGCCAGCGTCAACGGCGCCAAGCGCGCGATGCCGATCCACCGCCACCTGAGCCGCAAGGGCATGGAGCGCCTCTTCCCCGACCTGCGCCACGACGCAGCCATCGGCGCCGTGCGGTACTGGGACGCGAGCGTGGACGACGCGCGCCTCGTCGAGACCCTCATCCGCACGGCCGTCAGCTACGGCGCGCACGCCGCGTCGCGCACGCAGCTCGTCGACCTGCACACCACCACCGGCGGGGCCGTCACGGGCGCGGAGCTCGTCGACCTCGAGACGGGCGAGCACTTCGACGTCCGCGCGCGCAGCGTCATCAACGCGACCGGCGTCTGGACCGAGTCGACCGAGGCGCTCGCCGGGTCCGAGGGCGGGCTCAAGGTGCTCGCGAGCAAGGGGATCCACATCGTCGTGCCGCGCTCGCGCATCGCGGGCGACGTCGGCCTGATCCTGCAGACCGAGAAGTCGGTGCTGTTCATCATCCCGTGGTCGCGGTACTGGGTCATCGGCACGACCGACACCCCGTGGGTGCAGGAGCTGACCCACCCTGTCGCGACGAGCGCGGACATCGACTACGTGATCGAGCACGCGAACGCCGTGCTCAGCCGGCCCATCACGCGCGAGGACGTCATCGGCACCTGGGCCGGCCTGCGGCCGCTGCTGCAGCCCGGCACCAAGGAGGGCACGTCGTCGGCCAAGGTGTCGCGCGAGCACACCGTCGCCTCGCCGACGCCGGGGCTGACCGTGATCGCGGGCGGCAAGCTCACGACCTACCGGGTCATGGCCAAGGACGCGGTCGACTTCGCGATCGGCTCGCGCGCGACGACGCTTCCGTCGATCACCCACGAGGTGCCGCTCGTCGGCGCCGAGGGTCTGCGCGTGTTCCAGCGCCAGGCGCGGGCGATCGGCGGGCGGTTCGACTGGGACCGCAAGCGCATGGACCACCTGCTGCACCGGTACGGCTCGCTGCTGGGCGAGATCGTCGACCTGTGCGAGGCGGATCCCGAGCTGGCCAAGCCGCTCGAGCACGCGGAGGCGTACATCGGCGCGGAGATCGTCTACGCCGCGAGCCACGAGGGCGCGCTGCACCTCGACGACATCCTCATGCACCGCACGCGCCTCAACTACGAGCAGGCGGACAAGGGCGTGGGGGCGCTCGAGCAGATGGCCGACCTCGTCGCGCCGATCCTCGGCTGGGACGCCGCCACGCGCGAGAACGAGATCGCCGCCTACCGCGCGCGGGCCGCGGCCGAGGTGGCCGCCGCGAAGGAGCCCGACGACGCGAGCGCGGAGAAGGTCCGGCTCCAGGCGGCCGACCTCGCGCCGATGCAGGGCCTCGCACGAGGGACCTGACCCAGAACTCCCCGCGCCCGGTGCGCGGGGTGCACGTGACAACGTCGTCCGTACAGAAGGGATAGCTCAGTGAGCACACTGATGTCTCATGCGTTCGTCTCCGAGATCCTGGGAACAGCCACGCTGATCCTGCTAGGTGCCGGAGTGGTCGCGAACGTGATCCTGCCGAAGACCAAGGGCTTCGGTGGTGGCTGGCTCCTCATCAACTTCGGTTGGGGCCTTGCCGTGTTCGCCGGCGTGTTCGTCGCCTTCAAGTCGGGCGCACACCTCAACCCGGCAGTCACCGTCGGCCTGTGGACGTCCGACCAGCCGTTCTACAGCGTCACGGGGGCCGGTGGCGTGGTCACCGCGTCGCTCGCGCCGACGTTCGGGAATGCCATGTGGTACTTCCTGGCACAGCTGATCGGCGCGTTCATCGGCGCCGTCGTCTGCTACCTCGCGTACAAGAAGCACTTCGACGAGCAGGCGGAGCCGGGCATCAAGCTCGCGGTGTTCTCCACCGGCCCCGAGCTCCGGTCGTACGCCTGGAACTTCATCACGGAGGTCATCGCGACGTTCGTCCTGGTGTTCTGGATCCTCGCCTCCGGCAAGACGCCTTCCGGGCTTGGCCCGCTAGCGGTCGCGCTCGTCGTGGTCGGCATCGGCGCCTCTCTCGGTGGCCCGACGGGCTACGCGATCAACCCTGCGCGTGACCTCGGTCCCCGCATCGCCCACTTCGTGCTCCCCATCAAGGGCAAGGGCGGCAGCGACTGGGCCTACTCCTGGGTCCCGGTGCTCGGCCCGCTCGCCGGTGGCGTGCTCGCCGGCCTCGCGGCCAACGCGTACGTCTTCTGACCAACATCCGCAGCGGGGCCGCGTCGCAGGGCAGCGACGCGGTCCCCGCGCCATGCACCACCAGCTTGTGACACCACACTTCTTTGGAGGAAGCCACCATGGCGGACAGCAAGTACGTCCTCGCGATCGACCAGGGCACCACCAGCAGCCGGGCGATCATCTTCGACCACGGCGGCCAGATCGTCGCCACCGGTCAGAAGGAGCACGAGCAGATCTTCCCGCGCGCAGGATGGGTCGAGCACAACGCGGCGGAGATCTGGGTCAACACCCGCGAGGTCGTCGGCCTCGCGCTCGCCAAGGCCAACCTCACGGCCCGGGACATCGCGGCGGTCGGCATCACCAACCAGCGCGAGACCGCCGTCGTGTGGAACCGGAAGACCGGCGAGCCGGTCTACAACGCGATCGTCTGGCAGGACACCCGCACCCAGAAGATCGCCGACGAGCTCGGGGCGCTCGGTGGCGGCGCGGACCGCTACAAGGACCGCGTCGGCCTGCCCCTGGCGACCTACTTCTCGGGACCCAAGATCCGCTGGATCCTGGACAACGTCGACGGCGCTCGTGAGGCGGCCGAGGCCGGCGACCTCGCGTTCGGCAACACCGACTCGTGGGTGCTGTGGAACATGACCGGTGGGGTCGACGGCGGCGTGCACGTCACCGACGTCACCAACGCGTCGCGCACCATGCTGATGAACCTCGACACCCTGACGTGGAACGAGGAGATCGCCGGCGAGATGGGGATCCCGCTGTCGATGCTCCCCGAGATCCGCTCGTCGTCCGAGGTCTACGGCAACGGGCGCGAGGGCGGTCTGCTCGCCGGCGTGCCGATCGCCGGCATCCTCGGCGACCAGCAGGCGGCGACCTTCGGGCAGGCCTGCTTCGAGGTGGGGCACGCGAAGAACACGTACGGCACCGGCAACTTCATGCTCCTCAACACGGGCACGACGCCGATCCCGTCGAAGAACGGCCTGCTGACCACGCTCTGCTACAAGATCGGCGACCAGCCCGCGGTCTACGCGCTCGAGGGTTCGATCGCCGTGACGGGCTCGCTCATCCAGTGGCTGCGCGACAACCTGGGCATCATCTCGTCGGCGCCCGAGATCGAGGAGCTGGCCAAGTCGGTCGACGACAACGGCGGCGCCTACTTCGTGCCGGCGTTCTCGGGCCTGTTCGCCCCGTACTGGCGCTCGGACGCGCGTGGCGCGCTCGTCGGCCTGACGCGGTACGTGAACAAGGGCCACATCGCGCGGGCCGCCCTGGAGGCCACTGCCTTCCAGACCCGCGAGGTGCTCGACGCGATGAACGCCGACTCCGGCGTCGACCTCACCGAGCTCAAGGTCGACGGCGGCATGGTGCAGGACGAGCTGCTCATGCAGTTCCAGGCCGACGTCCTCGGCGTGCCGGTGATCCGGCCGAAGGTCGCCGAGACGACGGCGCTGGGTGCCGCGTACGCGGCGGGCATCGCCGTCGGCTTCTGGTCGGGCGAGCAGGACGTCATCGACAACTGGGCCGAGGACAAGCGCTGGGAGCCGTCCATGGACGACGACGAGCGCGCGCGTCAGTACCGCCTCTGGAAGAAGGCCGTCACGAAGACCTTCGACTGGGTGGACGACGACGTGAGCTAGCTCGCGGCGCACGCTGGACCCGCCGAGCCCGATACTTCGGCGCGAGACCGATACCTCGAGGTATCGGGTTCGCGCCGAGGTGTCGGGCTCGGCTCGCCTATCCTGTGCCGCGCGATCGGCCCGCCGGTCGCACTCGTCGACCCCGAAAGCAGCCGCATGTCCCGCACCCGCAAGATCGTCCTGTCCGTCACCGCCGTCGTGGTCGTCGCCCTCGTCGCCGGCTACTGGTACGAGCGGCCCCTGCTCCTGACGGGTACGGGCTATGCCGCGCACAACGCGTGCGCGCTGCACACCATCGCGGGTCGCGACGACGCATCGGACGACCTCCCGCCCAACCCGCTCGTCCCCGTGCTGCGCACCAAGCTGACCGATGGCGGGACCGCGGCGACGTCGTCGATCCTGGGCGTGCTGGCCAGGCAGCGGGCGTGGGAGACGCAGGGTTACGGCTGCGCGCTCGCCGACAAGCGTCCGACCGCGCTGCCCGCGCCGACCACCGTCACCTCGGCGGCCAACCCGTACACGGACCTCCCGCTCACCCCGGGCTCGTCGGCCGCGGTCGACGCGGCGCTGGACAACGCGTTCGGGGACGACCTCGACGCGGACGGTCGCGCCGCGCTCGGCACGCGAGGCGTCGTCGTGCTGAAGAACGGCAAGCTCGTCGCGGAGCGGTATGCCGACGGCTTCGACCAGGGAACCCCGCAGCTGGGCTGGTCGATGACCAAGAGCGTGACCAACCTGATGGTGGGGCGCATGGTCGCGCAGGGCCAGGTCAGCCTCGACGACGACCATCTGCGCAGCGAGTGGACCGACGAGCGCGCGGACATCACGTTGCGCCAGCTGCTGCAGATGACCAGCGGTCTGAGCTGGGACGAGACCTACTCCCTCGGCACGCCGATCACCCGGATGCTCTACCTCGAGCCCGACATGGGCCGCTACGTCGCGTCGCGCCCGCTCGCCCACACGCCGGGCAGCTTCCTGCAGTACTCGAGCGGCAGCACGACCCTCGCCTGCGCGATCGTGACCAAGGACCGCGGGCTCGCGGACGCCCCGCGACGCGAGGTCTTCGCGCCGCTCGGCCTCTCGAGCGCGGTGCTGGAGGCCGACGCCGCGGGCACCCCCGTGTGCAGCTCGTACATGTGGGCCACGCCCCGCGACTGGGCGTCGATCGGCCAGTTCGCGCTGCAGGGCGGCGCATGGGGTGGCAAGCAGCTGCTCCCGACGGGCTGGATGGCGGACTCGACCAAGGCGGTCGACACGACCGTCGAGCCTGGCTCGGACGGGTACGCCACGGGCTGGTGGTCCAACGCGCGCCCCGACGGTTCGGTCGTCGAGCAGGGTCTGCCCGCCGATGCGTACTTCGCCGAGGGGCACGACGGGCAGTGGGTGGTCGTGGTGCCCTCGGAGCAGCTGGTGGTGGCACGCCTGGGCTTCACCCCGGAGGCCGACGACGACCGGGTCGTCTCGACGGCCGCCGCGCTCGTGACCGCGCTGCGCTGACGGGCCCTGCGCGGGTGGCGCTGCCGTACGGCGGTGTCAGTCGCGGCCGGTAGCGTGACCGGCATGCTCGTTGCCACGTGGAACATCAACTCGATCCGTGCCCGCACCGACCGTGCGCTCGCCTTCCTGGAGCGGACCCAGGTGGACGTGCTGGCACTGCAAGAGACCAAGTGCAAGGACGAGCAGTTCCCGCGCGCCGAGTTCGAGGCGCTCGGCTACGAGGTCGTGACCAGCGGGTTCAGCCAGTGGAACGGCGTCGCCATCGCGTCCAAGGTGGGCATCGAGGACGTCGAGATCGGGTTCGAGGGGATGCCGACCTGGGGTGACCCGGCCGCCGCGGAGGCGCGCGCCATCGGCGCCACGTGCGGCGGCGTGCGCGTCTGGAGCCTGTACGTGCCCAACGGCCGCGAGCTCGACGACCCGCACTTCGCGTACAAGCTGCAGTGGCTCGCGGCACTGCGCGACACCGCCCACGGCTGGCTCGAGGCCGACCCGTCCGCGCAGGTCGCGCTCGTGGGCGACTGGAACATCGCGCCCCTGGACACCGACGTGTGGGACATGGGCTTCTTCGCCGGCCGCACGCACGTGACGCCCGCCGAGCGCGAGGCGTTCGCGGCGATCGGCGCCGCCGGGTACACCGAGGTGTCGCGCGAGCACATCCCCGCCGAGCACACCTACACCTACTGGGACTACCAGCAGCTGCGCTTCCCCAAGAACATGGGCATGCGGATCGACCTGACCTACGCCTCCCCCGCGCTCGCGGCCCGCGTCACCGGTGTCACGATCGAGCGCAACGAGCGCAAGGGCAAGCAGCCGTCCGACCACGTACCCGTGGTGCTCGAGATCGCCGACTGAACGCCCCGCCGATGGTCGCAGGCTTCGGTAGGTTGCCTTCATGAGCCCCGAACGCGGCGATTCGCCGGAGCCGAACCCGTTCGCGCCGCCGACGGCGTCGGCCCAGGGACAGGAACGCGCACAGGCACAGCAGCCGACGCCGACCGGCGGCACGCCCCCGTCGGGGATGCCGGCAGCGCCACCGCCCAGCGG
>JBCECL010000015.1:0-10231 GCA_039207135.1 Brevundimonas sp.
TTCGTGCGGCTGACCTGACGTCAGCGCGTACGACCACGAAACGCTGGACTTCGGCGCTACGACCGAAGCGTCAGGACGTACCGCTCCTCGACCCGCTCGGGATCGCGCTGCAGCTCGTGGCGCTCGCCCGTGCGCGTGAAGCCGGCACGGACGTACAGGTCACCCGCCGCGTGGTTGTCGTCGACCACCCACAGCGAGACCGTGCGCGCGTCGTCCTCGACGGCCGCGGCACGGACCGTGTCCAGCAGTCGCCACCCGATCCCCTGCCTGCGCACTTCGGGCGCGACCCACAGCGAGACGACATGCCGATCGTCGGCGGGCGAGCCGGGCTCGAGCAGCGTCGACACGATGCCGCGGCCCGCACCGGAGTCGTCGATGGCGAGCCAGGTCGTCACGGTGCGCACGCGCATGCGCCAGTGCGACTCCTTGAACATCTCCTCACGCGCGAGCGACGATCCGAACGCGTTCGGGTCCTCGCGCAACGCTCGCAGCCGCACGTCCCGAACCAACGCCCAGTCGTCTTCCGCCATACGTGTGATCTGCACCAGGACAGAATGCCGTATCCGGACGCCTGCGCAGGTCAGGAGGCCTCGCCGTGTCCCTCACGGTCGGGGACGGAGCGCGCGGCGTCGGCGATCTCCTCCTCCGGACGCGGAGGAACGGTCTCGTCGAACTCGAGGTCGGGGACCTCGTGGGTGTGCGACTCGCTCATCAAGAACTCCTCACAGCTCGAACTACAAGGTGATCGACTCGCCCGGCGCGAGCCTGATGGGGTCGCCCGCTCCCCCGAGCCGCCCGAGCAGCGTCGAGTAGAGCTGGACACCGGCGTCGGACAGATGCGCGTCGTGGATCACGACCGCCCGCTGCGGTGAGATCGCACGGACGTAGTCGATGCTCTCGGCCGAGCTGAGCCACGGCCCCGCGAGCGGCACTAGCAGCGTGTCGACACTGTCGGGGTCGACCGTCACGAGCGAGTCGCCGGGGTGCAGCACCCGCTCGACGAGGTAGCCGACGTTGGCGACCAGGGGGACGTCGGGGTGGATCCGCGCGTGCCACTCCCCCACCACCTCGACGTCGAAACCTCCCGCGCTGATGCGGTCGCCGGCCACGACGACGTGCAGGGACTCCGCCGGCGCGCCGGCGTCGGCGAGCAGCGTGAGTGCTCCCTGCGGGCCCCAGACGTGCGCCCCCGACTGCACGGCAGCGGCGACGCCGCCGACATCCAGGTGGTCGGCGTGCTCGTGCGTGAGCAGGATCGCCGAAGCGCCGTCCAGCGCCGCGCCGAGGTCGCTGAAGACTCCTGGGTCGAGCACGAGCACGTCGGCGCCCCGGTCGAGGCGGATGCAGGCGTGCGACCAGCGGGTGAGCGTCGTCGTCATCTGGCCAGTCTGCCCGCCGACGCGCCCGCTCACATCCCCGCGCCGTGACTCGGATGGGTGATCGAAACGGTACGGTGGCGACCGTGCTGGTGCTCGGGGTGTGCAGTCTCAAAGGTGGCGTGGGCAAGACGTCGGTGACGCTGGGGCTTGCCTCGGCCGCGCTCGAACGCGGCCTGCGCACGCTCGTCATCGACCTGGACCCGCAGGGCGACAGCACGATGGCGCTCGGCGCGCGTCCCGAGCTCGGCGACGTGGCCGATGTGCTCGCCGACGCCAACGAGCACACCATCGCCGCCGCGACGGTCCTGAGCACCTGGGCGGAGGACGGGCTCGACGTCCTGGTCGGCTCCGAGCGCTCCGCGGTGCACGACCGGCTCCAGTCGACCGACGTCGACCGGCTTCGCTACGCGCTGCCGTGGATCCGCGGCTACGACCTCGTCCTGATCGACTGCCCGCCGTCCCTCGGCAGCCTGACCCGCACCGGCCTGACCGCGTGCGACCGCGCGATCGTCGTGACAGAGCCGGGCCTCTTCGCCGTCATGGCCGTGGGACGCGCGATGCGGACGATCGACGACCTGCGACGCACCGCCGCGCCCGGGCTGCAGCCCCTCGGCATCGTCGTGAACCGTGCACGGGCACGTTCGATCGAGCAGGCCTTCCGGCTCGAGGAGCTCGCCAAGCTGTACGGGCCGCTCGTGCTGCAGCCGTTCGTCCCGGAACGAGCAGCGCTCCAGCAGGCGCAGGGCGCCGCGCAGCCCGTGCACGCGTGGCCGGGGGCCGCCGCGGCAGAGCTCGCGCGCACCTTCGACGACCTGCTCGACCGCGCTCTCCGCGCCCCGCGACGCTGACGCGCGCGCACCGAGACAGGCGCAGACCGAAGCCCTCCGACCGTCGGTCGGAGGGCTTCGCCAGTCCGGTCGCGTCAGCCGGCGGTGCGGGCCTGACGACGCAGCGCGAGCTCGTCCTGGCCGGAGACCACCGGCTCGCCCTCGTCCTCTGCGCGCTCGGTCGGCAGCTCGGCGAGCGTGCCCTCGACCTCACGCCACACGCGACCGACCGCGATGCCGAAGACGCCCTGCCCGCCCTGGACGAGGTCGATGACCTCGTCGGCCGACGTGCACTCGTAGACCGAGGCGCCGTCCGACATCAGCGTGATCTGCGCCAGGTCGTCGACACCGCGCTCGCGCAGGTGGCTCACCGCCGTACGGATCTGCTGCAGCGACACTCCCGTGTCGAGCAGCCGCTTGACGACCTTGAGCACGAGGATGTCGCGGAAGCTGTACAGCCGCTGCGTGCCCGAGCCCGTCGCGGGCCGGATGGACGCCTCTACGAGGCCCGTCCGCGCCCAGTAGTCGAGCTGCCGGTACGTGATGCCGGCGGCACGGCAGGCCGTGGGCCCGCGGTACCCGGAGGAGGTGTCAAGGTCGGGGAGGTCGTCGTCGAACAGGAGGCCCTGTGCCCGCTGCGGGACGCCGGCGGTGGACTCGGCGTTCTCGGTGCTGCTCACGGATCCTCCAGTCGTCGCGCGCGCCAGGTGTGATGCGCGCGGCCAGTCCCCTGACCTTCCGCAACGCTAGGCCTGGGACGATGCTTCCGCAATGAGGCGCGCGGGCGTGTCGGCCCGGCGTGTCTCACCTTCGACCTGAAGGCGAAGGTTTCACTGCTCCTCGGGCTCCGCGCCGGTCTCGAAGTCCTCCGGAGTCACGTGGTCGAGGAACTCCCGGAACCGTTCGAGGTCCTCCTCCGAGGTGGCCGTCCGCACCTCGATCCCGGCGACCGCCACCACCTCCGCGGAGCAGAGGACGGGGACACCGAACCGTAGCGCGAGCGCGATGGCGTCCGACGCACGCGAGTCGACGCGCCGCGACCGCCGCAGCACGAGGTCGGCGTAGAAGACTCCGTCGTCGAGCCGGGTGATCTCGACGTGGTCCAGCCCGTCACCCGTGGCGACGATGACGTCGCGCAGCAGGTCGTGCGTCATCGGGCGTGGGGGCACGATGCCGGCCTGCGCCGACGCGATCGCCGACGCCTCTGTGGGCCCGATGAGGATCGGCACGAGCAGCTCGGCGTCCGCGTCGAGCAGCAGCACGACGATCTCGTCGGCGCTCAGGTGCTGCCTGACTCCGACGACCTCGACGGTCACAAGATCCGGGTCCTCCCCCATCTGGCCAACCTAAGGCCCGATCGGTCGGGAGGCGAGAGCAGAGGTCGAGCGACGTCAGGGCGTGAGATCGGCGACGGCAGCCCGCACGAGCGCCGTGTGCATCCGCGCGCAGAGCTCGCCCACCTCGGCGGCCAACGTGCTGGCGTGCGCGCGCGACGACGCGCTGCGCTGGCCCCGCAGCGGCGCGACGAGCTGGTCGACGAGGTCGGCCTGGCGATCGGCCGCCGCCCGGAACTGACGCAGGTGCCGCACGTCGATGCCGTGCTCGGCCAGTGCGGCTGCGGAGGCGACGACCTCCCGCGCCCACGGGTCGAACGAGCCGTTGTCGAGCGGCCGCAGCACGCCCGCAGCGGCGAGCTCGGCTACGAAGTCCTCGCCGACCCCTGCCTCGGCCGCCAGCGCCGAGACGGTCAGCCGGCCGCCCGACGACTGGCGCACGCCGTCGCGGGTCGCCAACCGGGCGGGTGTCGTCGGCTCGTCCTCCTCGCCGGCGTCGAGCGCCGCGAGCCGCTCGCCGATGACCTTGAGCGGCATGTAGCGGTCCCGCTGCTGACGCAGCACGAACCGCAGGCGCTCGATGTCCGCGGGCGAGTACTGCCGGTAGCCGGCCGGGGTCCGCACGGGCTCGACCAGGCCCTGCTCCTCGAGGAAGCGCAGCTTGGAGGTCGTCACGGCGGGGAACTCGATCTCGAGCGCCGCGAGCACGTCGGAGATGCGCATGGTGGCCCGACGCGAGATGCCGCGCGGCCACGACTCGGCCTCGGGCGCGTCGGGCTCGTCCGCGTCGACGCTCGTCACGGTCACCGCTCGCTGCGCGCGTGCGCTCACCACCGGGCCCCCTGTGTCGTCACGATGATGCGAGGTGTCATGCGTCCGTGGACTCGCGCTGCGGGCTCGGGTGGAACGTCAGGCGGTACTTGCCGATCTGCACCTCGTCGCCCGCGCGCAGCACGACCTCGTCGATGCGCGACCGGTTCACGTAGGTGCCGTTCAGCGAGCCGATGTCACGCACGAGGAACGACCGGCCCTCGCGCACGAACTCGGCGTGCTTGCGCGAGACCGTGACGTCGTCGAGGAAGATGTCCGCGCGCGTCGAACGCCCCGCGGTCGTCCGCTCGGCGTCGAGCAGGAAGCGGGCGCCGGCGCTGGGCCCGCGCTGCATGACGAGCAGTGCCGACGTCGGCGGCAGCGCGTGCACGGCAGCCACCTCGTCGGCCGTGAGTCCGACCGGCGCGCCAGGCTCGATCTCGACCGGCTCGACCTGGCCGAACGTCATCGTCGTGTCCGGGCCTGCAGCGCGAGGCGCGGGCGGACGCTGAGTCTGGAACTCCTCGGGCTCGATCGCGCCGGGAGCCAGACCCTGTCCGTCGTCGCTCATCGAGCCTCCCGCCCTCACCTGCTGCCGACGGGTGTCGTCGGTGTCAGCCACACCTTATGCGGACTGCACCGGTGTGCGCAGCCTGCCGGAACGTCGGCCCGGCGCACCGGATCGGACAGATCGGTCTCAACCGCCCGTGAGCGGTTCCGGCGTCGCGAACTTCGGCTCGTCGAGGACGCGGATCGACGTGATGTGAACCTTCTTGCTGCGCTCCAGCTCGCTCTCGCCGCCGTTGCCGCGAACCGCCGCCAACGCGCCGCCGGGGATCTGCAGGGCCGTCGCGATCGTGTCGGGATCACCGATCGCGGTCCAGGTGTACGGCGCCTTCAGGGTCGCGCCGTCCAGCGTGATCGCGCCGGGGATGCCGCCGAACGAGCTGCTCGCCGTCACGCGGTGACCACCGAGGTCGATCGCCTCGGCGCCCGCGTTGCGGAGCTCTTCGAGCACGTTGAGCATCGTCGCCGGCTTGATCTGACCACCCGGCTCGGTGATCACCACGACGACGCCGGGACCTTCGGCCGGCAGGCGACCCGTGAGGATCCCCTGCGTCTCGGCGCCACGGCGCAGAGCGTCGAGCGCCGCCTGACGCGTGTCAGACCCCGACATGAGCTTGTCGCGCTCCGTGCGCAGGTCGCTGACCTCCGCGGCGAGCGCGTCGCCCCGGGTCGTCGTCTCGTCGAGGATGCGGACCAGGTCGGCCTGGCTCAGGCCGGACAGCGTCGCCTCGTTCGTCTGGCGCACCTGCACGACGAGCGCGAACCCGAGCACGGCGCAGAGCACCCCGGCCAGCACCTGACCACGCGAGGCACGCAGGCGCATCGCGTGGCGCAGCGCCGCCCACCCCGTCGGGCCGGTGCGAGTCTCGTCGGCGGACGACACGTCAGGCCTTGAACAGGTGCCGGCGGATGGACGCCGCGTTGGAGAAGATGCGGATCCCGAGCACGACGACGACGGCCGTCGACAGCTGCGTGCCGACCCCGAGCTGGTCGCCGAGGAACACGATGAGCGCGGCGACGACGACGTTCGAGAGGAACGAGATCAGGAAGACGCGGTCGTCGAAGATCCCGTCGAGCATCGCCCGGAAACCGCCGAACAGCGCGTCGAGGGCGGCAACCACCGCGATCGGCAGGTAGGGCTGCAGCTCGAGAGGCACCGTGGGCTGCAGGACCAGTCCGGCGACGACGCCCACGACAAGGCCGATGACCGCGATCACTGTCCATCCCCTCCTGCTCGACCCGCCGACCCTGCCACACCGCTGGCCCGCGGCGAAACCGTGACCGTCGCGGGCGCGCCGGACGACTTCAACGCCTGCGTGTCGGCCGGCACCTCCGCGTGGCGCAGCGCCGTCAGGCCGGCGCCCGGCAGCGACAGGCGCCGCACGGACGAGGTGTCGACGCCGATCTCGTAGCTCGCCTTCAGGGTGGCGAGCAGCTGCCCGGTCGACGAGCGCGCGAGCTCCGTCTGGATCGCGACCGAGTCGCCGATCGCCTCGACCGTGTAGGGGCTGCTGAGCGGGACGAGGTCGACGAGCACGGCACTTCCGGCGCTGCGGATCGCCGTCATCGACGTCAGGCGCTCGCCGTTGATCGCGATCGCCTCGGCACCCGCCGCCCACAGCCCGTTGACGAGAACCTGGAGGTCGGTGTCGAGGACCCGCTGGTCCGACCTGCCCGTCGTGTCCGTCCCGGTGGACGGTGCGTCGCTCAGCACGATGCGCAGGCCCGGTCCCGAGACCGCCGCCGTGCCCGCCTCGACCGCCCCCGCCGACAGCGCGGCGCGCAGGGACTCGTCGCTCGAACCGAGCACGTCGGCCTGCAGCTTCGCGATCTCGTCGCTCAGCGTCATCGCCTCGCTCTGCAACGTCGCCGCCTCGTCGCCTCTCGCCGTGATCTGCGACTCGAGGACCCGGCGCGCCTCGCTCGCCTGACCCACCGGTTGCCGCAGCGCGATGGCCGCCGCGGTCGTGCCGAGCCCGAGCACCAGCCCCAGCGCGACGAGCGACGCGACGCCCGAACGGCGCCGCGGCGGCATCAGCCCGGCCGCGCGGCGTTCGGCGGCGAGCGCATACCCGGGGTCGAGCGGACGACGGTAGAACTCCGTGATCAGCGTCATCGACGCGTCCAGCCGGCGCACGTCGCCCGTGTCGCCGTGCCTGCTGCTCACGCTGCCCGCAGTCCCGGTCGCAGGAGCCGTCGCGCCTGCTGCAGGTACAGCACCCCCGCGAACCAGTAGAGCGCGATGCCCCACAGGGCGAACGCCCAACCCGCGACGAGCGCAACCGTCCCGAGCCACGAGTCCCACTCCGACAGCAGCAACAGCGGGAACGCGTACAGCAGCGCGAACGTGCCAGCCTTGCCAGCGAGGTGCACGGGCAGCGGCCCGTACCCCGCGCGCCGCAGGAAGACGAGCATCACGGCGAGCACCGCGTCGCGCGCGACGAGGACGACGAGGATCCACAGCGGCACGATCTCGCGCCACGCGAGGCCCACGAGCGTCACGAGGATGAACAACCGGTCGGCCGCAGGGTCCAGCAGCTGGCCGAGGCGCGAGACCTGGTTCAACCGACGCGCGAGCACCCCGTCGAGCCAGTCGCTCGCGCCGGAGACGGCCAGCACCAGCACGGCCCAGCCGTCGTGGTGCGTGGCGATCAGGACGGCGAAGACCGGGACGAGCAGGAGGCGCAGCAGGCTGATGACGTTGGGGATCGTCAGCACGCGATCGCTCACCACGTCGTCGCTCACCGTGCGCCCTTCCGATCGTCCCCCTGTCCG
This sequence comes from Brevundimonas sp., assembly GCA_039207135.1. Lineage (GTDB taxonomy): Bacteria > Actinomycetota > Actinomycetes > Actinomycetales > Cellulomonadaceae > Cellulomonas. The sequence continues at coordinate 7,693 of JBCECL010000015.1, forward strand.
GCGGGGTCGATCCTACGGCGCGGATCGCCGTGCACCCGCGCCGGACGCGCGCTCCCTGCCCTCGACGTGACACGCTCGTGGGATGACGCACGTGAACGACCCCGCGACGATCCGCCGGCTGCTCACCACCCCCGGGCGGTGGGCGGTGGTCGGTCTCTCGACCAACACCGAGCGGGCGGCCTACGGGGTCGCACGGTTCGTGCAGCGCCTGGGCCACGAGATCGTGCCCGTGCACCCGTCCGCACCCCGCGTGCACGGTGCGGACGGGTACGCGTCGCTCGCCGAGGTGCCGGGCGCGGTCGACGTCGTCGACGTGTTCGTCAACTCCGCGCTCGCGGGTGCGGTCGTCGACGAGGCGATCGCCGTCGGCGCGCGCGCCGTGTGGCTGCAGCTCGGCGTCGTCGACGAGGCGGCGGCCGCTCGTGCGAAGGCCGCCGGGCTCGACGTCGTCATGGATGCGTGCCCCGCGATCGAGGGGCCGGCGCTCGGCCTCGTCTGACGAGCGGGAGCCTGTGCGCGACGTCACCCCGCACTTTCGCCCCGTTCGGGCGCCCCGCACCGTAGACTTGCGGACGAACTTGGAGTTCGTCGCGTCCCCCGTCGAGACACCGGCCCGAAATCGGGCCCAGGTTGTCGTGTGGTCGAGGCACCGGTCAGTCCGGTAGCCGATGGGTGGTCTGGGGTTGCGACCTGCCGCGCATCGCCCCGATGCCGGTCAGGGCTCCGCCCCGTGACGATCGGTGTCCCATACCCATGAGCTCTGCTGTGTCCGCTCTGCCTGCCTCCTTCTCCGACCTCGGTCTGCCGCCTGCGCTCATGCGTGCGGTCGCCGACCTCGGCTTCGAGACCCCCTCCGCGATCCAGGCCCAGGCCGTCCCCGCGCTGCTCGACGGTCGCGACATCGTCGGCGTCGCCCAGACCGGCACCGGCAAGACCGCCGCCTTCGGTCTGCCGATGATCGCCGCGATCGACCCGTCGCTCGGTGCCGTCCAGGCCGTCGTCCTGACGCCGACCCGCGAGCTCGCGATGCAGGTCGCCGACGCGATCCAGTCGTTCGCGTCTCACGTGCCCGGCCTCACGGTCGTGCCCGTCTACGGCGGTTCGCCGTTCCTCCCCCAGCAGCGCGCCCTCCAGCGCGGCGCGCAGGTCGTCGTCGGTACGCCCGGCCGCGTCATCGACCACCTCGAGCGCCGCACGCTGGTCATGGACCAGGTCAAGTTCCTCGTGCTCGACGAGGCCGACGAGATGCTGCGCATGGGCTTCGCCGAGGACGTCGACAAGATCCTGTCGCGCGCTCCGCAGCAGCGTCAGGTCGCGCTGTTCTCCGCGACCATGCCGCCGCCGATCCGCCGCGTCGCCGAGACCCACCTGTCCGACCCGGTCGAGATCACCGTCGCGCGCCAGTCGTCGACCGTGACCTCGGTGCGCCAGACGTACGCCGTCGTGCCGTTCCGCCACAAGGTCGGCGCGCTGTCCCGCGTGCTCGCCGTGAGCGAGGCGGACGCGGCGATCGTGTTCGTCCGCACCCGTGGCGCGGCCGAGGAGGTCGGCTCGGCGCTCGTCGAGAAGGGCATCTCCGCTGCCTACATCTCCGGCGACGTCGCCCAGGGCGAGCGCGAGAAGATCGTCGACCGCCTGCGGTCCGGCGCGCTCGACGTGCTGGTCGCCACGGACGTCGCCGCTCGCGGCCTCGACGTCGACCGCATCGGCCTGGTCGTGAACTTCGACGTGCCGCGCGAGCCCGAGACCTACGTCCACCGCATCGGCCGCACGGGCCGCGCCGGCCGTGAGGGCGAGGCGCTCTCGTTCGTCACGCCGTCGGAGCAGAGCCGTCTGCGCCAGATCGAGCGGACCACGCGGGTCACGATCGAGCAGATCTCGATCCCGTCGCCCGCCGACGTCTCCGCGCACCGCGTCCAGGTCATGCTGGGCCGCGTCCAGGAGCGCGCCGCCGCCGGTCGCCTCGAGCTGTACCGCGAGTCGGTCGCCGTCTACCTGGCGCAGAACCCCGACGTCGACATCGTCGACCTGCTGGCCACCGTCACGGCCCTTGCGGTCGGCGACGAGGGCCCCGGAGCGCGCGACGAGATGGACGCCGAGCTCGACCGGGCGCGGCTCGCCCCGGCCCGCGAGGACCGTGACCGCGACCGCGGCGGAGAGCGCCCCGAGCGTCGTCGCACCAACACCCACATCGCCGGCGGACCCGCGCGCTGGCGCGTCGCCGTCGGTCACCGCGACGGCGTCCAGCCGGGTGCGCTCGTCGGCGCGCTGACCGGCGAGGGCGGGCTCACGGGCAAGGACGTCGGCAAGATCGACATCTTCGGGAGCTTCTCGCTCGTCGACATCCCCGGCGGGCTCACGCCCGAGGCGATGGACCGGCTGTCGCGCACGCGCGTCGCCGGACGCCCGCTGCGGATCCGCATCGACAGCGGCCCCCGCACGGACGGCCCGCGCCACGAGGGCTCGCGTCATGAGGGCTCGCGTCACGAGGGCTCGCGTCATGAGGGCTCGCGTCACGAGGCACGCTCGGGCTACGGCG
>JBCECL010000015.1:10331-18213 GCA_039207135.1 Brevundimonas sp.
CGTGCGTCCGGCCGGTGGCCAGCTAGACGACCGGCACAGCGTCCGGCAGAGCGATCGCCGCGCTGATCGCCGCGACCAGCTCGTCGACGTCCTCGGCGGTCGTGTCGAACGAGCACATGAGCCGAACCTCGCCGGGCGCCCAGTCGTAGAAGCGCCATCGCCGTCGCAGCTCCTGCGCGACGTCCGCCGGCATCGCGACGAACACCGCGTTGGCCTGGACCGCCTGGACGACGCGCACGCCCTCTATCTCCGCGAGCCCGTCCCGCAGCCGCGCAGCCATCGCGTTCGCGTGGCGGGCCGACCGCAGCCACAGGTCACCCTCGTACAGGGCGACGAGCTGCGCGGAGACGAAGCGCATCTTCGACGTGAGCTGCATGTCCATCTTGCGCAGGTAGCCCAGCCCCGTCGCCGCGTCCGGATCGACGACGACGACGGCCTCGCCGTAGAGCAGGCCGTTCTTCGTCCCTCCCCACGAGACGAGATCGACACCGGCGTCGGTGGTGAACGCGCGCAGCGGCAGGTCGAGCGTCGCCGCCGCGTTCGAGAGCCGCGCGCCGTCCATGTGCACCCGAAGGCCCAGGCCGTGGGCGTGCGCGGCGAGCGCCGACACCTCCTGGGGCGTGTAGACGCTGCCGAGCTCGGTGGACTGCGTGATCGACACGACGCCGGGCTGCGCGCGGTGCTCGTCGCCGAACCCCCACGCCTCCCGGTCGACGAGCTCGGGCGTGAGCTTGCCGTCCGCCGTCGGCACGGTCAGCAGCTTGAGCCCGCCGACGCGCTCGGGGGCGCCGTTCTCGTCCGTGTGGATGTGCGCGCTCGCGGCGCAGATCACGGCACCCCACCGCGGCAGGGCTGCCTGGAGCGCCACGACGTTGGCGCCCGTCCCGTTCATCACGGGCCACGCATGTGCCTGCGGGCCGAAGTGCTCGCCCACGACCTCCTGCAGGCGCTCCGTGTACGGGTCGGCGCCGTAGGCGCCCAGGTGGCCGCCGTTCGCCTCGACGAGGGCGGCGATCACCTCGGGATGGGCCCCGGCGTAGTTGTCGGAGGCGAAGTCGCGGTGCTCGGCATCGTGCAGACGTGTCACCCGTCCAGTCTCCCTGACGATGGCCGCCGCGCCGCACATGCGCGATGATCCGTCTGGACGACGACGAAGGAGAGCGGTGTACGACCTGCCAGTCGACTACGAGGGCGAGGACCCGCGGCAGGGCCGGGCCGAGACCCTCACCGAACGCGCCGACCGCAACTGGGACGAGCTGCTGCAGGAGCTGCGCGTGACGCAGACCGGCACCCAGATCCTCACGGGGTTCCTGCTGACGATCCCGTTCCAGCAGCGCTTCGAGACGCTCGACACCTACCAGCGCAACCTCTACCTCGTCCTGGTGGTGCTGGCTGTCGTCGCGACCGCGCTCATCGTGACTCCCGTCGCGATGCACCGCGCGCTGTTCCACCGCCGGCTCAAGGCCGAGCTCGTGACGATCGGCGCACGGTTCGCGAGGCTCGGCCTCGTCACGCTCGCGCTCGTGCTCGCCGGCGGGGCGATGCTGCTCTTCGACGTCGTGCTGTCACGCGCGTCCGGGATCGTCGTCGGCGCGACGTCGCTCGTCGTGCTGGGCATCTGCTGGTGGCTGCTCCCCCGGCTCCTCGGCCGCCGGGTCGCCGGTCGGCACTAGGTCGCCCGGCCGAGCGCTCCTGGTACGACGACGGCCGGGGCCGATCCTTGACGGATCGGCACCCGGCCGTCGATGGCGGTGCTGAGTGCTCAGCCCTGCGCGGCGCGCTTGAGGGCGCTGCCGGCCGTGATCTTCACGCGGTAGCCCGCGGGGATCTCGAGCTTCTCACCCGTCTGGGGGTTGATGCCCGTGCGCGCGGCACGGTCGGCGCGGGCCACGGCGAGGAAGCCGGGGATCGACACGCTCTCGCCGGCGGCGAGCTGCTCGACGAGGACCTCCTGGAAGGCCTTGAGGGCCTTGTCGGTCTCGGCGTTGGAGAGGCCCGCCTTGGCGGCGACGGCCTGGACGAGCTCGGTGCGGTTCACGCTCACGAAAGATGCTCCTTGTTTCACTGTGGACATGCGGACCCGGAGGCCGGGCCGGGCTGCGGGACGACCTCCGGATGTCAGAGGTTCCCTGCGCCGCCGACGACCTTAACGCCTGTTCGGCGTGTTTCCGTGCGTCCGCGCCAGCAGGTCGGCCACCGGGAGCGCGTTGATGACCCGGTCTGACCCGATACCGTGCGCGACCGCTCGTGCGGCCCCCGTGAGCTGCCAGTCGAGCTGGCCCGGCGCGTGCGAGTCGGTGTCGATGCTGAAGTCGCACCCGGCCGCCACCGCGATGTCGAGGAGCGCGTGCGGCGGGTCGAGCCGATCGGGCCGGCAGTTGATCTCCACGGCGACGCCGTTCTCGGCGCACGCGTCGAAGACCGCCTTCGCGTCGAACTCGCTCTGCGGTCGCTCGCGACCGATCAGGCGCCGGCCCGTGCAGTGCCCGAGCACGTCCGTGCGGGGGTTGCGCACCGCGGCGATCATCCGCCGGGTCATCGCTGCGCGGTCCATCCGCAGCTTCGAGTGCACGGAGGCGACCACGACGTCGAGCTCGTCCAGGAGGTCGGGGTCCTGGTCGAGCGAACCGTCGTCGAGGATGTCGCACTCGATCCCGGTGAGCACCACGAACGGCTCGACGGCGCGGTTGAGCACGGCGAGCTGTTCCATCTGCGCGCGCAGCCGCGGCGCCGAGAGGCCGTTCGCGACCGTCAGGCGCGGCGAGTGGTCCGTGACGGCGAGGTACTCGTGGCCGAGCTCGAGGGCGGCGAGCACCATCTCCTGGACGGGCGTCGAGCCGTCCGACGCCTCCGTGTGGCTGTGCAGGTCGCCGCGCAGGCGCGAGCGGAGCTCGGCCGCGGCCGCGTCGGGCGCAGGCTGCGCGGCGAGGTCGCGCTCGAGATCCACGAGGTACGGGACGTCACGCCCCCGCCAGGTCAGCGCCACGACCTCGGCGGTGCGTGCGCCCACGCCCGGGAGGTCGGCGAGCGAACCGGCGGCGACGAGCGCATCGAGGCGATCGGGTGCGACCTTCTCGACCGCGGTCGCGGCGGTCCGGAACGCGTCGCTGCGGTACGGGCTCGCCTGCGCCCGCTCGAGCAGGAACGCCACGCGCCGCAGCGCCGCGACCGCCTCGTCTCGGCGGCCAGGTGCCGAGCCCGTCACGACGCCTTGCGCCGCGTGCGAGGCGCCGGGCCGTCGTCGTCGCCCGACTTCTTCGCCTTCTTGGGCTTCTTCGCCTCAGCCTCGGGTGCCTCGCCGCGCGCGGTGCGTGCCTTCTCGACGCTGCGCTGCAGCGCGGCCAGGAGGTCGACGACCTCGCCGGCCCCCTCCTCCTGCTCGCCCGCGGGCACCGGGAGCGCGCGCGTGTGCCCCGAGGAGACCTTCTGCTCGATGAGCTCCTCCAGCGCCGCGGCGTACCTGTCCTCGTACTGCGAGGGGTCGAAGTCCGCGGCCAGCGACTCGACGAGCGAGTTGGCCATCGCGAGCTCGGCAGGCTTGACCGTGACCTCGGCGTCGAGGATCGGGAAGTCCGCCTCGCGCACCTCGTCGGGCCACAGCAGCGTCTGCAGGCAGATCACCTTGTCCCGCACCCGCAGCACCGCCATCGACTCGCGCTGCCGCAGGGCGACCTTGACGACAGCGACCCGGTCGGCGGCCTCGAGCGCGCCGCGCAGCAGCGCGTACGGCTTCGCCGCGGCCTTGTCGGGCTCGAGGTAGTACGTCTTGCCGAGCATGATCGGATCGACCTGGTCGACCGGCACGAACTCCATGACCTCGATCTCGCGCTCGGTGGCGAGCGGCAGGTTGCCGAAGTCCTCGTCGGTCAGGACGACGAGCTCGCCGTCGGCCGTCTCGTAGCCCTTGGCGATCTCCGAGTACTCCACCGGCTCGCCGTCGAGGCTGCAGACCTTCTTGTAGCGGATGCGCCCGCCGTCCTCGCCGTGCACCTGGTGCAGCTTGACCTCGTGCTCGCCGGTCGCTCCGTAGAGCCGCACAGGGACGTTGACCAGCCCGAAGGCCACCGCGCCCTTCCAGATCGCCCGCATGTCCGTGCCTCTCGTCCTGTGCTCCGGCAACTCTCCTGGGCAGGATGGACCCGTGCTGCCCATGCTCGCCACCCCTGCACCGGTTCCCGGCGTGCTGCCGACCGGTCCCGACTGGGCCTTCGAGGTCAAGTGGGACGGCGTGCGGGCACTTGCCGACGTGGCGTCGGGCTCCTTGCGGCTGTGGAGCCGCAACGAACGCGAGATCACCGGAGCGTACCCAGAGCTCAGCGAGCTGGCGACGCTCGACGACGTGCTCCTGGACGGCGAGATCGTCCTGATGTCGGCGGGCGTCCCGTCCTTCGCCGCTCTCGCCGAGCGCATGCACGTCCGCGAGCCGCGTCGGGCGCAGGCCCTGGCAGAACGGGCGCCCGTGACCTACCTCGTGTTCGACGTGCTGCGGCTGGCGGGCACGTCCACGCAGCGACTCACGTACGACGAGCGGCGCGAGATCCTCGCCGGACTCGTCCTGCCCGAGCGCGTCCAGGTCTCACCCGTGTACGACGACGGTGCGGGCCTGTGGGGCGTCACTGCGAAGCACGGCCTCGAAGGGGTCGTCGCCAAGCGGAGGTCGTCGCAGTACCGCGAGGGCAGGCGTTCGCCGGACTGGGTGAAAGCGGCGCACCGCAGCTCGCGCACCGCGGTCGTCGGTGGCTGGCGGGGTGAGTCGACCGGGACGGGGCGCCTGGGTGCGCTCCTGCTCGGCGCGCCCGACTCGGAGGGTCGGCTGCGCTACCTCGGGCGGGCCGGCAGCGGACTGACAGGCACGCTCGCGAAGGCGCTCACGCCGGTGCTCGTCGAGCAGGCGGTCCAGGCCTCGCCGTTCGACGACGAGATCCCGGCGCAGGACGCTCGCGGAACGCACTGGTGCCGTCCGGTGGTCGTCGTCGACTGTCGCTACCTCACCCGCACCCCGGGTGGTCGCCTCCGTCAGCCCGTGGTTCTCGGCGTCCGCACCGACACGACGGTCGACCCGTGGGAGCAGGGATGAGCCCGGAGCGCCAGGTGCTCGACGTCGGCGGAAAGGCCGTGCGCGTCAGCCACCTCGACAAGGTCATGTACCCGGCGACCGGCACCACCAAGGCCGAGGTGATGGACTACCTCGTCCGCGTCTCGGACGCGATCCTGCGCCAGCTCGACGGTCGCCCCGTGACCAGGATCCGGTGGCCCGGCGGCGTGACCGGGGAGAAGTTCTTCGAGAAGAACACCCCTCGCGGCGCGCCGCAGTGGCTGCGCCGGCAGACGCTGCCGGCGGCGCCCGGGTCCGACGACTCGGGCACCGAGCTGGATCTCCCGTTCATCGACGACCTGGCCGGCCTCGTGTGGGCCGCCAACCAGGGCTCGCTCGAGCTGCACACGCCGCAGTGGCGCGTCGGACCGCGCGGCGGAGTCCGGCCACCCGACCGGCTCGTCGTCGACCTCGACCCCGGCGCGCCCGCCGGGCTCGACGAGTGCGCTCGCGTCGCGCACCTCGTGGCGGACCGCCTGCGAGCCGACGGTCTGAAGGTGATCGTCCCCGTGACCTCGGGGAGCAAGGGCATGCAGCTCTACGCCGACCTGCCCGGGACGGAGGCGGTGATGGGCGTGCGCCAGTACGCGCGCGACATCGCCTACGAGCTCGCGGCGGCGCACCCCAAGCTCGTCGTCGCCGTCATGCGCAAGGAGATCCGCGGCGGCAAGGTGCTCCTGGACTGGTCGCAGAACCACCCAGCGAAGACCACGATCACGCCGTACTCGCTGCGCGGTCGTGAGCGGCCGTGGGTCGCCGCGCCGCGGTGGTGGGACGAGGTCGAGCCGGGCATGACCCACCTGACCGCCGCGCAGGTCGCGGACCGGTTGGCCGACCGGGGCGACCCCTTCGCCTAGCCGTCGGTGGCTCCTGCTGGGTGCCGCCGCGGCCCGCGCGGCCGACGACCGCGTCACGTTTCGCGCACGGCGTGACGCTCCGATGGCGAGCACCGTGGCAGTGCGGCAGCGTTGAGCACGAGTCGATGGCCGGGACGCACCCGGCCAGTCAGCGGGAGGAAACACCATGGCCACCAAGGATCTGCCCACCTTCACCGTCCCGTCCCTCACGCCCGAGGAGGGTGCACAGGTCGCAGCCATCCTGCAGACGCGCCTCGATGCGCTCAACGACCTCGCGCTCACGCTCAAGCACATCCACTGGAACGTCACGGGACCCCACTTCATCGCCGTCCACGAGATGCTCGACCCGCAGGTCGACGCGGTACGGCTCATGGTCGACGCGATCGCCGAGCGCATCGCGACCCTCGGTGTCGCACCGGTCGGGACGCCGGGCGCGCTGGTCGCCGCGCGCACCTGGGACGACTACGCGATCGGTCGCGACACGGCGATCGCCCACCTCGGCGCGCTCGACGAGGTCTACATCGGCGTCATCGAGGCGCACCGCAAGGCCGCGGCGGACACCGAGGACCTCGACACGGTGACGAACGACCTGCTCATCGGGCACCTGCACGAGCTCGAGCTGTTCCACTGGTTCGTCCGGGCGCACCTGGAGTCCGCTGGCGGCAAGCTCAGCACGGCGGGAGCCACGACCGAGAAGAGTGCAGCACGCGCCGCGACGCGAAAGGCGTGAGCCCGACCCAGGACGGGCATCCCCCCGACCTGTCGGCGGGCGGTGCCGTGCTTCGTGCTGCCCGCCCGGGTGTGGCCAGGCATGGCTCGTCGCACCCGGCGGCAGCGGCGCGCCTGCACCCCGCCGCACGTCTCGAGGACGCGTTCGACCGTCGGATCGCCGCCCGCCTGCGCAGCCGCGGCTGGACCGTGCGGATCGAGCCGTACGCCGGGTACGGCGCTCCGGGCTGGGTGCGGATCCTGGCGCGCACCCTGCTCGCAGCGCCGGGCGTGCACGCGGACGACCTGCCGGGGGCCGGCGGCAGCGCGCAGGTCGGCTCGCCGCCCGCGCACGCCCTGCGTGGCTGGCGCAGCTTCGCGACCGCGCAGGTCGCGGGCGTGCCGATCGAGGCGGTCGTCGGCGGCATCCCGCACCAGGTGGTCACCGATCGGGGCGGGTACCTCGACGTCGTGGTCCCCTCGGACCTGGCGCCCGGCTGGCACGACATCGAGCTGCGCACGGCCGACGACGCACGCGCGATCGCCAGGGTCCACGTGATCGACCCGGACGTGCGACTCGGGCTCGTCAGCGACATCGACGACACCGTGATGGTCACGCGCCTGCCGCGTCCGTTCGTCGCCGCATGGAACGTGCTGGTGAGGCACGAGAGCGCCCGCGAACCCGTGCGCGGGATGGCCTCGCTCTACCGCGAGCTGCTCGCCTACGACCCGAGGATCCCCGTCGTGTACCTGTCGACGGGTGCCTGGAACGCCGCGCCCGCCATCGGGCGCTTCCTGCGCAGGTACGGCTTCCCCGCCGGCCCCATGCTCCTGACCGACTGGGGGCCGACGAACACCGGCTGGTTCAGGTCCGGGCCGCGCCACAAGGTGACCCAGCTCCGGCGCCTGATGACCGAGCTGCCCGACATCCAGTGGGTGCTCGTGGGCGACGACGGCCAGCACGACCCCGAGATCTACGCGGGCGCCGCACAGCACTACCCGGAGCACGTCCGGGCGATCATGGTGCGGCAGCTCACGTACGCCGAGCACGTCCTCGCGCACGGCGTGCCGGCACCGACGCTCGAGACCGTCTCGGCGGGGCGCGCCGCGGCGCGCGAGGGCATCCCCGTGCTGCAGGGCGGGAACGGCTTCGCGCTGATGCGAGCTGCGCGCCACCGGCTCGACCTGCGGCGCTGACCCTCGGTCAGAGCCGGTCAGAGCC
>JBCECL010000015.1:18313-23784 GCA_039207135.1 Brevundimonas sp.
TCAGAGCCGGTCGGGGTCGTCCCAGTCGTCGCTGCTCGCGATCGCCTCGTCGTCGGCCTCGAGCTCGGTCGACGTGAGCGACCGCGGCGCACGGGTCGCGTCTCCCCCGGACCGGGCGTCCGCCGCGGCGAGCTCGGGCTCGCTGGTGACTGCGGGAGCGAGGTGCTCCGCGGAGGGGTCCGACGTCAGGTCACGGCTCATGTGCTCGTTCTACCGCCGTCGCGCGACGCGCGCACGCGCGTCCAGATGACGACGAGACGAATCTCACACTTCCCTCGCCGTAGAGATTCTCGACGTCAACATACGATCGCAAGGTGACAGAGCGCACCGCACCGGTCTCGGCAGACGTGGACGTCCTCCTCGTAGGGGGCGGGATCATGAGCGCGACCCTCGCCGCGCTCATCAGCGAGCTCGAGCCCACGTGGTCCATCGAGATCCACGAGCGCCGCGACGGCGTCGCGCAGGAGAGCTCGAACGCCTGGAACAACGCCGGCACCGGCCACGCCGCGCTGTGCGAGCTCAACTACACGCCCGAGCGCCCCGACGGCTCGATCGACATCACCAAGGCCGTGACGATCAACGAGCAGTTCGAGATCTCGCGCGAGCTCTGGAACCACCTCGCCACGCACGACCGCCTCCCCGGCGGCACGAGCTTCCTGTCGACGACGCCGCACATGACGTTCGTCCGCGGCGAGGAGAACGTCGACTACCTGCGCCGCCGCTTCGAGACGCTGCGCAAGCACCCGCTCTTCTCCGACCTGGAGTTCAGCACGGACCCCGAGCAGATCGCGCAGTGGGCGCCGTTGCTGGTCGCCGACCGCGACCCGTCGACCCCCGTCGCCGCGACCCGCTCCACGGCCGGCACCGACGTCGACTTCGGCGCGCTCGCCACCTCGATGCTCGCCGACACGGTCGCACGCGGCGCCAGCCTCCACCTCGAGAGCGAGGTGTCGCGCCTCAAGCAGCGCAAGGATGGCACCTGGCGCGTCACGCTCCGCGACCGCCGCTGGAACGGTCACCGCCGCGCGCGGACCGTGACGGCCCGCTTCGTGTTCATCGGCGCCGGTGGTGGCGCGCTGCCGCTGCTGCAGCGCTCGGGCATCCCCGAGGCGAAGGGCTTCGCCGGCTTCCCGATCAGCGGCCAGTTCCTGCGCACGACGAACCCCGAGATCGTCGCCCAGCACCAGGCCAAGGTGTACGGCAAGGCCGACATCGGCGCGCCGCCGATGTCCGTGCCGCACCTGGACACGCGCGTCGTCGACGGCCAGACCGCGCTCCTGTTCGGGCCCTACGCGGGCTGGAGCATGAAGTTCCTCAAGCACGGCTCGTGGCTCGACCTCGTCCGGTCCATCCGGCCGGGCAACATCGTCCCGATGCTCGCCGTGGGCCTGCAGAACACGAGCCTCGTCAAGTACCTGATCGGCGAGGTCACCGCGACCGAGACCGCGCGCCTGCGGACCCTGCGCGCCTTCATGCCCTCGGCCCACCCGCGCGACTGGGAGCTCATCACCGCGGGTCAGCGCGTCCAGGTCATCAAGAAGGCCAAGGGCAAGGGCGGCGTGCTGGAGTTCGGCACCGAGCTCGTGACCTCGGCCGACGGCACGATCAGCGGGCTGCTGGGCGCCTCGCCGGGCGCCTCGACCGCGGTCGCGACGATGCTCGACCTGCTCGAGCGGTGCTTCCCGGAGCGGTCTGCCGAGTGGCAGCCCCGACTTCGCCAGATGATGCCGAGCCTCGGCGGCGGCACGTGGGACGAGTCGTTCGAGCTCGAGCAGCTCGTCGACGAGGCCGTCGGCACCGAGCGCTGAGTCGAGCACGGACTCGAGCGCTGGGTCGAGCGCTGAGTCCTGCGCTGCGTCCCGTCGCTCGATCGAGCGACCCGACGCACCCGGCGCCCGCGCGATGGACGAGAATGCTCGCGTGAACCCTGCGCCCGAGCCCCCCGCTCCCCCGCACGTCGACGCCGTGAGCGCCGAGATGCGTCACGCGAAGGTGCGCGCGGCGACCGACCACACCACCGTCGGCCTCGTCACGACCACGGCGGACGGCCGCGTCACGATCGCGTGCGCGTGCGGCATGGCGCTCACCAACGGACCCACGTGGTCGCTCGACGAGCACATCCGCCTGCACCGGGCCGAGGCACGGTTCCTCGCGCTCGCAGCGGTCGCTCCCCCGGGCATCCCGAGGCTGGTCGCCTGGCCCGTCGCCCCCTCTGCCTGACGGCGGCGGCTACGCCGCCACGTGCGCCTCGAGGTCGAGCAGGGCGAGCTTGGCCGCCGCACCGCCCGCGTACTGCCCGGCAGACCCGTCGGAACGCACGACCCGGTGGCACGGCAGGACGACGGGTACGGGGTTGAGCGCGCACGCCGTGCCGACCGCGCGCACCGCCCGGGGGCTGCCCGCCGCCGTGGCCATCTCGGCGTAGCTCGCCGTCCGGCCGTAGCCGATGTCGGCCAGGTGCTCGACGACCGTGCGCCGGAACCCAGCGACGAGCCGCAGGTCGACAGGGACGTCGAACACCTGCCGCGTGCCCGCGAAGTACTCGTCGAGCTCGCGCGCCACCGCGTCCAGCGGCCCGGGTGCCGCGAGCACCCGCGGACTGACGCGCGCCGCGAGGTCGACCAGGACGGCGTCGTGGTCCTGCACGTCGAACGCCACGCGGACGAGCCCGACCGGCGTCGCGGCGAGCAGGAGCGGGCCGAGCGGCCCGTCGAGAGTGCGGTAGGCCACGTCCAGCAGGTCCTGCCGGGCGGCACGCCGGACGAGGTCCGCGTGCAGACGCTCCAGCTCGGTGCTCGACACCTCGGGGATCAGGTCGCTCATCGGTCTCCTCCTTCTGACACGTACGTCTGCCGCAGGCGAGCGATGCCATCCGCGCCGGCACGGCGCGCGGCCGCCGCCGTCCCGCCGACGACCGCCGCGACCTCGTCGTACGGCAGGCCGCCGAGGTGGTGCAGCGCGACGGCGTGCCGCTGCTTGTGCGGCAGCTCGGCGATCGCGTCCCACAGGTCGAGGTCTCGTCCGTCCGGCGCCGACGGCCGATCAGGCAGCTCGGCCACGGGCACCGCGTGGCGCTGCTGGCGGCGCACGATGTCGATCGCCTTGCGGTGCGCGATCGTGACGAGCCACGCCTGGACGTTGGCGCCCTGGTCCAGCTCGGGCCACGCGCGCAGCGCCGCGAGGAAGGTCTCCGACCACGCGTCGTCCGCGTCGACCGGCCCGAGCACGGCACGGCAGACGCGCAGCACGGTCGCACCGTGCTGCTGCACCACCTGCTCGAACGGTCTGTCCATCCCCACAGTGTGCAGACGCGCGGGCGCGGCAGGACGTGAGGTCCACCCTCGCGTCGGGCACAGTGGTCGGATGACGAACCTGGATCAGCGGCCGGCACCCGAGCTCTGCGTCGCGCACGAGGGAGTCGGCCCGGTCGCCGAGCTCTACGAGCCTCGCGACGTCCCGCTCGGCGGCCTGCGCTCGATGCACGTGCGTCGCACGCTGCCGCAGCGCGAGCTCCCGATGGTCGGCGCGTGGTGCTTCGTCGACGAGTTCGGTCCGGAGCGGGTGGACATGCGCGTCCTGCCGCACCCGCACACCGGCCTCCAGACGGTGACGTGGCCCGTCGTCGGCGAGATCCGGCACCGCGACAGCGTGGGCTCCGACGTCGTCGTGCGCCCCGGGCAGCTCAACCTGATGACCGCGGGCAGAGGCGTGTCCCACTCCGAGATGTCGCTCGGTTCCGAGCCGGAGCTGCACGCGGTCCAGCTCTGGGTGGCCCTCCCCGACGACGCTCTCGACGCACCCGCAGCGTTCGAGCAGGTCGCGGACCTGCCGGTCTGGTCCTCCGAAGGCGCGCGCATCACGGTGCTCGTCGGTGAGCTGGGCGGCGTCCGCTCGCCGGCGACGGTGCACTCACCGCTGCTCGGCGCGGACTGCGCGATCGAGACCGGGGCGCACGTGGTCGTCCCGCTCGACCCAGCGTTCGAGCACGCCGTGCTCGTGCTCAGGGGGACCGCCACAGTCGCCGGCGTCGCGCTGGCACCCGGCCCCCTGCTCTACCTCGGGGACGGCCGGGACTCGCTCGAGCTCTCCGCCGACGAGGACACCCGCGTCCTGCTCCTCGGCGGGCGGCGGTTCGAGCACGACATCGTCATGTGGTGGAACTTCGTCGGTCGGTCGCACGCGGACGTCGTCGCGGCCCGCGACGCGTGGCAGTCGGCGCAGTTCGCGAGCCGGTTCGGGGTCGTCGACGGTCACGACGGCGTGCGGATCCCGGCGCCCGACTTGCCGAACGTACGACTTCAGCCACGCCGGCGCGGTCGTCCGGCATGATCGGCGGGTGACCGAGACCCCTTCGCTGCCTGCAAGCACGCAGCGTGTCGTCGACGCTCTGGCACGGTCGGGCGCCCGCGGCACGGTGGTGACACTGCCCGACTCCGCCGCGACCGCGGTCCTCGCCGCGGCGGCACTCGGCTGCGAGGTCGGCGCGATCGCCAACAGCCTCGTGTTCTGGGCCGATGACCGCCCGCTGCTCGTGATGACCAGCGGCCGGCACCGGGTGGACACGACGGCGCTCGCCCGTCGGCTGTCGCGCACAGCCGTCGTGCGCGCGACGCCCGACCAGGTGCGTGCCGCGACGGGCCAGGCCATCGGTGGCGTGTCGCCCGTCGGACATCCGGCCCAGCTGGAGACCGTCGTGGACGAGGCGCTGGCGGACTACCCGCGCGTGTGGGCCGCCGCCGGGACGCCGCACACCGTGTTCCCGACGTCGTTCGAAGAGCTCGTGCGGATCACCGGCGGATCGGTGCACCCGGTCGACGCCTGAGGCGGTCCGGATCATCTCGTTCTGCGTGCCTTGAGCACATGACGAGCAATCTCCTGGTAGACACCCTTGCGACGAGCACCGAAGCCCAAGGGGGAGATCCGATCATGCGCACCCGCACTCGCGTCATCAGCGCAGCACTCGCAGCTGCACTCAGTCTCGGCCTCGTGGCGTCCTCCGCGGACGCGGCGACGCACAAGGCCGCCAGGTCGAGCGACGGTGTCCGGGCGACACTCGTCGTGCACGACATCAAGAACAAGCTGGGCAAGATCAGCGACAAGAAGTGGCTCACGCTCACGGTGAAGACGCCCCCCGCGGCGCACGACATCGTGAACGGTTACGACTACGGCGTGACCGCGGTGCACTGGTACGCACGGATCGTCGTGACGGGTGCCGCGAGCTGCGAGCTCACGCGCACCAGCCCCGCCACGTACGAGGGTTCGGGCAGCTGGGTCATCCCCGCGAGCTACACGACGAAGCGTTCGACGGCGACGACCATCGGCTCGTACGTGACATCGGGGGCGTGCAAGGTCAGCGCCGAGGTCACGGCCTACCGCTACGCGCAGGACCCGGCTCTCGACGTCGACGCGAACTTCACCGTCAAGACCGTCGCCGCGATCCAGAACGACGTGCGGGCCACCAAGCCGCACGC
>JBCECL010000015.1:23884-47364 GCA_039207135.1 Brevundimonas sp.
CGCGCGACCCGAGGAGTCACGGTGTCCTACTCCGGCGACGGCAGGCTTCCCGTCATCTACGTCCGAGGCTTCGCCGGAGGTCCGTCCGGCATCGACAGCGCGGTCGGCGATCCCTTCTACGGCTTCAACGAGGGCTCGGTCCAGGTCCGCGTCGACGGCGCCGACCGACCCGCGTTCCACCAGTTCGAGAGCCCGCTGCTGCGGCTCATGGGCGACCACGGCTACGAGCTCCTCGTGCACGGCAACCAGGCGGCGTACCTGGCCGACCAGGTCCCGGGATCGGTTCCGGCTGCGTCGATCTGGGTGCACAGGTTCTACGACGAGTTCGCGCCGCTGCTGACGAAGGACCCGAACCCGTTCTCGATCGAGCGCGCGGCGCAGTCCTTGCTCGACCTCGTGCTGCTCGTGCGCCGGCAGACCGGGGCGCCCCGCGTGTTCCTCGTCGCGCACTCGATGGGCGGCCTCGTCGTCCGCTCGATGATCCAGCAGGCGGTCCCGGACAACCCCGAGCTCGGTGGTTCGCTCGATGCGGCCGGCAAGCTCGTGGACCGCGTGTTCACCTACGCCACGCCGCACGGAGGGATCGAGTTCGCGGTCGGGTTCGGCCTGCTCGAGAAGCTCCGGGACGCGACCGGGCTCCAGGGCGCCGACATCTTCGGGCCGGAGCGGATGAAGCAGTACCTGACGCCGACGACGGTCCCCGTCCCGCCCGGCGACTTCGACGCCACCACGATGCCGGAGGCGGGGTTCCCGCACGAACGGCTGTTCTGCCTCGTCGGCACGGACTCCGACGACTACGACGTCGCCAAGGGCCTGTCGGCCAAGGCGGTCGGCGCGCGCAGCGACGGGCTCGTGCAGATCGACAACGCGTACGTGCAGGGGACCCCGCGCGCGTTCGTGCACCGCAGCCACTCGGGGCGCTACGGCATCGTGAACTCCGAGGAGGGCTACCAGAACCTTCGCCGGTTCCTGTTCGGCGACCTCGAGGTGGCCGCGACCCTGACCGGTCTCGCGCTGCCGGGTGAGCCCGACGACGACACGGTGTGGCAGCTCGAGACCGCGCTGTCGATCCGCGGGCTGCCGGTGGTCCTGCACGAGCAGAGCACCGCGCACCTGTGCCCCGTCCAGATCGAGCGGCCCGCGACCGCCGACACCCCGAGCACGCCGTTGCCCCTGGTCCGCACCTACCTGTCGTCGAGCGCGACCCGACCGACCGACGCGACGTCCGGGTCCCCGGTCGCCACCATGCGGCACGTGCTGCGGCTCCGGCTGCTGTCGCTGCGCAAGCGCGGCGGCCTGCTCTCGTTCGTCGACCACCTCGAGCAGACCGAGGACTGGTCGGACGTCCTCGTGGTCGACATCGGCGCCGACGCGGCCGGGGCGCCGGCGACGTGGGGCGTCTGGAACTCCGCGTTGCCCACCGCGATCCGCGACTGGGTCCCGGATCCCGCGCGCGACGTGCCCCTGTCGGACGAGGAGCCCGAGCCGGCCCACTGGCGGGTCCGCATACCCGTGCCGCAGGGCGCGCGCGCCCTGCTCGGGGCCGACGCGGCGGTCACGCTCGACGTGCGCCCTCGCGCGACGCTCGACCGGGCCTGACCGGACTGCGGGCTGACGGGGTCCGCTCCGGCTGAAGAGCACTGCTGTGGCCGAAGGGCACCGCCCGGTCAGTCCGCGGCGCCGCCCTTGAGCTCGGCGTTGATCTGGTCGGCGTCGAGGACGTCGAGCGCCGCGGTGAGCGCACCCGAGCTGAAGGTGCCGAGCGCGCGCGCCTCGAGCAGCACGTCGCGCTGCGCCTCGATGATCCGCAGGTGGAGCTCTCGGAACTCGTCGGTGATGGCGCGGGTCTGGGCCTGCTGCTCCTGCGACTGCTCGAACTGCGCTCGCCTGCGCACACCTTCGAGCACCTGGGGACTGAACGGGGTGCCGTCCTTGCGCCGCAGGTCGGGGTCGTCGACGAGCGTGAGGGACGCCTGTGCCATCTCGGCGAGCAGTCGCATCCGCTCCTCGGGGTCGTCCAGGTCGTTGCCGTCGAGCCGCAGCCTGCGCACGACCCAGCCGAGGGTGCCGCCCTGGACGAGGAGGCTGCCGCCCGCTGCCACGAACGCGATGAGGATCAGGAGCGAACGCTGCGGCGTCGCGCCGCCCGCCGGGAGAGTCTGGGCCGCCGCGACCGTCACCGCGCCGCGCATCCCGGCCCAGACCAGCAGCGCACCCTCGCGTCGGCGCAGCGGTGAGGCCGCGAGGTAGTCCATGTCTGCGAGCCGCTGCGTGATCCGCCTGCCCCAGTTGGCCTCGCGGCGCGCCTGACGTGCGGCGTTGACGGGGCCGCGCTGGAGCTCGGGGTGCTCGCGCTGCTCCCGCAGCTTGGCCTCGCCGGCCGCGATGCGCTCGCGCACCTCGTCGGGATCGACCTGGTGGCGCGCGGCCGACCACAGCACGATCGCGACGTACCCCGTGCGCAGCAGCAGGGCGATGGCGACCGCCGCGGCACCGAACCAGATGGCGTTCGCGATGGAGCCGTGCTCGTCGGCGACGTCGTCGACGAACCCGAAGAGCTGCAGGCCCATGGTCAGGAAGACGGCGCCCTCGAGCAGCACCTCGATCGTCGCCCAGTTCGTGGTCTCGGACAGCCGGTCCTGGGCGCGCAGGTACCTCGCCGAGCCCTGACCGGTGATGAGCCCCGCGGTCACGGCCGCGACGAGCCCGCTCGCCCCGAGCTCCTCGGCGGGCGCGAACGCGACGAAGGGCGTGACGAACGAGATGGCCGTCGAGGCCGCGGCGTCGCGAAGTGCCGCGCGGATGCGCAGGTTGAGCACGCCGACGACGGCGCCGACCAGCACGGCCACCACCACCGCCTGCACGAAGTCACCCGCCACGCCCCACAGCGAGACGCTCGCCGCCGTCGCGGCGATGGCCGAACGCAGGATGACGAGCGCGGACGCGTCGTTGAGCAGGCTCTCCCCCTCGAGCACCGTCACGACCCGGGGCGGGACGCCGAGGCCCTTGACGATCGACGTCGCCACGGCGTCGGTCGGGCTCACGACAGCACCGAGCGCGATGCCCGTGGCGAGGCCGATGTCCGGGATCACCCACGCGAAGAAGTAGCCCAGGACGACCGAGGTCAGCACGACGAGGGCCACGGACAGCCCGCCGATCGTGCCGAAGTCGCGGCGGAAGTCCATGGTGGGCATCGACACCGCCGCGGAGTACAGCAGCGGCGGGAGCACGCCCGCGAGGATCCACTCGGGCTCGATCTCGATGCTCGACACGCTCGGCAGGAAGCTGACCGCCACGCCGATCGCGACGAGGATCAGCGGCGCCGCGACCCCCAGCCGCTTGGCCCACGCGTTGACCGCGACGACCACGACTACACCGGCTGCCACCACGAGTGCGGGCTCCATGCCTCCTCCTTCGTCGCCTGCCCCGATCCTGCCGCAGGTGGGCGACCGGCGAGACCTCGAGCGGCACACAGCCGGACCGCCGCGCGCCCGCGCGCCGCGCGACCCGTCGAGGACGGGCTAGAAGGCGACGCCCGCGATCGCGACACCGGCCGCGGCCGCGAGCACCGTGAGCAGGAGCGTGCCGAACGCGTTCACGACCGCGCGGCGGTAGGCGCCCGTCTGCGCGAGCCGGACCGTCTCGACCGTGGCCGTCGAGAACGTCGTGTACCCGCCGCAGAACCCCGTCGCCGCGACGACGTACCCGTTCGGGGTGATCCCGCCGGCGGCGAGGCCGCCCGCGAGGAAGCCGATGAGCAGCGAGCCGGAGACGTTGATGACGATGGTCGCGACGGGCAGGCCCGTCGACCACCGGCCGCGCATCCAGCCGTCGAACATGAATCGCGTCGCGGCGCCGAGACCGCCGAGCACGCTCACGAGCAGGACGATCACGACTCACCACCGCCGGTGCCGGCGCGTCGGCCGGCGCGGGCGCCGACGACGATGCCCAGGGTCGCCGTCGCGGTGCCGAGGACGACCGACGCGAGCCCGTAGCCCATCGCCATGCCCACGTCCCCGGCCGACCACAGCCGCTCGACCTCGAGCGCGAGCGCCGAGTAGGTGGTGAAGCCGCCCAGCACGCCGGTCCCGAGGCCGAGCCGCAGCGCGCGCCGGGTCCGGTTCTCGGCGCCCGCCCTGGCGAGGGCCTCGAGGAGCACGCCGAGCAGGAACGCCCCGACCAGGTTCTCGACGAAGGTCCCCACGGGGAACCCGTGCTGGGCCGGGAGCGCGTGGCTCACCCCGTACCGCGCGGCGCTGCCCGCCGCACCACCGAGGGCGACGATGGCGACGAGTGCGGGGTTGAGGTGCGGCCGGGCCGTCACCGCCCGTCCCCCGGCAGCGGGACGACGACCACCGGGATCGACTGCGTGTGGGCGAGGCGCCCGGCGACCGAGCCGCCGATCGCCTCGTTCATCCAGCCCGCGAGGCCGGGACGTCGGGAGCCGACGACGACGAGCACCACGTCGTACGCCTGGCTCAGCGCGATCAGCTCGGGCACGACGTCGCCCGCGAGGTAGACGAACCGCCACGGCTGGTCGGACAGGTGCGTGGCGATGCGCTCCGCGAGCTCGTCCGCAGCGCCGACCGGCCCGAGGTCGTCGTCCGCATCGGGATCGATCGGGCTGAGGTCGAGAGTCCCGTCGGGCTCGCGGTGGCTGACGCGCCTGCTCGGATCCACCCACGCGCACACGAGCCCGGCGCCCACGCGCGCCGCGAGGTCCCGCGCGGTGTGCAGCACCCGCGTGTCCTGGTCGGGGTGGACCGCGACGAGGACCACCTCGGTCGGGGCCGAACCGACCCAGGGGCGGGCACGCACGGTACTCATGCCTACTCCCCCGGGGTTCGCGCCAGCCGATCGCCGCTGTGGACTCTACGCGCTGCGAGCACCTCCGCGTGCTCGCAGCGCAAGAGCCCGTGGGACGGTCAGGCGCCGCCCGTCTCCAGGTTGATGATGTTGCCGTCGGGGTCCGAGAACCAGGCGGCTCGCATCGCCTCCGAGACGAGGATGTCGTCGGACCACGTGCCGTACTCGGCCGGGACGTCGAAGGTCTGGAAGGTGATTCCGGCAGCGCGCAGCTCGGCGATCTCGGCGTCGAACGCGTCACCCACCTGGAACGAGATGGCCGTCGCCTTGTTGGTGCCGGCAAAGGAGGACTGGTAGACGAGGAATCCGCCTTGACCAGCCGGGTAGACGACACCCTCAGGAGACCCGTCGTTGGCGACGAACTTCAGGGTGCCTTCGTAGAATTCGCGCGCCTTCTCCAGGTCCGATACGGCCAGGGATGGCAGTGCGGCGTGATCCGAGAGCATGGCTCCTCCAGAGTGGGCCGCGCGACCGTCGCGCGGTCGGCACCAGCCAGCCTAGAACTGCCGAGGTCCCGCGTCGACGGTCCCCTGAAGGGCCTGAAGACCGGTTCAGGGAAGGCACTCAGGCCAGCGACCTGATCCGCACCACGAGCACGGAGCCGAGCACGCTCACGGCCGCGGCCAGGACGTACAGGCCGACGTAGCCCAGGCCGACGGCGAGCACGCCCGCGGCGAGCACGGGCGCCAGCACCTGCGGCAGCGAGTTCGCGATGTTGATGACGCCCAGGTCCTTCCCGCGGTCCTGGGCGCCGGGCAGGACCTGGGTGATGAGCGCGAAGTCGACGGCGGTGTACGCGCCGAACCCGATCCCCTGGATCACGGCCGCGACGTACGCGGCGGTGAGCGTCGGCACGAGCGCGAAGAGCATCAGCGAGACCGCCGTGATGAGGCCGGACCAGATCACGAACACCTTGCGTCGGCCCGCGCGGTCCGACCACCAGCCCGCGAGCATCGCGGTGAGCAGCGTGAAGAGCCCGTACACGGCGGTCAGGGTGAACACGCTGTCCTCGGCCGCCTTGTCGGACAGGCCGACGTCGTCCTTGAGGTAGTACAGCAGGTAGAGGATGAGGAAGGCGTTGCCGAGGTTCATCAGGAAGCGCGTGAACCACGCCCAGCCGAAGTCGGGGTGCTGGCGCGGAGACACCCAGAAGCTGCGCCAGAAGGCGCCCCAGGCGAACGGCGGGCGCAGGTCGGCGGGCAACGCCACGTCGCGCGAGCCCAGCGCGTACGGCGCCGTCGTCACGATCAGCACGGCCGCGACGGTCAGGTAGCCGGCCGCGATGCTGCCCGTGGCCGCCGCGATCCCCGAGCCGACCACCACGCCGATCGTCTGGGCGATCGCGACTGCGCCGCCGACCGTGCCGCGGTCCCGTCCGGGCACCTGGTCGGGCACCGTCGCGGTGATGGCAGCCAGCATGGCGTTCAGCCCCGCCTGAGCAAGCGCCCAGCCCGCGACCATGAGCCACACGGAGTGCGCGTTGGCGAGCACCACCATCGCGACCGCGCCACCGGCCGCTCCGCCCGCCACCCAGGGAACACGTCGGCCCCAGCGCAGGGTCGTGCGGTCCGAGAAGGCTCCCCAGACCGGGTTGAGCACCATCGAGACGGCCGCGCCGACTCCGGTGACCAGCGAGAGCACCGCCTCCTTGTGGTCCGGCGAGATCGCCTCGGCCTGCTGGGCGAGGAGCACCTGGATCGGGCCGAAGAACCCCGACCACAGGCCGACGCTCGCGAGCACGACCCACAGCACCCAACGCTTCGGGACCCGGTCGATCGGCTCCGCGAGGGCGCGGGCGACGGTCGTCGCGCTCATCGGGTGCCCGCGTGGTGCGCCCGGACGAGGTCGGCGTACCAGTCGAACGACCGCTTGGGCGTCCGCACCTGGGTGTCGAAGTCGACGTGCACGAGCCCGAACCGCTGGGTGCAGCCGTCGGCCCACTCGAAGTTGTCGAGCAGCGACCAGCAGTAGTAGCCCCGCACGTCGGCGCCCTGGGCGATCGCGTCCGCGACGGCTCGCAGGTGCGCGTCGAGGTAGTCGATGCGCGCCTGGTCGTCGACCACGCCGGCGGCGTCGGGGCCGGTCGGGAACGAGGCACCGTTCTCCGTGATGACGATGGGCGGCATGCCCGGGTAGCGCGCCGTGAGCTCGGTCAGGAGCTGCGTGAGCCCGGCCGGGACGATCGGCCAGCCGAACCCTGTCGTCGGGTAGCCGCCGACCTCGTCGTACTCGAACGGGACGGGCGAACCTTCGGGGGCCGCACGCACGCCGATCGGGTTGTAGTAGTTCAGGCCGTAGAAGTCGAGGGGCTGCGAGATCAGCGCGAGGTCCTCGACGACCGGCCCGGGCATCGCGGCTGCGAACTCGTCCGGGTAGCGCCCGAGCAGGATCGGTTCGGCGAACAGCCGGTTCCACAGGGCGTCGACGAATCCCGCGGCCGCCCGATCGGCCTCGCTGTCGGTCAACGGCCACGCGGGCTGGTGGTTCGTCGCGGTGCCGACCTGTCCCGAGGCGGTCGCGCGCAGCGCCTGGACCGCGAGGCCGTGCCCGAGGAGCAGGTGGTGCGCCACCGGGAGCGCGTCGAACAGCAGGCCACGGGCGGGCGCCAGGTCCCGGAGCGCGTAACCGTTCATCGTCACGACGTTGGGCTCGTTGACCGGGCACCACTGCGCGACGCGGTCGCCCAGCCTGTCCGCGACGACGGCGGCGTACTCGCCGAACCGCAGGGCCGTGTCCCTGTCGAGCCAGCCGCCGCGGTCCTCGAGCGCCTGCGGCAGGTCCCAGTGGTACAGCGTGGCCATCGGCTGCACGCCGGCTTCCAGGATGCCGTCGACGAGCCGGTCGTAGAACGCGAGCCCGGCCTCGTTGACCGGGCCAGAGCCGGTGGGCTGGACCCGCGGCCAGGCGATCGAGAACCGGTACCCGTCTGCGCCCAGGCGCTCGAGCAGCGCGAGGTCCTGCGGCCACCTGTTGTAGTGGTCGCACGCGACGTCACCGGTCGTCCCGTCGACGATCCGGCCGGGCTCGGCCGTGAAGGTGTCCCAGATGCTCGGGCCCTTGCCGTCCGCGGTGGAAGCGCCCTCGATCTGGTAGGACGCGGTGCTCGTCCCGAAGCGGAATCCGGGGGGCAGCCCGACGGCCGCGTGCTGCGCGCTCGTGCTCACGTCCACTCCTGCCCGGAGCTCCGTCGCTCCGATGTGCAGAGGGTAGATCCCAGGGGCGCAGATCGACGCCACTGACCTGCGTGTCCGCACCGCTCGCCCGGTCGGGTGCATCGACGGGTGAAGTCCGTCGCGACGACGGATGTCCGGCCCGGGAACGAGGCCCGCAGCAACTATCGTCCGGTCTCGCGGCCCCCGGACCAGGTGGTTCGCAGAGCCTCGGTCCGCGCCACGCCAGGTCGGACCGCGTGCCAGCACCGCGAACCGCCGACCGAGACCGCGCCACACCTCACCAGCCGACTGGAGCATCCATGTCTTCATCCCAGAGCCACGTGCGGCCCCGCCGCATCGTCGCCCTTGCGGTCGCCGCCGCCGTCGCGGCCGGCCTGACCGGCGTCGTCGCCGCGCCCGGTGCCGTCGCCGTCGACCCCGGCCAGACCTCGACGATCCAGGGCAAGGTGGCGACGACCACCGGCGCCCCCGACGCGAGCACCGACGTCTCGTACGTCCGGATCACCTGCGACGCGACGCACACCTCGATCAGCGGGAGCGAGCTGAGCGTCACGCCCGCTGCCGACGGGACGTGGTCGTTCCCCGCCTACCCGGGGCAGTGCTACCGGATCGACCTCGACGGCAGCCTCTTCCGCTACCAGGGCAAGGCCATGGTCGCCGCGATCGTCTCCGCCGGCGCGACCGGGGTCAACCTCACGTCGCAGCTCGACACCAAGCCCCTGACCCTGAAGGTCACCGGTGCGGCGAACGGCTCGGCGGCGATGCTCATGGCCGCGGTCGACTACGCGGGCCTGACGATGTGGACGCCGGTCGCCAGCTCGACGGTCGTCTCGGGTGCAGCCTCCTTCACAGTCGCACCGGGCGTGCTCTACACCGCAGCCACCCAGGCCAACGGTGACTACTACGACCAGTTCCTCGGCGGTGCCGTCTCGGCTCCGCCGACGAGCGGCGGCGCCGGCACGTTCTCCGTGCCCGCGACGGCCACGTCGACGACGATCACCGCGACGCCGAAGAAGAGCACCCCGGTCCGGGTGAACCTCACGGGGATCGACGCGGGTGCCACGGTCGACGCGACGCCGGTCGCGTCCGGCGGCTTCGGCGGACCCGGGCTCGGCGAGGTCGGGGCGACGACGGTCGACGCGACGGGAGTCACGCTGCACGGTCTGCAGCCGACGCCGTACGTCATCACGGTCAAGGGCAGCCACGGCGTCGACTCCGTCTCGGCAGAGCGCATCGGCCTGACTCCCGCGGTCGGCGCGTCCACGCTGACGGTGAACCTGACCGCTGCTGTGCGGAGCGACGAGCTCTCGGCCTCGACGGTCTACACGACGGTCACCAGCGACGGCGGCACCCTCAAGGTCGGCGACACGCTGCGCGCCCACACGACGCTCGACGGCGCTGCCGCTCCGCTCTCGAAGAGCGCGGGCACGAAGTACACGTACTACTGGGTTGCTCTCGACATCGCCACCTCCGGATCGGCTCGAGTCGTCGGCACGGGGCCGTCGCTCCCGATCACGAGCTCGCTGCGGGGCGTCCAGGTTCTCGGCGTCGTCTCCATCGTCACGGCTCCGGGCTACGACATGGGTGTCGGCACCGGCATCGCGTTCTACAGCAGCGAGATCATGCGCTTCTTCGGCGGATTCCCGTTCACGATCGGCGACGTGCTGCCGGGTGACGCGCCCGTGCTCTCCGTCGCCCCCGCGATCACCGGCACCGCCGTCGTCGGCGGCACGCTGCGGGCGCACGCCGGCACGTGGAACCCGAAGCCGACGTCGTTCACGTACCAGTGGACCGCCAACGGCAAGAAGATCGCCGGCGCGACGAAGTCCACGTTCGTGCCCGGTGCCAGCCAGGTCGGCAAGGCCATCAACGTGACCGTCACGCCCGTGCTGGCCGGTCACACGATCAACGCCTTCACCTCCGCGGCGACCGCCAAGGTCGCGAAGGCGACGTCGAAGTCGTCGGTCAAGGCCGTCAAGAGCACGGTCAAGGCCACGAAGGCGAAGGTCGCGACCGCGAAGGTCAACGTCACCGTCGCCGTCAAGGGCGTCACGCCCACCGGCAAGGTCACGGTCAAGGTCGACAAGAAGGTCACCAACGTGGTCCTCAAGGCCTCCAAGAAGGGGAAGATCACCGTCACGCTCACCAAGCTCAAGCCTGGCAAGCACACGGTCGTCGTCCGCTACCTCGGCTCGTCGACCGTGAAGGCGTCCGCCTGGTCGAAGAAGGTCGTCATCACGGTCAAGTGACCACCCGGTCCTGACCGGCAGCACCACCCCGGACGCGCCACCATCGTCACGATGGTGGCGCGTCCGTCGTCCATGGCCAGGCCGGTGCGAGCTGTGCCAAGGTCGTGTTCGCCGCACCCGCCGACGAACCGAACGAGGGCACCCGTGAGCGACGCACCGGACGACCGGCCGTACGCGACGCCGAGCACGCGCCTGGCCCCGCTCGCGGCGGTGCTCGTCGCGCTGGCCGCGCAGCTGCTCATGCGCGACCGCATCGTGCTGGGCCCCCCGCTGCTGGCGCCGATCGTGGAGGTCGCGCTCTGCCTGGTGCTCGCCGTCGGCGACGGGCTGCTCGGGATGCGCCGCCGCCATGCCGGCCGCGTGCGGTACGCCCTGGCGCTCGTGATCATCGTCTCGGCCACGTCGTCCGCGGTCCTGATGATCGCCGACGTGATCGAGGTGCATCCGGTCAGCGTCCAGCAGCTCTTGGCGGAAGGGGCGCAGATCCTCGTCGTCCTGACGGTCGGGTTCGCGCTGATGTTCTGGCAGCTGGACAGGGGCGGCCCGGACGGCCGCGCGCTGCCGGACGTGGAGCTGTTCTCGTTCTGGTTCACGCAGGACGCGATCCGCGAGTACTCCGACGAGTTCGACGGCTGGCAGCCGCGCTTCCTCGACTACCTGTACCTGTCGTTCACCAACCTCATCGCCTTCTCCCCCACCGACACCATGCCGCTGACCCGCACCGCGAAGATGCTCATGGCGTGGGAGTCGATCGTGGCGCTCGCGACGTTCGCCGTGGTGCTCGCGCGTGCCGTGAACATCCTGGCCTGACCGACCCAGATTGCACTGAGTGCAATCTGCATCTACTGTCCGGGGACGACGGCCACCTGCCTCTCGGGGTCGGTCACGCCGCAGGCGGGCTCCCACTTCGAACAGGAAGACCACGATGGCTGAGTTCTTGTACCGACTGGGTGCGGCCGCAGCTCGCCACGCGTGGCGGTTCGTCGCGGGCTGGATCGTCGTGCTCGTCGTGGCTGCCGGCGCGTTCGTCGTCGCCGGCGGCACGCTCACCGACAGCTTCTCCATCCCGGGCACGCCGACCCAGCAGGTGACCGACCAGCTGGCCAAGGAGATCCCTGCGGCCGCCGGCGCGACGGCCTCGGTCGTGCTCAGCACCGAGGACGGCTCCGCGTTCACGCCCGCACAGCAGGCGGCGATCAGCGACGTCATCACCAAGGTGGACTCCGTCGACGGCGTCGAGACGGTCGTGGACCCGTTCACGACCCAGGCGACGCGCGCCGCGCAGGAGCAGCAGCTCGCCGACGCGAAGACCCAGATCGACGCCGGGAAGGACCAGATCGCCGCAGGGCAGAAGAAGATCGACGACGCCTCCGCGCAGCTCGACGAGAGCCAGGCGCAGCTCGACGCCTTGGACGAGCACAGCGCACCGCAGGGCGTGCGCGAGAAGCAGCAGGCGCAGATCGACGCGGGCCGCGCGGAGCTGAAGCAGCAGCAGGACGCGCTCGACGCGCAGGAGGCGCAGCTCGAGGCGCAGGCCGCGAAGGTCGAGCAGGGTCAGGCGCTGGCGGACCTCGCGTCGGGCATCTCGACGGTCTCGGAGGACGGCAGCGCGGCCGTGGCGACCGTCGTGCTCGAGGGCTCGGCGCTCGACGTCTCCCAGGAGACCAAGGACGCCGTGATCGCGACATTCACCGACGGCGTCGCCGACATCGACGGCGTGCAGGTCGACTTCAGCTCGACCCTGGCGAACGAGCCGCCCGAGGTCGTCGGTCCGGGAGAGGTCATCGGCCTCGTCGTGGCCGCCGTCGTGCTCTTCGTGATGCTCGGGACGCTCATCGGCGCCGGCCTGCCCTTGCTCACCGCGCTGGTGGGCGTCGGCGTGGGCGCGCTGGGGGCCCTGTCGCTGTCCGGCGCCGTCGCCATGTCGTCGGTCACGCCGATCCTCGGCGTGATGCTCGGCCTCGCGGTCGGGATCGACTACGCGCTGTTCATCGTGAACAGGCATCGCATCCAGCTCAAGCACGGCTATGCCGTGCGGCAGTCGATCGCGCTGGCGACCGGCACCTCCGGGAACGCGGTCGTCTTCGCCGGCACCACCGTCGTCATCGCGCTGCTGGCCCTCAACGTCACGGGCATCCCGTTCCTCGGGATGATGGGCACCGTCGGGGCGGCGTGCGTCGCGATCGCCGTGCTCGTCGCCATCACGCTCACGCCCGCACTGCTGTCGCTGATCGGCCCGCGGATCCTGAACCGCAAGGAGCGCGCGGCGGTCGCCTCGACCGGCCCCGCGTCCGAAGCGGGATCGGCGCCGACGGTGGCGGTGTCGACGTCCAAGCCGATCCGCCCGATGTCGACCTGGTCAGCGGTCGGTCGCGTCCTGATCGGCGTCGTCGCGCTGCTCGTCGTCGCGATCCCCTCGCTGAGCCTGCGGATCAACCTTCCCGACGGCTCGACGGACACGCCCGACTCGACGACGTACCGGGCGTACACGACCGTCGCCGAGAAGTTCGGCCCGGGCGCGAACGGTCCGCTGCTCGTGGTCGCCAAGCTCCCGCAGGCACCGTCGCAGGACGAGCTCGTCGGCGTCCAGCTGGACATCGCGCAGCAGATCGCCGCGCACGACGACGTCGCAGCGGTCGCCCCGGCGGCCACCTCGACCGACCGCACCGTGCTCGCGTTCCAGGTGATCCCGGCCGAGGGACCCACCGCCGAGTCGACCGAGCAGCTGGTCAACGACCTGCGCGACTCGTCGCCCCTCGAGGACGGGACGGTCCTCGGTGTCGCCGGCGCCGCGAGCGGGAACATCGACATCTCCGCGAAGCTGTCGGACGCGTTGCCGCTCTACCTCGGCGTGGTCGTGGGGCTGTCGATGATCATCCTGATCATCGTGTTCCGGTCGCTGTTCGTGCCGGTCATCGCGACGCTCGGCTTCATCCTGTCCTACTTCGCCGCGATCGGCGGCGTCGTCGCGATCTACCAGTGGGGCTGGCTGTCGCCCGTCTTCGGCGTGGACCACCCGGGTCCGATCCTGAACTTCCTGCCGACGATCCTGCTCGGCATCCTGTTCGGCCTCGCGATGGACTACCAGCTCTTCCTCGGGTCCGGCATGCGCGAGGCGTACGCGCACGGTGCCCCGGCCCGGCTGGCCGTCGCGCAGGGCTTCCGGGCCGGACGGTCCGTGGTCACCGCCGCGGCGATCATCATGATCTCCGTGTTCGGCGGCTTCATCTTCTCCGACTCGGCGATGATCCGGCCGATCGGCTTCGCCCTGGCGTTCGGCATCCTCGTGGACGCGTTCCTGGTGCGCATGCTCATCATCCCGGCGCTCATGCACCTCGTCGGGAGCGGCGCCTGGTGGCTGCCCCGCTGGCTCTCCCGGGTCGTGCCCGACGTCGACATCGAGGGCGCGAAGCTCGAGCGCGAGCACACGCGCGGCTAGGTCGCCTTCTGCGTCTTGAGGTCGTAGGCGAAGTGGACCCCGGCGTCCAGCGAGCCATCCGCCTTCTGCGGCTTGTACTCGAGGTCGACCTTCCCGAACGACAGCTCGACGCTCTCGATCACGGCACCGGTCTCGACGTTCACCCCCGTCGAGACCCCCGTGACGAGGACGTCGCTCATCTTGATGACCAGGAACTCCTGCTGCCCCTTGCCTGCCTTCCGGGCGGTGAGCACAGCATCCTTGATGTGCTCACCGGTGGCGCACGCCTTCATGAGCAGCGGCGACGCCTTGTCGAGGTGGTGCACGAAGGTGAGGTCGCGGAAGCTCACCTTGCCGGCTCCCCCGCCCCCGCCGGCGCCGTGGCTGCCCGGCGTGGCTGGCTGCGACAGGCCCCACGACCACGACAGCACGTCGATCTGGTCCGGGTGCCTGGCGTCCTGCGACTCGCCCTTGATCGCACCGATGCGAGCAAAGATCGCCATGGGAACCTCACCGTCCTCCCGCTGGTCGCTTCGCGAACGACCCCAACGTCGTCCTCGCGCGCGCCGGTGTCAACAGCCGGACCCGCTGCGGAGGCGGCTGCTGACGGGCACTCAGGTGGTCGGGCGCGACCGGCCGACTAGCCTGGACGCACCACCGTGGGCCGGGCTGGCCGGCCGCCGCACCCAGGACCGGCATGGACCCGTCACGCGAGACGCAGCGAGCCGAGCTCGTCGCGCTCTGGGACGCCAAGGTGGCGCGGGCCAACCGCGCCCTGGCCTCCAGGCAGCGAACCGTCGCGGACGAGCTCGCGTTCATGGGCCGCGTGAGCACCCTGTCGGGCACGCGGGCGCGGCAGGCCAAGCGGGTCGCGGCCGCCACGGAGACCCTGCGCGCCGCTGCGCTGGCGGAGTTCGACGCGGCCGTCTAGTGCCCCACTTGGCGCGAGCAGGCTTACGCTCGATCGGATGACGCATCCAGCCGCTTCGACCGTCGCGGAGCTGCGTGCCTCCGGGCACGTGCAGACCAGCGTTCGGGACGAGATCCGCAACAACCTGCTCGCCGCGCTGCGCGAGGGGCGAGATCCCTGGCCCGGCCTGCACGGCTTCGAGTCCACGGTGATCCCGCAGCTCGAGCGGGCGCTGCTCGCGGGCCACGACATCGTGCTGCTCGGCGAACGCGGCCAGGGCAAGACCCGCCTGCTGCGCACGCTCGTGGGTCTGCTCGACGAGTGGTCACCGGTGATCGCCGGCTCGGAGATCGGCGAGCACCCCTACGAGCCCATCACCGCGGCGAGCATCCGGCGAGCGGCCGAGCTCGGCGACGACCTGCCCGTCGCGTGGCGGCCGCGCGAGGAGCGCTACGTCGAGAAGCTCGCCACCCCGGACACGAGCGTCGCGGACCTCGTCGGCGACGTCGACCCCATGAAGGTCGCCGAGGGTCGGGCGCTCGGCGACCCCGAGACGATCCACTTCGGTCTCGTGCCCCGCAGCCACCGCGGCATCGTCGCGATCAACGAGCTGCCCGACCTCGCGGAGCGCATCCAGGTCTCGCTGCTCAACGTGATGGAGGAGCGCGACATCCAGATCCGCGGGTACGTCCTGCGGCTGCCGCTCGACGTGCTCGTGGTCGCGAGCGCGAACCCGGAGGACTACACGAACCGCGGCCGCATCATCACGCCGCTCAAGGACCGGTTCGGCGCCGAGATCCGCACGCACTACCCGATCGAGCTCGCCGACGAGATCGCCGTCGTGCGCCAGGAGGCCGCGCTCGTCGCGGCCGTGCCCGACCACCTCATCGAGATCCTGGCCCGCTTCACGCGTGCGCTGCGCGAGTCGAGCGCCGTCGACCAGCGCAGCGGCGTCAGCGCGCGGTTCACGATCGCGGGCGCCGAGACGGTCGCAGCCGCGGCCCTGCACCGCGCCGCGCGGCAGGGCGAGGCCCGCGCGGTCGCACGCCCGGTCGACCTGGAGGCGGCCGTCGACGTCCTTGCCGGCAAGATCGAGTTCGAGGCGGGCGAGGAGGGGCGCGAGGACCAGATCCTCGACCACCTGCTGCGCACCGCGACCGCCGAGACCGTGCGAGCGCACCTGCGCGGCGTCGACCTCGACCTGCTCGTGGACGCGATCCAGGGTGGCGCGATGGTCAGCACGGGCGAGCAGGTCACCGCGCGCGACGTGCTCGCCGCCCTGCCGCCGCTCGGCGAGTCCGAGGTCTACGACGAGATCTGCGCGCGGCTGGGCGCGGTCGACGAGGGCGAGCGAGCCGGTGCGATCGAGCTCGCGCTCGAGGGCCTCTACCTCGCGCGGCGGCTCAGCAAGGAGCAGGGCGACGGCGAGACGATCTATGGCTAGGCACTGAGGTGGTCCGGTCGAACCGGCGGCTGACGCACCGCGCGCGCTACACGGCGTACGTGGACGGGCCCGACCCGCTCGCGCCACCCGTCGACCTCGCCGAGGCGTTGCGCGCGATCGGCGACGACGTCATGGCCGGCTCGTCCGCGGAGTCCGCGATGCGGGAGTTCCTGCGTCGGGGTGGTCGCGAACAGGTCGGGCTCGACGAGCTCGCGCGCCGGGTCGCCGAGCGCCGACGCGCCCTGACGCGGGAGCACAACCTGGACGGCACGCTCCGCGAGGTCAAGGAGCTGCTCGACCGGGCCGTGCTCGCCGAGCGCAAGCAGCTCGCCCGCGACGTCGACCTCGACGACGGCGACCGCGCGCTCGCCGAGCTGCTGCTCGACAACCTGCCCGCCTCCCCCGCTGCCGCGGTCGCCGAGCTGAACGACTACGCGTGGCAGAGCGAGCAGGCGCGCGCGGACTTCGAGAAGATCAAGGACCTGCTGGGACGCGAGCTGCTCGACCAGCACTTCGCCGGGCTGAAGCAGGCGCTCGAGGGCGCGGACGACGAGGACCGCGCGGCCCTGCAGCGCATGTTGTCGGACCTGAACGACCTGCTCGACGCCCATCGCCGCGGCGAGGACACGACCCAGCAGTTCGACGAGTTCATGGCGGAGCACGGCGACTACTTCCCGGACCAGCCCGGTTCGGTCGAGGAGCTGCTCGACTCCCTGGCGCAGCGCGCGGCCGCGGCGCAGCGGATGCGCAACTCGATGAGCCCCGAGCAGCGCGCCGAGCTCGACGCGCTCGCCCAGCAGGCGTTCGGCTCCCCCGCGCTCATGGACGCGCTCGCGCAGATGGACGCGAACCTGCGCGCGCTGCGGCCGGGTGAGGACTGGTCGGGCTCGACGCGCATGTCGGGACCGAACGGGCTCGGGCTCGGCGACGGGACGGGCGTCTTCCAGGACCTGGCCGACCTCGACGCGCTCGCCGAGCAGCTCGCGCAGTCGTACCGGGGCTCCGAGCTCGACGACCTCGACCTCGACGCGCTGGCCCGCCAGCTCGGCGCCGATGCAGTCGTCGACGCCCGCACGCTGCAGCGCCTCGAGCGCGAGCTGCGCAGGTCCGGCGTCCTGCGCCGCGACACGGACGGGCGCCTCGCACTCACGCCGCAGGCCATGCGCACGCTCGGCAAGGAGATCCTGCGAGCGGTCGCCGAGACCATGTCGGGACGGACCGGCGGGCACGACGTCCGCCGGACGGGCACCGCCGGCGAGCCGTCAGGCGCGACTCGCGAGTGGGCGTTCGGCGACACCGAGCCGTGGGACGTCACGCGCACCCTCACGAACGCGCTCACGCGCCGAGCGGCTGCGCACCGACAGGGTGGGCAGCTCGCGATCGAGATCGGTGACGTCGAGGTCGCCGAGACCGAGGCGCGCACGCAGGCCTGCGTCGCCCTCCTGGTCGACACCTCGTTCTCGATGGCCATGGACGGGCGGTGGGTGCCGATGAAGCGCACGACGCTCGCGCTGCACACGTTGGTGACCAGCCGGTTCCGCGGCGACGACCTGCAGCTCATCGCCTTCGGGCGGACGGCCTCGGTCATGCCGATCGAGGAGCTCGTCGGGCTGGACGCCCGCTGGGACAAGGGCACCAACCTGCACCACGCGCTCCTGCTCGCCAACCGCCACTTCCGCAAGCACCCGAACGCCCAGCCCGTGCTGCTCGTCGTGACCGACGGGGAGCCGACGTCACACCTCGAGCCCGGCGGCGAGATCTTCTTCGACTACCCGCCGCACCCCGCCACGATCGCGTTCTCGGTCCGCGAGCTCGACGCCTCGGCCCGCCTGGGCGCGCGCATCACGTTCTTCCGCCTCGGCGACGACCCCGGCCTGGCTCGGTTCGTCGACGCGATGGCGCGGCGGGTAGGAGGCACGGTCGTCGCCCCCGAGCTGGACGAGCTCGGCGCGGCCGTCGTCGGCTCCTACCTCGACTCACGCAGCAACGGCGCGTTCGGGCGGTGGGGCGACGACGACCCGCTCGCCGGCCCGCACCGGATGCGCTGAGCGGCTCTGAACGGCAGTCCTCAGAACAGCGGCCAGGGCACGGCTGGCATGTCTCCGTGGTGAGCAGGGAACCTGCCGTCGGTCAGCAGGGAGTCGCACCGGTCGGCCAGCGCCTCGAGCTCGTCCGGGGTCAGCAGCGGCGCGAGCGCGCGGCCCAGGTCTGCGTCGAGCCCTGCGCGGACCCGCGCGATCCCGTCGCGCTCGCCCGCATCGAGGCTCTCGCCCAGCCAGCCCCACAGCACCGTGCGGAGCTTGGGCTCGACGTGGAACGTCACGCCGTGGTCGACGCCGAGACGGCGCCCGTCCGCGAGCGGCAGGACGTGGCCGCCCTTGCGGTCGGCGTTGTTGACGATCGCGTCGAAGACGGCCATGCGGCGCAGCGCCGGCGAGTCCTCGTGCACGAGGGCGACCGGGCGGTCGTCGCCGTCGAGCCCCGTGAGCACCGCCCGGCACCCCGCCGGGACGGATCGCACCGGCACGAGGTCGACGGGCGACTGCGCCGGGTCCTCGTCCTGCCAGAGCTGCACCATGCCGACGCCGAGCGGACCGTCGCGCAACCAGGTGCGAGGCACGAGGTGCCACCCCGTCGCCTCCGAGACCAGGTAGGCAGCGACCTCCCGCGCGGCGAGCGTGCCGTCCGGGAAGTCCCACAACGGCCGCTCGCCCGCGACGGGCTTGTAGACGACGTCGACGTCGTCGATGCGCGCACGGAAGGTCGCGTTGGACGCGACCCGGATGCGCCCGACGACCTCGAGCTCGGCGTCGCCGCCTGCGAGCTCAGCCGTCACGAGTCCTCGGGGAGCGCGCACACGTGACCGTCAGCGTCCATCGGCGCACCGCAGCGAGGGCACGGGGGCCGGCCCGAACCGACGACCAGACGCGTGCGCTGCACGAACGCCCGGGCCGTGCCGACGGGCATGCGCACCAGGAACACCTCGGCAGGTTCGGGCTCGTCGTCGGCGTCGTCGGTCTCGGCGTCCGTGATCGGGTACGCCTCGACGACCACCTGGGCCGTGCGCGGATCCCAGCTGAGCTTCATCGAGCCGGTGCGGAACTCCTCGACGAGCGGCAGGTCGAGCGGTTCGTCGTCGACGAGCTCGGCCGGGACGACCGTCGGGATGCTGTGGTTGCCGTCCGACTGCGCGATGACCTCGTCCAGCAGCCGGTCGATCATCTCGGCCAGCACCGCCGACTGCTCCTTCTCGAGCACGACGCTCGCCGTGCGCGCACCGGCGCGTGCCTGCAGGTAGAACGTGCGGGCTCCGGGACTGCCGATGGTCCCGACGACGACCCGGTCCGGCCAGTCGAACTCGTGCGTGAGAGTGGGCATGGGACCACTGTAGGAGCGCCCTGCGACACGGTCAGGCTCAATCCGGCGCGTTCGTCCCGTGACTCTCGTCGTGCGCGCCCCCGTCGCCGCCGCCGACGGGCGCGTCACCTGCCGCCGCGGCATCGCCGAGCCACGCGAGGTCACCCGAGTCCGAGTTCGTCGCGACGACCTCCGGCCGGTGCGGGCCGTACCGCACGACCGAGATGGATGCGGGACCGATCGAGATCCGCTGGAACAGGTCGAGGTGCATGCCAAGCGCGTCCGCGACCACGGACTTGATGATGTCGCCGTGGGTGACGGCAGCCCACACCGCGCGGTCCCCCGACTCCGCCTGCACGGCGGCGTCGTGGCGCCGGATCGCGGCGACGGCGCGCGCCTGCATCGCCGCGAGCGACTCCCCGCCCGGGAACGTGGCCGCCGAAGGCTGCGACTGCACGACCGACCACAGCGGCTCGCGCGCGAGGTCGCGCAGCAGGCGGCCCTGCCACTCGCCGTAGTCGCACTCGGTGATCCCACGGTCGACGACCAGGTCCGCGGCGCGCTCCTGGCCTTCGAGCAGGATGCGGGCCGTCTGGCGGCACCGCTCGAGCGGGCTCGTGACGACCGTGGCGAGCCGAACCCCCCCGATCCGCTCGGCCGCACGTTCGGCCTGGCGACGACCCTCCGCATCCAGCCGCACGCCGACGGCGCGACCCGCGAGGATGCCCTGGGCGTTGGCGGTCGTGCGGCCGTGACGGACGAGCAGCACGGTGGGCATGCCTGGAGCCTATGCGTCGAGGGTGCGCGGCACGGGCATGCGCGACTGGTCGCTGCGGTGCGGGAGGCTCTAGTGCTGTCCGTCGAACCGGAGCAGCACCAGCCCGTCGTCGGACTCCCAGACGTGACCAACCCACTGGATGTCGCGCACGCGCGGCCGACGCCCGGTGACCAGTGCCGGCTCGATCTGCTGCCAGGTCTCGCGTGCCGCATCGCCGTGGTGGAAACAGAGCCCGTCGGGGTAGACGTCGGTCACCACGACGGCGCCGGCAGCGATGAGCTCACGGCCAAGGCTGCGCGTCACTCGTCGAGGGGTGCGGCGATAGAGCACGCCGTCGGCATCGCGCAGCGAGCCGTCGGGCAGCTCCTCCGGCTCGTGGGCGCTGGACACACCGTGACTCTAGAGCCGGTGGCCGGCGGAGGGCGGTGCACGAACTCCCGGCGACTTGTCGCGTCACCACTTGTGCGCGACGTCGATCACCAGGCGTGAGCCGGTGCCGGGGCCTGCGAGCACGAACGCCCGGAACGGCAGCCGCGCCCGTACGCCGAGTCCCACGTCCGTGTAGCCCTCGAACGAGCCGGCCCACACGACCTGCCGAAACGTGCGGTAGCCGCTGACGTTGCTCAGCTCACGCGGATTTGGTGGCGAGTACGTGGGCGTGCCACTGGGGCTGTACGCGGGGTCGTGGACCGTGATCTGCAGCCGCGCGCCGCCCCGGGTCGGGATCGCGACGCCCGATCCCTCGGCGCGCACCTGGCTCACGTACGCCACGCGGAAGCCACCGGCCTTCCCCGCGATGTCGACGACCAGTCGGTCGTAGCACGTGGCACGACCGGTGCGGACGTTCGTGACCGGCGCGCTGGAGAGCCCCGGCGCGGTCTTCGCGGCCGACCCCCACGTGATGCCGCAGTACGGCGCAGCAGAGGCGGCGGACGTCGGGC
Organism: Brevundimonas sp.; assembly: GCA_039207135.1. Taxonomy (GTDB): domain Bacteria; phylum Actinomycetota; class Actinomycetes; order Actinomycetales; family Cellulomonadaceae; genus Cellulomonas. Next base: position 45,021 of record JBCECL010000015.1, read on the forward strand.
CCACGAGGAACGCGGCCAGAACGACGAGCACAGCGAGGTAAGACAACGAGCGCTTCATCGCGCCCTCCTTCTGCCACCGGCCACCCCCTAGCGGCCGAGACTTCCAGGGTAGAGCGCGATGCACTAGGCAGATCGGGTGAATCTCTGGTCGACCTCCCGGCCGGGCCCCCGGTACGTCGGCGTCAACATGCACCGGGCAGCCCCCGCGCCTAACGTCGACTCACATGTCCCAGCACCCGCGCGAGACGGTCCCGACCTCGGGCCCCGCGACGCCGCCGGCGCGGCCGCGCGTTCTTGGGGACCGCTACCGTCTCGACGGCGTCGTCGGCCGCGGCGGGATGGCCGTCGTCCATCGTGCGCACGACCTCCTGCTCGGACGCGACGTGGCCATCAAGCTCTTCCCGCCGGTCTCCGACGACGCCGACGACCTGCTGCGGCACTCCGCCGAGATCCGCATCCTGGCGACACTGAGCCACCCCGGCCTGGTGACGCTCTACGACGCCGGCGCGGTCCACGACGGCGACGGCTCACAAGAGGTCTACCTCGTGATGGAGCTCGTGGACGGCGCGACCCTGGCCGATCGCCTGCGGAGCGGTCCGATGCCGGTCGAGGAGTCTGTCCGCATCGGCCAGCAGGTCGCGACCGCTCTCGCGCTGGTGCACGAGGAAGCGATCGTTCATCGCGACATCAAGCCCGGCAACATCCTCGTCGCCGCCGATGCTCACGGCCCCGTCGTCAAGGTCGCCGACTTCGGCATCGCGCGTCTGTCGAGCGACACGAGGCTGACGCAGACGGGGGTGACGGTCGGTACGGTTCGCTATCTCAGCCCCGAGCAGGTCATGGGTAGCTCGCTCGGTCCCACGAGCGACGTCTACTCCCTCGGCCTGGTGCTGATCGAGTGCCTGACGGGAGAGGCGCCGTTCGCGGGCACGCTCTCCGAGTCCGCCGCGGCGCGCCTCGCGTCGTCCCCACCGCTACCGGACGGACTGCCGCCGGATCTCGCACGTCTGCTCGCGGCGATGACGGCGAACGACCCCGACGAGCGCCCCACGGCGGCCGAGGTCGCCGACAGACTCGCGCGCCTGGCCCTCGGCCCCGACGCGACGCAGGTCACGGAAGTGATCGCCGTGCCTCCCACCCAGGTCGTGCCGAACGCCGCTGCGCCCTCCCGCGCGCGCCGCCGGCCCCTGCTCTGGGGAGCCGCGGCGGTCGTCGGCGCGCTCGTGGTCGCCGGCGTAGTCGTCGCGGCCCAGGACGACTCGGGCGGCGCAGGGTCAGCACCCCTCCCGTCCTACCCAGCTGTCCCAGGCGAGCTCGGTGACGCCCTGACGACGCTCCAGGAAAGCGTGACCCCGTGAGGCGCGTCCGTGTCGCGGCGTGCGCCGTCGTCGGCTCGCTCGCCCTCACCCTGAGCGGGTGCGGCGGTCAGACCGAGCTCGACGCGTCCCCCGCGCACACCCTGCAGGCCGACGTGCTCGCCGTCACCACCGCGGCGCGCGCCGAGAACTGGGATCTCGCGCGCGCGAAGATCGCGTCGACCCAGACTCACCTCGACGCCGCGCTCGATGCCGGACAGGTGTCGGGTGCGCGCTATCGGGAGATCGATGCGGCCCTCGCGCGCGTCGCCGGGCTGGTCACGGCAGCGCGCGACGAGGCACCGGCTTCGAGTCCGTCCGCCTCTCCCGCCGCGACACCGTCGGCGACGAAGCGCCCGCCGACCTCGACGACCAAGGCCACGCCCTCGCACGCGGCGTCGACCAACCAGAACGGTCCGGGCCACGGCAAGGGCAAGGGGCCCGGGCAGAAGCACACGCCGAAGCCCCCGAAGAACAAGTAGGTGGCCGGAGCCGGCGCGTTGAGTTTGCGAAGCCCGAGGCGTGGTTCGCTCAGCTGCGATTCAACTTCGAAACTCGCCGCTGTAGGTGACGCCGATACCACTCGCCCCGCGGTCGCCGCACCCACACCAGATCCCCACGCGGGGTACTTACGACGCCACGGCGGTCAGGATCTCCCGCGAAGAGCAACGTCTCGAAGCCTTCGAAGGTCTCCCAGCGCGGCCGGATGGCAACGAGGAAGAGCACGTGCTCACCATCGGGACCCAAAGCCACGGCCGGTGAACCACCCCACGAGAGCAACTCCTGCCTGACCTGCAACGTCTGCCACGGGAACCGGCGGATGCAAGCTCCCATCCGAAGGCTGTACAGGAGTGAACCCACGCCAATGACGATCGGCACGATCCCGAGCCCGACCAGTCCTACCGCGATGTTGCTTGCCAGGCCCTCGTCGGGGAACCCGGCGACTAGCAATGTCAGGTAGGCCGCACCGAGCATGGCGCAACCAACGA
>JBCECL010000016.1:0-47018 GCA_039207135.1 Brevundimonas sp.
ACCGCAACGGCGGCATCCTGCAGTACGTGCTGCGGCAGGTCGCGGCCGGCTGATCGACCGACGAGGCCGGCGACGCACGTACGCGTCGCCGGCCTCGTCGTACCTTCGTGCACCCCGTCAGGGAGAACCGGAGCGTGCGAGCGCGTCGTCGCGCCGCTCGAGGTCGCCCTGGGCCTCGTAGACGCGCGCGAGCAGGCGCCACGCGGTGGGTGCCGTCGGAGCGTTGTGCGTCGCCGCGACCAGCGGCCCCACGGCCTCGTCGAGCCTGCCCAGCTGGGCCAGCGCCAGGCCCCGGAGCAGGAGCAACGAGGCATCGGCCGGGTCGAGCGTGAGCGGGGCGTCGAGCAGGTCGAGAGCTGCCTGCGGCTGCTCGAGCGTGAGCCTGGCCGTGGCCGCCGCACGGGCCGCCTCGGTGGAGGTGGGCGCGGCCCGGAGGCTCCGTTGCGCCCAGCGCAGGGCTGCCTCCGCCGAGGCGGCGTCCCCGGCACGGCTGCCGGCGTCGAACGTGGTCGACGCCACGAGCGCGACGTCGCGGTCCCACGGCCGCAGCGTCGACGCCAGGTGGAACCGGGCGTCCGCCTGCGTGACGTTCCCGCCCGCGGCGTCGCGGACCGCGGCGGCGAGGACGGGCTCGGCAACCACGGCGGGGACGAGCACGGCGAGCACGACGGCTGCGGGCACGAGTGCGCCGATCGCGCGTCGAGCCGGCCCGTGGGGTGCAGCAGACACGAGGGCGCCGCACGCGAAGGCCGCCAGTGGCGTCGTCCCGGGCCCGGTGAAGTGCGTGAGCAGCGCGACCCCGTAACCGCAGGCCGCGGCGAGTGCGCCCGCGAGGAGGTCGGACCTCGGGCCGGGTGGCTGTGCGCGGACGCGGCGCACACCGATGACGAGGACGGCTGCGGCGAGCGTGAGGGCGACGACGAGCATGGGGAGCCCGCCGGCGGCCGCGGCCTGCAGTGGCCACGAGTGCGGCGAGTCGGCGACCGAGCGCGGGTCGCTCGTCGCCGTCCACGCCGCCGAGCGGAACTGGGGCAGGGCGTCGACGAACCCGCCAGGCCCGACCCCGAGGAGCGGGTGGTGCGCGACGAGGCTCGCCGTGGAGCCCCACAGGTCCCGGCGACCGGAGACCGTGGCGGTCGCGAGCTCGTCGGCCCCGAGCAGCCGCGCCCGTGTGGCCGGTACCGCGAGGGCGGCGACCGCGAGCGCGGCGGCAGCGCCCGCGGGCAAGGCGGCCGCCCGCACCCGGGCCTGCGGCGTCGGGGCCCGGACCAGCTCGACCGCGACCACCACGGCGAGTGCGAGCAGCGCACCGAGCACGGCGCCGCGCGAGCCCGAGACGACCACCGTGACGCCGGCGCCGATCGCGCCCGAGACCAGCAGGGCGTTCGGGCGGCGGACGGCGGGCACGACGAGCAGTGCGAGCAGCAGGAGCCCGGCGGCGCCCTGGTCGGAGGCGTTGCCGAGCAGAGCGCCCGGCCTGGAGACGTCGCCGCCGAGCGGGCGCAGGCCGGTCGCCTCGAGCGCCGAGACGATGCCCAGGACGATCGAGGCGACGGCGGTCGCGGCCCCCGCCCAACGCAGGCGTCGTTCGTCGGCGGCGGGGCCGAGCAGCCGCGCACCCGCCCAGGCCGCCGCGCCGTAGCCGGCGATCACGACGACGCCCTCGTAGCGTGGCCACCGCCCCACGAGCTGCGCCAGGGGCGCGTCGGCCGCGAGGCCGGCCACGAGCAGGATGCCCAGCCCCGCGACGACGAGCGCGCTCACGGCACGGGGGAGCCGACCTCGCGCCGCCGTCAGCGCCGCGACAAGGACGCCGGCAGCGAGCACGAGCAGCTTCGGCAGCGCCCAGCGGTGCAGCCCGCCGGGCACGAGGACGAGGGTCGTGGCCAGGAATGCCGCGACGGAGCAGCGCCCGAGCAGCTCCTCGGTGCGCGCGCTCACGGGCGGCACCTGCCGTGGTCCTCGCGCTGGGTCACGGGTCCGAATCGTACGCACGGCCCGTGCCTCGGCCGGACGGGTGGCGCGCACGGATGTCCGGTGCGTCGGATTGCCGCGCACATGGCCGGTAGGTGAAGATCGCCCAGGGCGTCGACCGGCGCCGTCACCACGCAGGGGGAGCGCACGTGCTGTCGTCGATCCATCGTTCTCTGCGGCGCACCGCCGTCGCACTCGCCGCATCCGTCGCGCTGGTGACCACCGGACTCGTGTCGGCTCATGCCGCCGAGGTCTCGATCTCAGGGACGGTGGCTCTTCCGGCCGGCCTCGCCCACAGCTCCTCGAACTGGACGTACGTCGTCGCCTACGAGAAGGTCGGGGACCGCTGGCGGGAGGCGGAGCGCGACCAGGTCTGGTACGAGGACGAGTTCACGATCAGCGGCCTGACGGCGGGAGTCGCGTACCGACTGGCGCTCCAGCACGGCGGGTACGAGATCGCGCCGGGCTTCTACGGGGGACCTGGCCAGGACGTGCTGCCGACCGCGACCGGCTCGCCGCTCGTGACCGCGCCCGCGGCGGGGCTCTCGATCAGGGCTGTCCGCTCCTCGTCCATCACCGGCACGCTGGCGGGCGCCACCGGGAGCGTCCGCGACAGCGCCAACGTCGCCGCGCAGCTCGAGGGCGATGCCGACAGCGGCCTGGGCGGCTGGGGCACGTTCACCGGTCACGCCTTCGTCGTCGCCGGGCTGCACCCGCTCGCCCGGTACACGCTCGAGGTCTCGGACGGCTTCGGCCTCGCGTCCATCGAGGGCTCGGGCACGCCCGGCCCCGGCATCGCCGACGGCTACTACGCAGGCGCGGGCAAGCCGCTCGACCCCCGCGCGGCCGCAGCAGTCGCTGTGCCGGCGGGGACGCAGGACCTCGCGGTGCAGGTGCAGCCCGGTGCGACGGCTGCCGGCACGTTCGTGCGCTCCGCGTCCGGCACCGCGGGTGTCTTCAGCACGCAGCTCGACCTCTACGACCCTGCGACCGGGGTGCGCCAGGACTACACCTACGCCGAGACAGCGTCGCCGTCGTGGCCGGCCTCCACCGACGACGTCGGCTTCACGGTCGGCGAGATCGGCCTGGGCACGTACAAGATCGGTTTCAACCGTGAGAGCGGCCCGACCATGTACGTCCCCGGCTACTACACGGGCGCGACCACGTCGAACCGTCTGACGACTCTCGCGGACGCCGTGCCCGTCACTGTCGCGTCGGGCGCGGCGGTCGATCTCGGCGACCTGCGGTTGCAGACGTGCGCGAGCATCTCCGGCACGCTCGCCGACGCGTTCGTCTCGTCGACCGCGGACAGGAACACCCAGGTCGTGCTGCACAACGATGCGGCGGGACTGTCGGCGCGCTCGTGGTTCGGCACCGGCGCCTCGTTCGTCGTCGGCGGGCTGGTCCCTGGCACGTACCACGTGGCGGTCAACACGCCCGACTGGGAAGAGCACACGCTCCCCGACATCACGATCACGGGCTGCACATCCGCCACCGGTGTCACGCTCGGCGAGCCGCTGGCGAGCACGGCGCTCCCGGTGGTGCAGGGCAGCGCCACGGTCGGAAGCACGCTGACCGTGAAGGCGGGCGGCTGGTCGCAGCCGGACGTCGCGGTCAGCCGGCAGTGGACGCGCGACGGTGTCGACGTGCCGGGCGCGACCGCCACCGCCTATGTCGTCGGCGCCGACGACCTGGGCCACGTGCTGCGAGTGCGGGAGACCGCTTCCAAGGCCGGGTTCGCCGCGACGTCGCACACGTCGGTCCCGACGTCCGTCGTCGCGCCGGGCGCACTCGTCGGCGCAGCGCCGACGATCTCCGGGACGGCCGCAGTCGGGGGGACGCTCGTGGCGAAGCCCGGGACGTGGTCGCCGAGCGGGACGGCGCTCACGTACTCCTGGAAGCGAGGCACGACGGTCGTCTCGACGTCGTCGAGCTACGCGCCCGTCGCAGCCGACGTCGGCCAGAAGCTCGTGCTGAGCGTGACGGCCTCGAAGCCGGGATACGCGACTGCGGTCAAGACGGCAACGTCTCCGGCCGTCGCGGCAGGGACGCTGCGCAGCACTGCGCTCCCCAAGATCTCGGGAACCGCGACAGTTGCGAAGAAGCTGACCGCGACCGCGGGCACCTGGTCCTCGACGGTGACGACGGCCTACCGCTGGCTGCGCAACGGCGTGGCGATCTCGGGCGCCACGAGCTCGTCGTACACGCTCACTGCCGCAGACGCGGGGAAGAAGATCTCGGTGCGGGTGACCGCGAGCAAGACCGGGTACACGACCGCCACCGCGACCAGCACGCCGACGGCCGTCGTGGCGCGCTCGGCGGCCACGGCGACCACGTCCCTCTCCGCTACCACGGCGAAGGCGACGTCCCGGGTCGTCGTCACGGTACGGCTGACGACGCCGGGGGTTGCCGCACCGCAGGGCACCGTGAAGATCCACGTCGGCTCGAAGGCGTACAGCCTCACTGTGACGGCCGCCAAGAAGGGCAAGGTGACGCTCAAGCTGCCTGCCCTCAAGAAGGGCACCTACGCCATCACCGCGGTGTTCACCCCGAGCGGCTCGACAGCCACCGCGACGACGAGCGCGACGGCGAAGAAGGTGTCCCTGCGCATCACGTGAGTGCCCGGTCGGGGCGGAGCGCCGCGGCCAGCAGCTCGACGAGGGCGCGCACGTGCGTGCCTTCGTCGTCGTCGCGGTCGGGGTTGACCTCCGCCACGACGAGCCCGGCCCACCCGGGATCGGCGAACAGGTGCGCGAGCAGCGCCCTCAGCACAGACGCGGTCAGCCCGCGGCCGTACTGCGGGACGTCGGCGAGTGGCAGCGCCAGCATGTCCAGCACGTCGACGTCGAGGTGGACGACGAACCCGTCAGGTGCGCCTCGCGTCACCGCCAGCGCATGCTCGGCGGCCGCAGCCGGGTCGGCGAGCACGTCGCCGGCCGGGATCCGCACCGACGGGACGAGGCCGTGCACGTCTTCCTCATCGTCGGCGTAGCCGACGAAGACCAGGCGGTCCGGGGTGAGCAGAGGGCGGCGGGGCCCGAGGCCGGCGAGCGCGTGGCTCGTGCCCGGCAGGTCGAGCAGGTGCGCGACGCCCATCGAGTCGGCGATCGGCTCCTCCGGGTGGTCCGCCGGCAGCTGCAGGTCCTGCCCGCCGTCGACGTAGACGAGCCCGACGTCTCGGCCCGCCTCGGCCATCGCCGCCAGGAGAGCGATCGTGACCGTGCACTCGCCGCCGAGCACGAGCGGGACGTGCCCCGCGCTCAGCACGGGCGCGAGCGCATCTCTCGCCTCGGCGAGCACGCCCACGACGCGGTCGACGTCGTGCGGGTCGGTTCGCGCAGGTGGGTCGTGCCGCCAACGCGCGACCCCGGTGTCCCCGTGGTCGACGACCGTGCGGCCAGCCACTTCGAGCGCGCCGACGATCCCGGCCTCGCGGAGTGCTGCGGGCGCCCGTTCGAGGCCCGGAGCGTGCGCGGCCGCGCTCGACGGCACCCCGAGAAGGCCGAGCGTCGTCATGGCAGCGAGACGATCCAGTCGAGCGCGAGAGGCACGCTGCTCAGCACCGAGACGTGGCTCTCGCGAGGGCGTAGCCACAGCTCCGCGTCCGGCAGGAGGTCGAGCAGCAGTCGGCTGTGGGCCGTCGGGACCACGCGGTCGAGGCCGCCGTGCACCAGCAGGACGGGCACGGTGACGGCCTCGAGGTCGAAGCCCCACGGGTGCGCGTAGGCCACGTCGTCGTCGATCGCGCCGTCGGGCCCGTCGGAACCGGCCGCCACCGCGTCCGCGCCGAGAGACTGCCAGACGCCGGCGAGCGCCTCCCAGTCCGCGGCCACGAACGGGTCGACGTCCGGTTCGGCGACAGCCGCGCGAGCGTCGCGCCCGGTCGCAGCGGCACGTAGGGCCGCGTCTGAGGCCATGCCGCTCGCCCAGTCGAACCCGTCGACGAACGGTGCGAGTCCGGCGATGCTGACGACGGCGGTCGTCCGGTCGGGCATCGCCGCCGCGCACGCTAGCGCGTGCGGCCCGCCGCCGGAGGCGCCGACGTGCGCCGCCGTGTCGATGCCGAGCGCGTCGAGGACGCACGCGACGTCACCGCCGGCGGACGCGACGTCGCGCCCGGCGTGCGGGCTCGAACCGCGGTAGCTCGGCCGGGCGTACGAGACGAGCCGCATGCCCCGCGCGCGGGCCGCGGCGAGCACGGGCGCGAGCAGCGCACCGGTCTGCGGCGTGCCGTGGTGCCACACGAGTGCCGGTCCGTCGTCGCCGCTGTCGTGCACGCGCAGGACGCGGTCGTCGGGGAGCTGGACGTCGCGCTCGGTGCTCATGGATCGACCGTACGTGCGGGTCCCGACACTCGTCGCGCGGTCGCGGTCAGTCGGCCAGGGCCTGACCCAGGCCGTGGCGACCGACGGCAGCTAGGTGTGGGTACTCGACCGGGTGCATCTGCATCACGACCGACAGGTGCAGGGCCCACGCCTGCGCGCGCTGCCACATCGCGTCGTCCCAGTCGCACCGTGCGTCGATCCGGGCGCGGAACGCTGCACGGGCCGGCGCGTCGAAGGTGAGCCACGCGGTCGCGAGGTCGCACGCGGGGTCGCCCGACGTCACGTCGCCGAAGTCGATCACCGCGCGCAGCCGGTCGTCGTGTGCGAGCAGGTTGGCCGGGTGCGGGTCACCGTGAACCCACACGGCCGGCCCGGTCCAGGCCGGTACGGACGCGAGCTCCGTGAACCGGTCGAGGATGCGGGCCGAGTCGGGCAGGGCGAGCCCGGCGAGGCGGTCCCGCAGCGGCTGGGCCCGGGTGCCGACGTGGTCGCCGCGGACGGGGTTCTCGGGTGCGTCCGCGGGCGCCGGGACGTGCAGTGCGACGAAGAAGTCGGCGAGCTGCTCCGCCCACGGGCCGTGCGAGGTCGCCGGGGTGGCCGCCGCGGTCGTGGCGTCGTACCAGGGCACCACGCTCCACGGCCACGGGAACAGCGGTCCGGGCACCCCGACGCGAACCGGCACCGGCACGTCGACAGGCAGCCGCGGCGCGAGGACCGGGAGCCAGCGCTGCTCGTGCTCGACGAGGTGGGCCGACACGCCGCGCACCGGGAACCGCAGGAGCAGCTCGTCGCCGAGCCGCCACATCGCGTTGTCCCAGCCCGTGCCCACCCACGTCAGGGGAAGGTCTGCGAGGTCGGGGTGCTGCTCGACGAGCAGCGCACGCGCCAGCTCCTCGTCGACCATCTTCTCGATCATGGGGTGCGGCATCTAGACCTCCGGTACGACGAGGCGGCGGGTGTCCCACGGGACGGCCCAGCCGAGCGCGTCGAACATGCGCGACAGGACGATGGCCGTGAAGCCCCACACGAGCACGTCGTCGACGACGAACGCCGGCGTGCGGACGGTGGCTCCCGCGCGGGTGTGCGCGACGCTCGCTCGGTTCTCCGGCGCGATCAGGTCGGCTACCGCGAGCCGGAAGACGTCGACGGTCTCCGCGTGGTCCACGGCCGCGACGCGCGACGGCTGCGACCACCAGGCGGGGACCGGCGTGACGAGGTGGTCGCTCACCGGGACCGGCAGGGCGGCGAGCGTGCCGAGCACCTCGACCCCGCTCGCGTCGAGCCCGACCTCCTCGGCGGCCTCCCGCAGCGCGGCGGTCACGGGCCCGTCGTCGGACGGCTCGAGCCGCCCGCCGGGGAACGCGACCTGGCCCGCGTGGTGCCCGAGCGTCCCGGCGCGCCGCTGGAGCAGCACGTCGATGTCGGCAGGGGCGGAGGAGGCGGCGGCGGGCGAGGAGTCGAGCCGGCCGAACAGCACGAGGACGGCCGCGGGGCGCGTCGCGGTGCCCAGGGTGATCGTCCTCGACGGGTCGAGACGCCAGTCGATGCCCCGCGCGCACAGGGCGGCGAGGTCGGCGCGCGCGTCGGCGCTGCTCGTCGGGGCCGGACTCAACCGCGGGCCCGCACCTGCTCGGCGAAGCCGCCGACCATCGCGCGCGCCGCGGGGGCGAGGTCCGGCAGGTACTTGGCGCCGTCGTTCCGGATCGCCTCGACCTCGTCCTGCGCGAGCCCGTCCACCATCTCGGGCGTCGCCAACCACACGTCGAGCATCGACGGCTCGAGCTCGGGGTGGAACTGGACCGCGAGGGCCGAGCCGGCCCTGAAGGCCTGGACGGGCGTCGCGGCCGTCGCGGCGAGCAGCGTCGCGCCCGTCGGCAGCGTCACGGCGTCGTTGTGCCAGTGCAGAACGGTCGGACGGTCGCCGAGCGCAGACAGGAGCGGGTCCGGGCCGACGACGTCGACGGGGGCGAACCCGATCTCAGTGCCGTGCCGGCGCTGCAGGCTCCCACCGAGCGCGAGCGAGAGGAGCTGCATGCCCAGGCACACGGCGAGCACGGGGACGTCGCCGTCGACGGCGTCCGCGAGCAGCCGCTGCTCGGCGACGAGGCCGGGGTAGCGGTCGTCGTCGGCGTCCATCGCGCCACCCATCACGACGATGCCCGAGACCTCGTCCAGACGCGGCAGCACCGGTTCGGACGCAGACACCACCGTCCGAACGCGCACGGGGGCGTCGAGCGCGGGCGCGATGAGCCCCGGGCCCTCGTGCGGCGCGTGCGTGAGGACGAGCACGGGTCGCACGACGGTCACCAGCCGTCGGGGAGCGGGCGGCCCTCTTCGTAGCCCGCGGCGGACTGGATGCCGACCGAGGCCCGCTCGAAGAGCTCGTCGACGCTCGTGGCCCCGACGTACGTGGCCGCCGAACGCACCCCGGCCGTGATGTGGTCGATGAGGTCCTCGACGCCAGGACGACGCGGGTCGAGGTACATCCGCGACGACGAGATGCCCTCCTCGTACAGCGCCTTGCGGGCCCGGTCGAAGGCCGAGCCTCCGCGCGTCCGGGCCGCGACCGCGCGGGCCGACGCCATGCCGAACGACTCCTTGTACAGCCGGCCGCTGCCGTCGTCGTGCAGGTCGCCCGGCGACTCGTGCGTCCCGGCGAACCAGGACCCGACCATCACCTGCGACGCACCTGCCGCCAGCGCGAGCGCGACGTCGCGCGGGTGCCGCACGCCGCCGTCGGCCCACACGTGCTTGCCGAGCTCGCGCGCCTGCGCGGCGCACTCGAGCACGGCCGAGAACTGCGGGCGACCGACGGCCGTCATCATGCGGGTCGTGCACATCGCGCCCGGGCCGACGCCCACCTTGACGATGTCCGCGCCGGCCTCGATCAGGTCGCGCGTCCCCTCGGCGGTCACGACGTTGCCGGCGACCACCGGGATCTGCGGGTCGAGGGAGCGGACCGCACCCAGCGCGTCGAGCATCTTGCGCTGGTGACCGTGCGCCGTGTCGACGACGATCACGTCGATGCCGGCCTCGAGCAGCTCGGACGCCTTGGCCTTGACGTCGCCGTTGATGCCGACGGCGGCCGCGACGCGCAGCCGCCCCTGCGCGTCGAGCGCGGGCTCGTAGATCGACGAACGGAGCGCGCCCACGCGGGTCAGCACGCCGACGAGCTCGCCGTCGCGCGTCACGGGGGAGAAGCGGCGGCGCGAGGCGTGCAGCTGCTCAAACGCGACCTCGAGGCCGCGGGGTCCGCCGTCCTCGACGACCGACAGGTCGATCGTCGTCGGGTTCGCCGACATGACGTCCGCGACCTGCGTGAAGCGGTCGACGCCCTGGCAGTCCGCCTCGGTGACGACGCCGACCGGGCGACCGCCCTGCACGACGACGGCCGCGCCGTGCGACCGCTTGCCGATGAGGGTCAGCGCGGTGTGCACGGTGTCGTGCGGCGACACGACGACGGCGCTCTCGACGACCGTGTGCTTCGCCTTGACGGACGCGACGACGTCGGCGACGACGTCCGTCGGGATGTCCTGAGGGATGACGGCGATGCCGCCGCGTCGCGCGACGGTCTCGGCCATCCGGCGGCCGGCGACGGCGGTCATGTTGGCGACGACGAGCGGGATCGTGGTCCCGGTGCCGTCGGGCGCCGTGAGGTCGACGTCGAACCGGGAGGCGACCTCGGAACGAGACGGGACGAGGAAGACGTCGCCGTACGTGAGGTCGGAGGTGGCCTGGTGGCCGGGCAGGAAGTGCATGAGGGGTTCCCCTTTCCGATCCATGGTAGTCGGTGCGCGACGTCGGGTGCCGTGGGGAAGCCGGGGGTTCCGAGGAAGTCGTGTGGAGGTGTGCGCGGCCGGCACCCAAGCGGGGGCCGCGGGCGGGCCAGGCGCCTAGAGTGTCTGCTGGACATCCTGCGTCGCAGTGCCGCGCCACGCACGCGGACGGCTCGCGCGGCCGGGGACGCGTGACGGACGGAGGAGCATGGCCTTGCTGGAGCGGATCGGCTCGCCGGCGGACGTCCGTGCGCTCACCGCGCGCCAGGTCGAGCAGCTCGCGGCAGAGATCCGGGCGTTCCTCGTCGAGTCCGTGTCCCGGACCGGCGGGCACCTCGGGCCCAACCTCGGCGTCGTCGAGCTGACCATCGCCATGCACCGCGTGTTCGAGTCGCCCGCCGACACCTTCGTCTTCGACACGGGCCACCAGTCCTACGTGCACAAGCTCCTCACGGGCCGGCGGGACTTCTCCAACCTGCGCAGGCAGGGCGGGCTCTCGGGCTACCCGAGCCGCGCCGAGTCCGAGCACGACGTGGTCGAGAACTCGCACGCATCGACCGCCCTGTCGTGGGCCGACGGCATCGCCAAGGCGAACCAGCTGCAGGGCCGCGCGGACCACTCGGTGGTCGCCGTGATCGGCGACGGCGCGTTGACCGGCGGCATGGCCTGGGAGGCGCTCAACAACATCGCCGACGGCCAGGACCGGCGCCTCGTCATCGTCGTGAACGACAACGGGCGCTCCTACGACCCGACGATCGGCGGGCTCGCGCACCACCTCGACACGCTGCGCACGACGCAGGGCTACGAGAACGTCCTGTCCTGGGGCAAGCGCACGCTGCGGCGCTCCGGTCCTCCCGGCCGTGCCGCGTACGACGCGCTGCACGGCCTGAAGAAGGGCATCAAGGACGTCGTCGCTCCGCAGGGCATGTTCGAGGACCTCGGCATCAAGTACGTGGGCCCGATCGACGGGCACGACGAGCCCGCCGTCGAGCGGGCGCTGCGCCGCGCGCAGGGCTACGCGGGGCCGGTGATCGTGCACGTCATCACCGAGAAGGGCCGCGGCTACACGCCGGCCGAGGAAGACATCGCGGACCGCTTCCACTCGGTCGGCAAGATCCATCCCGAGACCGGCCTGCCCGTCGCGCCCTCCCGCTTCGGCTGGACGAGCGTGTTCGCCGACGAGATCGTCCGCATCGGCCGTCGCCGCAAGGACGTCGTGGCGATCACCGCCGCGATGCTGCAGCCGGTCGGGCTCGCGCCGTTCGCTGCCGAGTTCCCGGACCGGGTGTTCGACGTCGGGATCGCCGAGCAGCACGCCGCGACCTCGGCCGCCGGCATGGCGTTCGGCGGGCTGCACCCCGTCGTGGCCGTGTACGCGACGTTCCTGAACCGGGCCTTCGACCAGGTGCTCATGGACGTCGCGCTGCACCGGGCGGGCGTCACGTTCGTCCTCGACCGCGCCGGCCTGACGGGCGACGACGGCGCGAGCCACAACGGCATGTGGGACATGGCGATGCTCGCGGTGGTTCCGCGCCTGCGCCTCGCCGCGCCGCGCGACGAGGCCACGCTGCGCACCGCGCTGCGGGAGGCTGTCGACGTGGACGACGCCCCGACGGTCGTCAGGTACCCCAAGGGCGCGATGGGTGACCCCATCGCGGCGATCGACGACGCGGACGGCGTCGACGTGCTCGCTCGCCACGAAGGCGTGGGCTCGGTGCTCGTGGTCGGGATCGGCGCGATGGTGCCCACCGCGCTCGAGGTGGCCTCGATGCTCGCCGGGCACGGCGTCGGTGTCACGGTGGTGGACCCGCGCTGGGTCCTGCCGGTCCCCGCGGGCCTCGTCAAGCTCGTCGGTCAGCACGACCACGTCGTGACCCTCGAGGACGGCGTGGTCGACGGCGGCGTCGGTTCGCTCGTCGCGCAGCGTGCGCGCGAGGCCGGCATCGGGACGCGCGTGCAGGCGATCGGCATCCCGCGAGCGTTCCTCGACCACGCGACGCGCGACCAGCTCGTCGGAGAGCTCAGGCTGAGGCCCGAGGACGTCGTGCGCGACGTCCTGAACGCGGTCGCGGAGCTCTAGCCCCAGGGCGCCGGTCGGCGTGCGTTCGAGCACACCGAGACCGGGACGAGTCCGGCATGCGGTGGCATGCTGAGACCTAGCGCTGAGGTCGGCGATGCCGCCGGCGTCGGGCGTCGGGTTCATGACGTGAGTCACACGGGACCGAGGTCCCAATACATCCCATCAATTCCTCCGTACGTTCGTTGTACACGGTCGAACTAAGGAGCTCGGATGTCCACCACGGCGGTCCCGCAGCAGGACGCACTCGCGACTCACGCTGGATGGGAGGGGTTCACGGCTGGGCCGTGGGTCGACCACATCGACGTGCGCGACTTCATCCAGCGCAACTACACCCCGTACCTCGGCGACGCGGCGTTCCTTGCCGGCCCGACGGCCCGCACGACGGCGATGTGGGACAAGCTCGCGGCGATGTTCCCCGCCGAGCGCGAGAAGGGCGTCTACGACATCGACGCCACGACGCCCTCGACGATCACGTCGCACGCGCCCGGCTACATCGACGAGGCGAACGAGGTCGTCGTCGGCCTGCAGACCGACGCGCCGCTGAAGCGCGCGATCATGCCCAACGGCGGCTACCGCATGGTGCTCAACTCGCTCGAGACCTACGGCTACGAGGCCGACCCGGTCGTCACCGAGATCTTCACCAAGTACCGCAAGACCCACAACGACGGCGTCTTCGACGTGTACCCGCCGAACGTGCGCGCGGCGCGCAGCAGCCACATCATCACCGGCCTGCCCGACGCGTACGGCCGCGGCCGCATCATCGGTGACTACCGTCGCGTCGCGCTCTACGGGGTCGACGCGCTCGTCGCCGCGAAGAAGCTCGAGCGCGCCGAGCTCGACATGGAGCCCTCGATCGAGAACGTGATCCGCGACCGCGAGGAGCTCGCGGAGCAGGTGCGTGCGCTGGGCGAGCTCAAGGTCATGGCCGCCTCCTACGGCTACGACATCTCGGCGCCCGCGACGAACGCCCGCGAGGCCGTGCAGTGGCTGTACTTCGGGTACCTCGCCGCGGTGAAGGAGCAGAACGGCGCGGCCATGTCGCTGGGCCGCACGTCGACCTTCCTCGACGTCTACCTCCAGCGCGACCTCGAGGCCGGCCTGCTGACCGAGGAGCAGGCTCAGGAGATCATCGACGACTTCGTCATCAAGCTGCGCATCGTGCGGTTCCTGCGCACCCCCGAGTACGACAACCTGTTCTCGGGCGACCCGACGTGGGTCACGGAGTCGATCGCCGGGATCGGCGAGGACGGCCGTCCGCTCGTCACGCGCACGTCGTTCCGGTACCTGCAGACGCTCTACAACCTGGGACCGGCCCCCGAGCCGAACATGACGGTGTTCTGGAGCGACAAGCTGCCGCAGGGGTTCAAGGACTACTGCGCGCAGGTGTCGATCGACACGTCCGCGGTGCAGTACGAGTCCGACGACCTCATCCGTGAGTCGTGGGGCGACGACGCGGCCATCGCGTGCTGCGTCTCGCCGATGCGCGTCGGCAAGCAGATGCAGTTCTTCGGCGCGCGGGTCAACCTCGCCAAGACGCTCCTGTACGCCATCAACGGTGGTCGCGACGAGGTCAGCGGCCGCCAGGTCGCGCCCGTCGGCATCCCGGTCGAGGGCGAGATCCTCGACTACGACGACGTCATGGCGAAGTTCGACACGATGATGGACTGGCTGGCCCAGACCTACGTCGACGCGCTCAACTGCGTGCACTACATGCACGACAAGTACGCGTACGAGCGCATCGAGATGGCCCTGCACGACCGCGAGATCCTGCGCACCATGGCGTGCGGCATCGCCGGCCTGTCCGTCGTGGTCGACTCGCTCTCCGCGATCAAGTACGCCGAGGTCCGCGCGCTGCGCTCGGCCGACGGTCTGGTCACCGAGTACGCCGTGACGGGTGACTTCCCGACGTTCGGCAACGACGACGACCGCGCCGACGACATCGCGGTGTGGATCGTCAAGACGTTCATGGACAAGATCCGCCGGTTCCCGACCTACCGCGACGCGGTGCACACGCAGTCGGTGCTGACGATCACCTCGAACGTCGTCTACGGCAAGGCCACCGGCTCGACGCCCGACGGCCGCCGCGCCGGCGAGCCGTTCGCCCCCGGTGCGAACCCGATGAACGGACGCGACACCCACGGCATGCTCGCCTCGGGTCTGTCCGTCGCCAAGCTGCCCTACTCCGAGGCGCAGGACGGCATCTCGCTGACCTCGTCCGTCGTGCCCTCGGGGCTAGGGCGTACCCGTGACGAGCAGGTGACCAACCTCGTCGGTCTGCTCGACGCGTACACGATGTCCAACGGCTACCACATGAACGTCAACGTGCTGAACCGCGAGACGCTCGTGGACGCCATGGAGCACCCGGAGAACTACCCGCAGCTGACCATCCGCGTCTCGGGGTACGCCGTGAACTTCGTCCGACTGACCCGCGAGCAGCAGCTCGACGTGCTGTCGCGCACGTTCCACGGGGCGGTCTGACGACCGTGGACAGCCTCACCGACGAGCGGCAGCCCGGCGCCCCCGTGGTGGCCCTCGGGCTGCCGCTCGTCGGCGGCTCCCACGTCCGGGCGCACGGCCACGGCACGGCCGGTCTCGAGACCACCGAGGAGGCGGAGCGCTCCGCGCGCTTCGCCGCGGTGCGGGCCGGCGAGATCGGCTCCGTGCACTCCTGGGAGCTCGTCACCGCCGTCGACGGCCCGGGGACCCGGATGACCGTCTTCCTGTCCGGCTGCCCGCTGCGCTGCCTGTACTGCCACAACCCCGACACGATGGAGATGCGTCGCGGGACCGACGTCTCCGCCGACGACCTGCTCGCCAGGATCGCGCGCTACCGCGGCGTGTTCGCGGCGACGGGTGGCGGACTGACGATCTCCGGCGGCGAGCCGCTCATGCAGCCCGCGTTCGTGCGGCGGCTGCTGCGCGGCGCGAAGGAGATGGGGATCCACACGACGATCGACACGTCGGGCTACCTCGGGACGCACCTGTCCGACGAGATGCTCGACGACGTCGACCTGGTGCTGCTGGACGTCAAGTCCGGCGACCCCGACACCTACCGCCGCGTGACCGGTCGCGAGCTCCAGCCGACGCTCGACTTCGGCCGTCGGCTGGCCGCGCGGGGCACCGAGATCTGGATCCGGTTCGTCCTCGTGCCGGGCCTGACCGACGACGTCGACAACGTCGAGGCCGTCGCGAGCTACGTGGCCTCGCTGTCGACCGTCGCGCGCGTCGAGGTGCTGCCGTTCCACCAGATGGGTCGCGACAAGTGGACGGACCTCGGGCTCACGTACGAGCTCGAGGACACCGAGCCGCCGACCCCGGAGGTCGTGAACCGCACGCGCGAGCAGTTCCGTTCGCACGGCCTCACGGTCTTCTGATCGATCATCGGCGCCGACGAGACTGAAGGATCTGCGACTGTCAGTCGCAGATCCTTCAGTCTCGTGCGGGGTTGTGCCGGTCAGGCGGGGACGTTGGCGACGCCGTCGGGGAGGAGGCGTCGGCCGAGGAGGCGCTCGGAGTAGCCCGAGCGGTCCAGGTACGGGGTGATGCCGCCCAGGTGGAAGCCCCAGCCGGCGCCGAGGATCATGCACAAATCGATCTGCTGCGGGGTCGTGACCACGCCCTCGTCGAGCATGAGCCCGACCTCGCGTGTCAGCGCGGTGAGCACCGAGTCCAGCACCCCGGCCTCGTCGAGCGGCTCGCCGTCGAGGGTGCGCGTGGCGTCGAACACCGCCTGGATCGCCGGGTCGACCCGCTTGGGCAGCCCCTTGGCCGGGGCGTCCAGGACGACGCGCGTCCCGTCGGCGACCAGCTTCTCGAGCCCCGCCGAGTGCGGGAACCGCTCGCCGAGGTCGGCGCGCAGCGACGTCAGGACGTGCAGCCCGACGGCCGGCCCGACGAGGTCGAACAGCTCGAACGGCGGCATGGGAAGCCCGAGCGGGCGCAGCGCGCGGTCGGCGACCTCGACCGGCGTCCCGTGCTCGACGGCGTCGACGATGACGCCCAGCAGGAGGACCAGCAGGCGGTTGACGACGAATCCCGGCCTGTCGGCGACCAGCACGGCGGTCTTGCGCAGCTTCGCGCTGACCGCGAACGCCGTGGCCAGCGCCTCGGCGGACGTGCCCTGAGCCTGCACGACCTCGACCAGCGGCATCGCGGCCACCGGGTTGAAGAAGTGCAGGCCGACGACGCGCTCGGGGTGCTGCAGGTCGGCCGCCATCGCGGTGACCGAGAGCGCAGAGGTGTTGGTCGCGAGGATCGTCGTGGGGGAGACGATGCCCTCGAGCTCGGCGAAGACCCGCTTCTTCAGGTCCAGGATCTCGGTCACGGCCTCGATGACGAGGTCGCACGAGGCGAACTCGGTGATGTCGGTCGTGCCGTGGATCGAACCCAGCAGGCGCGCCGCGGTCCCCTCGCT
The DNA here is from genome assembly GCA_039207135.1 of Brevundimonas sp. Classification (GTDB taxonomy): domain Bacteria; phylum Actinomycetota; class Actinomycetes; order Actinomycetales; family Cellulomonadaceae; genus Cellulomonas. The sequence goes on from JBCECL010000016.1 coordinate 16,570, forward strand.
CATCCGGCCGCTGCCGGTCAGTCGCTCGACCGTCGAACGCACCGCGGCCAGGCCCGCCGCGACGCGGTCCTCGTCGAGGTCACGCATCACCACGGGCACGCCCAGCCGCTGCGCGAACAGCAGGGCGATCTGCGCCGCCATGAGGCCCGCGCCGACGATGCCGACGCGCGTCACCGGCTGCGCGAGCGAGCGGTCCGGGGCGCCGACCGGCTTCTTGCCGGCCGAGACCAGGCCGAACGCGTAGACCGACGCGCGCATCTCGTCGCTCATGATGAGGTCGGCGAGCGCGTCGTCCTCGGCGGCGAACGCCTCCGCGCGCGACGCCGTGCGGGCGGCGGCGAGCAGGTCGAGGGCGCGGTAGGGCGCGGGGCGCGAGCCGTGGACGACCGCGTCGAGGCGCTTGCGCGCGCCCGCGACGTACGCGTCCCACGTCGCCTGGTCGTCGAGCGGCCGGCGCTCGACGACGACGTCGCCGTTCAGGACCCGAGCCGCCCAGCGGATCGACTCCTCGAGGAAGTCGGCCGGGTCGAGCACGACGTCGACGAGGCCGATCTGCGCCGCCTGGCCTGCGTTGAACGGCTTGTTCGTCGCGGGCCTGGTCAGGACGACGTCGAGCGCGTTCTCGATGCCGACCAGGCGCGGGACGACGTACGCGCCGCCCCAGCCCGGCACGAGCCCGAGCCCGGTCTCCGGCAGCGCGAGCGCGCGAACGTCCGCGGAGACCGTGCGGTAGTCGCAGTTGAGCGCGAGCTCGAACCCGCCGCCGAGCGCGACGCCGTTGACGAACGCGAAGGTCGGGACGCCCATCGAGTGCAGGAGCTCGTACGCGGCGTGGCCGCCCTGCCCGAGCGCGAGCGCGGCGTCGCGGCCGGTGACCGTGGCGATCTGCGTGAGGTCCGCGCCTGCGGCGAGGAAGTAGGGCTTGCCGGTGACGGCGACGGCCTGCACCTCGCCCGCGCGGACCCGTGCCTGCAGCGCGCTCAGCGCAGCGTGCAGCGAGGCGATGCCCAGCGGTCCGAACGTGGTCGGCTTGGTGTGGTCGAGCCCGTTGTCGATGGTGACGAGCGCGAGCGTGCCCGCGGCGTCCGGGAGGGCCACGTCGCGGACGAGCGCGTGCGAGACGCGCTCGGTGCGGGGTTCGGTGCTCACGAGTCGCTCCCGTTGTCGATGTCGGCCACGTAGTCGGCGTGGTTCGGGTTCTCCCAGATGACGGTGCCGCCCTGGCCGAGGCCGACGCACATGGTCGTCAGGCCGTAGCGGACCTCGGGGTGCTCCTCGAAGTGCCGGGCGAGCTGGGTCATGAGCCGCACGCCCGACGAGGCGAGCGGGTGGCCGACGGCGATCGCGCCGCCGTACGGGTTCACGCGGGGGTCGTCGTCGGCGATGCCGTAGGCGTCGAGGAAGGCGAGCACCTGGACGGCGAACGCCTCGTTGATCTCGAACAGCCCGATGTCGTCGATGCTCAGCCCGGCACGCGCGAGCGCCTTCTCGGTGGCGGGGACCGGGCCGATGCCCATGACCTCGGGCTCGACGCCGGCATAGGCGAACGAGACCATCCGCATGCGGGTGGGCAGGCCGAGCTCGGCGGCGGTGTCCTCGGCCGCCAGCAGGCAGGACGCGGCGCCGTCGGTGAGCGGCGCGGAGGTGCCGGCGGTGACGCGGCCACCCGCGCGGAACGGCGTGGGCAGCGCGCCGATCCCCTCGACCGTGGTGCCCGGGCGCGGCGGCTCGTCGGCCGTGGCGAGGCCCCAGCCGTGCTCCGGGTCGCGCAGGGCCACGGGCACGAGGTCGGGCGCGATCTTGCCCGCGGCGAGCGCGGCCGCGAACTTGGCCTGGCTCGCGGCGCCGTAGGCGTCGGCGCGCTCGCGCGTCAGGGCGGGGAAGCGGTCGTGCAGGTTCTCGGCGGTCACGCCCATGTTGAGCGCGTCGGCCGCGACGAGCTGCTCGGACATGAACCGTGGGTTCGGGTCGGCGTCGAAGCCCATCGGGTGGTGGCCCATGTGCTCCACCCCACCCGCGAGCACGACGTCGGCCGCGCCCACGCCGATCGTCGCGGCGGTGCTGGTCACGGCCGTCATGGCACCGGCGCACATGCGGTCGATGGCGTAGCCGGGAACCGTGCGGGGGAGCCCGGCCAGCACGCCGACCGTCCGCCCGAGCGTCAGGCCCTGGTCGCCCTGCTGGGTCGTCGCCGCGATGGCGACCTCGTCGATCCGCGCCGGGTCGAGCTCGGGGTGCCGGCGAAGCAGCTCGCGGATCGTCTTGACGGACAGGTCGTCGGCGCGGGTGTGCGCGTACAAGCCGTCTTTGCGTGCCCGCCCGAACGGGGTACGGACCCCGTCGACGAACACGACGCGACGGACGCGCATCGGTGGAGAAGCGGTGGTGGATGCGGTGGGCATCGGTCCTCCTGAGCGGGACGGCAGTGTCCAGCGGAGCCGCCAGGTGCGGCGCCGCGACGGCCGACGCTACCCGGGACGAAGGTCCTACGCCAGCAAAAGTTACTCAGAAGTAACAACGAGTTCGACAGGTACCAGGCAGTCTCAGGAAAACGCCGCCGCGAGGGGTGGAGCAACCAGTCCAACCTGCCACGCGCGCGCTCCGCCCGCGACCAGGAAGGCGGCGATCGCGTCCTCGTCGAGCGGGGTAGGAGGGGTCCAGCACAGCCTGCGGAGCAGGTCCGGCTGCAGCAGGTTCTCGGCCGGGACGGTGTGCTCGAGCGACAGCGCCGCGATCACCTCACGGGCCGCGGTGAGCCGCTCGGCGGCCTCCGGGTCGCGGTCGACCCAGGCCCGGGGCGGCGGCGGCGCGTCGCTCTTGGGCCCGCGCACCGAGGGCAGCTCGGAGTCCGGCACCGCCAGCCCGCGGTCGATCGCCGCCTGCCACAGCGGGGCGCGACGCCGGGTGCCCTTGCCGGAGAACGCGGGCAGGTCGGTGAGAGCGGGGACCGAGCGCGGGAGTGCCTGAGCTGCCGCGACGATCGCGGCATCGGGCAGCACGCGGCCCGGCGAGATGTCGCGCTGGCGAGCGTTCGTGTCGCGGGTGGTCCAGAGCTCGCGGACGACCGCCAGGCGCCGCGCGTCGCGGATGTTGTGCAGACCCGACACGCGTCGCCACGGCTCGAGGCGCGGAGGAGGCGGTGGCGCGGTGCGGACCGCCTCGAACTCCTGCGCGGCCCACTCCGCCTTGCCCGCCACCGCGAGCCGCTCGGCGAGCACCTCGCGGACCTCGACGAGCACCTCGACGTCCAGGGCCGCGTAGCGCAGCCAGTCGGACGGCAGCGGCCTCGTCGACCAGTCGACGGCCGAGTGCTCCTTGGCGAGCCCGAGGCCGAGGGTCTCGGCGACGACGGCGGCCAGACCCACGCGCTCGAGCCCGAGCAGGCGGGCGCCCAGCTCGGTGTCGAACACACGGCTGGGGTGCATGCCCTGCTCGGCCAGGCCGGGCAGGTCCTGGGAGGCGGCGTGCAGCACCCACTCGACGCCGACGAGCGCGTCCGACAGGGCGGACAGGTCGGGAAGCGCGATCGGGTCGATCAGCGCGGTGCCGGCGCCCTCGCGGCGCAGCTGGACGAGGTACGTGCGCTGGCCGTAGCGGTAGCCGGAGGCCCGCTCGGCGTCCACCGCGACAGGCCCGGTGCCCGACCCGAAGGCCTCGACCACGGCCGCGAGCGCCTCGGGGGTGTCGACGACCTGGGGGACGCCGTCGGCCGGCTCCGTCAGCGGCGTGACGACCGGTTCGGGGCTCGCCGCGTCGCCTGCGGGCGCGTCGAGTGCCTCGGGTTGCATGGTGCCAACGGTAGGCGAGAACGTGCACGCGGCCCCGGAGGCGCGAGGGACAGCACCCCGCAAAATCCGTGAGGCGTACGTCTCAGCGGGGCGCGTGGATCAGCGCAGGATGCCGCCGCGGATCGAGATCGCCACGAGCTCCGCGCGGTCGCCCGTGCCGAACTTCCGCGAGATGCGCGCCAGGTGGCTCTTGACCGTCAAGGCCGACAGGCCCAGCTCCTCGCCGATGAGCCGGTTGCTGCGGCCCTCCGCGACGAGCGACAGGACGCTGATCTCGCGCGCGGTGAGCTCCGGGAGCTGCGCGGGCGGCGGCGGTGGTGCGGGGAGCCGGACGAGGCTCGTCGCCGTCGAGCTCGCGACCGCCCCGCGCAGGCCACCCGCGAGGAGCACGCCGATCTCGACGCGGCTCGCGCGTCGGGTCAGCACCACGACGCGGTGGCTGCCGCGGCGGCGCAGGTTCGTGACCAGCGCGGATCCGTCGCCGTCGGCGACCTCGGAGACCACGACGCACATCTGGTGCCCCACGGGGCGCGCAGGTGCCGCGGCGCGCAGTGCGCTGGGCCTGCGGAAGGCTTCGCGACGGAGGGGCTCGATGCTCACAGGGGGGTCATCGGCAGCGACGCGGGACGACTTGAGGAACGGCTCGATCAGGAGCCTCGGGCGACGTTCCGCGTCAGCGCCGGGGGCCGAGCGACACGACGCCCTCGGGCAGCGGCGGCAGGCCCGCGGCCTGGCACAGCAGAGCGCCCCACGCCCGCAGGTGCGGCGCGAGATCCTCGTCGGCCGCGGTCCACGAAGCCCGGATCTCGAGCTCGGTCTGCTCCTCGCGCACGTCGAGCGAGCCGAAGCTCTGCGACAGGACGCGCGTGACGGTGCCCCCGGCCGCGAGCGGGTCGAGGTCCGCGGAGGCCAGCGCGTCGGTGAACCAGGACCAGGCGACCTCGGCGAGCAGCGGGTCGGCACCGACCTCGGCCTCGAGCGTCGCCCGCACGAGCGTGACGAGCCGGAAGTTGCCCTCCCACGCCTCGTGCCCGGCCGGGTCGAACAGCACGACGAACCGGCCGGAGGCGAGCTCCGCCGCCGAGACGGACCTGCGCTCGGTGCGGACCTCGGCGGTCAGGGCGGCCGAGTACGGCGCGATCCGGGCGGGACCGGGCACCTCGTCGAGGATGACCTCGGGCCGGAGCGTCACTGCTCGCAGCGATCGCAGCGAACGGACGAACTCGGCGGGCACGTCCTGCGGGCCGGCGGGGGTCACGGTCTGGAGCGTACGGGCGTCCGGCACCGTCTTGCGGTCCGGCACGCCGCGTTGCGCCGCGTGCGAGAGCACTACGCTGATCCGGCACCCAGCACCCGGTCGCACCGCGGCGCGCCTCCGCCCCGAGCGGACGGCCTCGCGCGCGGCCGACGAATCGAAGGAGCACGTCGCGCATGGTCGACTCAGGAGCCGAGAACACCGCGTCCAACGCAGCCGGCACGTCGGTGGGAACGGCGCAGATCGGCGTCACCGGACTGGCCGTCATGGGCCGCAACCTCGCGCGCAACTTCGCGCGGAACGGGTTCACGGTCGCGATCCACAACCGCTCGTACGCCAAGACCCAGTCGCTGGTCGCCGACCACGGTGACGAGGGCGCGTTCGTGCCGTCGGAGTCCGTCGCCGACTTCGTCGCGTCGCTCGAGCGGCCCCGCAAGGTCGTCATCATGGTCAAGGCCGGTGCGCCCACGGACGCGGTCATCGACGAGCTCGTGCCGTTCCTCGAGGAGGGCGACATCGTCGTCGACGCGGGCAACGCGCACTTCCCCGACACGATCCGCCGGGAGAACGCGCTGCGCGCCAAGGGGCTGCATTTCGTCGGCTCGGGCGTCTCGGGCGGCGAGGAGGGCGCGCTGCTGGGCCCGTCGATCATGCCGGGCGGCACGGCCAAGTCCTACGAGAGCCTCGGACCGATCCTCGAGAAGATCTCGGCCAAGGTCGACGGCGTGCCGTGCTGCACCTACGTCGGCCCCGACGGCGCCGGACACTTCGTCAAGATGGTGCACAACGGCATCGAGTACGCGGACATGCAGCTCATCGCCGAGGCGTACGACCTGCTCAAGCAGGGGCTGGGTGCCTCCGCGGCCGAGATCGGCCAGATCTTCGCCGAGTGGAACACGGGCGACCTCGAGTCGTTCCTCATCGAGATCACGGCCGACGTGCTGCAGCACGTGGACGCCGAGACCGGCAGCGCGTTCGTGGACATCGTGCTCGACCAGGCCGAGCAGAAGGGCACCGGCCGCTGGACGGTGCAGAACGGCCTCGACCTCGGTGTCCCGATCACGGGCATCGCCGAGGCGACGTTCGCACGCGCCCTGTCCGGCTCGGTGCCGCAGCGTGGCGCTGCCGTGGGCACGCTCCAGGCCCACACGACGCCGTGGGACGTCACGGACCGCGAGGCGTTCATCGAGGACGTCCGGCTCGCGCTGTACGCGTCGAAGGTCGTCGCGTACTCGCAGGGCTTCGACCAGATCGCCGCAGCGTCGGCCGAGTTCGGCTGGGACATCGACCGCGGCGCCATGGCCCGCATCTGGCGCGGCGGCTGCATCATCCGCGCACGCTTCCTCAACCGCATCACCGAGGCGTACGAGCGCGACGCGAACCTGCCGCTCCTGCTCGCCGACGAGTACTTCACGGCCGCGGTCGGCAACGGCGTGCAGGCCTGGCGCCGGGTCGTCGCCGGTGCCGCGCTGCACGGTGTGCCGACGCCCGCGTTCTCGTCGTCGCTCGCGTACTACGACGGTGTGCGCGCCGAGCGCCTGCCGGCAGCGCTGATCCAGGCGCAGCGCGACTTCTTCGGGGCGCACACCTACCGCCGTACCGACAAGGACGGCACCTTCCACACGGAGTGGTCGCTCGACCGCAGCGAGCAGCCCGCGTGAGCCGTCGCGTCACGCGCGCAGCCGTCGCCCAGGACGACCTCCAGCCGGTCGTCCTGGGCGGCGACATCGGCGCGTACAGCATCGCGCGGACGTTCCACGAGGCGTACGGCGTGCGGTCGGTCGTGGTCTCGTCCGTCTCGACGGGCCTCGTCCGGCACTCGCGCATCCTGACGAACGTGGTCGAGCCGGGGATCGACGACGCGGACACGGCCGTCGCCACGCTGCGCCGGATCGCGGCCGAGCACGCGGGCAAGAAGCTGATCCTGGTCGGCAGCGCCGACTGGCTCGTCCGCACGATCGTCGAGAACCGCGACCGCCTCGAGGACCTCTACACGATCCCGTACGTGCCGCTCGTGACGCTCGACAAGGTCACCGACAAGGAGCGGTTCGGCGACCTGTGCCGCGAGCTCGGGCTCGGGCACCCCGCCACGGTGGTCCACGACGTGCAGGGCGGGGGAGTCCCGGACACCTCGGGCCTGCGCTTCCCCGTGATCGCCAAGGCCGCGGACACCGCGGCGTACCACCTGGTCGAGTTCGCGGGGAAGAAGAAGGTCTTCACCGTGGACACCGCCGCGGAGCTCGCCGACCTGCTCGCACGCGTGCAGGCGAGCGGCTACGTCGGGACGTTCATCATCCAGGACCTCATCCCGGGCGACGACTCCGGCATGCGGATCCTGACCTGCTACAGCGACCGCTCGGGCACGGTGCGGTTCGCCGCGTTCGGGCACGTGCTGCTCGAGGAGCACACGCCGGGCGCGCTCGGGAACCCGGCCGGCATCATCACGGCGCACGACGAGGAGCTCGCGGCCCAGGCCACGCGGCTGCTCGAGCACCTGGGCTGGACCGGCTACGCCAACTTCGACCTGAAGTTCGACCCGCGCGACGGCAGCACCGTGTTCTTCGAGCTCAACCCGCGCCTCGGCCGGTCGAACTTCTACATCACCGCCGGCGGCCGGAACACGGCGGAGCTCTACGTGCGCGAGTACGTCCAGGGCCTGCCGCCGTTGCCCGACGGCGCGGCCACCGCGATCACCGAGCCGCACCTGTACACCGTGCTCCCGCGCTGGCTCCTACGGCGCTACATCGCGTCGGGACAGCTGCGCGGCAAGGTCGCGTCCCTCGGCCGCAGCGGTCGTGCCACGAACCCGCTGTGGTACCGCGCCGAGACCAACCCGCGACGCCTGCTGTACGTCGCGATCGCGCAGGCGAACCAGGTGCGCAAGTACCGCACCTACTACGAGCGCCCGGCGTCGACGTGAGCGCCGAGCGCGGTGCGACCGCCCCCGTCGGGGTCATCGGCGGCGTGGGGCCGCTAGCGACCGTCTACTTCATGGACAAGGTCGTTCGCCTCACGCAGGCGGCGCGCGACCAGGACCACGTCGACATGGTCGTCCTGCAGCACGCGACGATCCCGGACCGGACCGAGTACATCCTCGGCCGCTCCGACGACAACCCCGGTCCCGTGATGGCCGAGGACGCGCGCACCCTCGAGCGCGTCGGCGTCTCGTTCATCGTCGTGCCGTGCAACACGGCGCACCACTTCACGGCCGAGGTCGTCAACGCCACGAGCGTCCCGGTGCTGAGCATCGTGGACGAGACGATCGCCGAGGTCGTCGACCACCGTCCGGGAACGAGCGTCGTCGGGATCCTGGCGACGTCCGGCACGCTGGCCGCGCAGGTCTACCAGCACGCGGCGCAGGCGCGCGGCCTGGAGTCGGTGGTGCCGACGGACGACGAGCAGGCGGTCGTCATGCGCGTCATCTACGACCAGGTCAAGGCGGGCCAGCCGGTCGACCTCGTCGCGCTGCGCTCGGTCGTGGACGCGTTGGTCGCACGCGGCGCGCAGACCATCGTGCTGGGGTGCACCGAGCTGTCGGTCGTCGCCGACGACGCGGCGCTGCTCGACGACCCGCTCTACGTCGACTCGCTCGACGTCCTGGCCCGGCGCACGATCGAACGCACGGGGCGCGCGGTCCGCTGAGCAACGCTGCTGAGCAGCGCCGCCCAGCGGCGCTCAGCCCAGCTCGGACGTGCCCGAGTACAGGTGCAGGACAGGCAGCTCGAGCTCCTCGCGTGCGCGGCTGGCCCAGTCGCGGTGCAGCGTGTCCAGCCACGCGTGCGGGTACGTGACGACGGCGATCTCGCGGACCCCGCCGGCGGCGACGGCCGTGCGCAGGGCGGGCAGCGGGTCGTCGTCGACGACCACGCCCGTCGCCGCCCGGCCCGCGGCGGCGAACTCGGCGAGCGTCGCGGCGAGCTGCTCGTCGGCCGTGGCCTTCGCCTCGGGGACGCTCGGCTCCTTGCCACGCAGGCGGTCGAACGCGTCGCCCAGCTCGCCCAGACCGAGGTTGTCGACGACCGTCGCGAGCAGCGGGCGCTCCGAGTCGGCGGGGATCAGCACCCGGTAGTCGAGCACCTCACCCTCGTGCAGGGCGAGCAGGTGCTCGATGTCGACGGGGGCCAGGGTGTCCTCGGCGAGGACCAGGATCGTGTCGGTCACGTCGCCGAGCCTAGTCACTCGCGGGCGCCGACGTCCGCCAGCGTCCGAGCAGCACGCCCTGCGCGTGCAGCAGGTGGGTCGCCTCTGCGTGCCGGGGCGGTGCGAACCACTCCGCGGTGTCGACGATCCGCGGGGCGGGGCCCCCGACGATCACCGGGCTCCACGTCAGGCACAGCTCGTCGACGAGCCGGGCGGCGAGCAGCTGACCGAGCAGGGTCGGTCCGCCCTCCGTCAGCACCCGTCCCAGCCCCCGGTCGGCGAGCGCGTCGAGCGCCGCGCGCAGGTCGATCCCGCCCGGATCTCCGGTCGTGACGACGTGGTCGGCGCCGACACGCGCCCGCAGGCCGTCGAGCCGGGGGCAGTCTGGCGTGGTGAGCACGTACGGCGGGTGCTCGGCGTCGAGCAGGTCGTCGGGCAGGGCGCCGCTGCGCGAGACGACGGCGAGCTCGATCCGGGGCGGCCTGCCGCGGGCCGCCCGCGCTGCGACGAGGTCGTCGGGCACCGAGAGCGCGCGGTACCGCTCCTGGCGGGCCGTTCCCGCGCCGATCAGCACGACGTCGGCGAGCGTGCGCAGCGCCTGGAACACGCGGAAGTCGGCGGCACCGTTGATCGACCCGGTCACGTCGTCCGGGCCGGTCCCGCCGCCGTCGAGCGTCGCGACCATGTTCGCTCGGACGTGGCGCGGCGGCGTGTCGTCGAACAGCGCGAGCAGCTCGGCCTCGTCGGCGCTCGGCTCGATCCGCGCGCCGGCGCGGCTCAGGGGCAGCAGGACGTCGAGCGCGGGGGAGTCGGCCACGCGCTCACGGTAGCCCGCGCGTCTGCCGTCGGCAGATCCGCTGCGGGCAGATCCGGCTCCTGCGACGGGCCGTCCGGTGCGACGGTCGAGGGACCCGACCGAGGAGGCACCGTGTACGCACGAACCAGCACGTCACCCGCCGCGCGCTACTTCGACGACGACCTGTCGACCCGACTGCTCCACCAACGCATCGTCGTGCTCGGCCAGGAGGTCGACGACCCCGTGGCGAACCGGATCTGCGCGCAGCTCCTGCTGCTCTCGGCGGAGGACCCGCGCCGCGACATCGCTCTGTACATCAACTCGCCTGGAGGCTCGATCAGCGCCGCGCTGGCGATGTACGACACCATGCGGCTCATCCCGAACGACGTCTCGACCCTCGCGATGGGGCTGGCGGCCAGCGCCGGCCAGTTCCTGCTCAGCGCCGGCACACCCGGGAAGCGGTTCGCGATGCGGCACGCGCGCGTGCTCATGCACCAGCCGTCCGGCGGCATCGGGGGCACCGCGGTCGACATCGCGATCCAGGCGCAGAACATGGCGCACGTGAAGCGCACGATGCAGGCGCTGACCGCCGAGCACACGGGCCAGGACGAGGCGACGATCGAGCGCGACGCCGACCGGGACCGCTGGTTCACCGCCGAGGAGGCCCTCGCCTACGGGTTCGTGGACAAGGTGGTCGAGCACCTGGACGACGTGCGTCCGGACAGCGGGCGGAAGGTGGGTCTGTGATGAGCCAGTACACGATCCCCGTGGTGGTCGAGCAGCGCCCGCAGGGCGAGCGTGCCTCGGACGTCTACTCGAGGCTGCTGAGCGACCGCATCGTCTTCCTCGGCACCGAGATCGACGACGGCGTCGCGAACGTCGTGATCGCCCAGCTGCTGCACCTGGCCTCGGAGAGCCAGGAGTCGCCGATCCACCTCTACATCAACTCGCCGGGCGGCTCGATCACGGCGTTGCTCGCCGTGTACGACACGATCCAGTACATCAAGCCGCCCGTGGCGACCTTCTGCCTCGGCCAGGCCGCGTCGGCGGCGGCGGTGCTGCTCGCGGCCGGTGCGCCGGGCAACCGGCACGTGCTCGAGCACTCGAGGGTGCTCCTGCACCAGCCGTCGGGCGGCGGGGAAGGGACGGCAGCCGACCTGGAGATCCAGGCGCGCGAGATCCTGCGCCTGCGCGAGCAGGTCGAGCAGGTGCTCAGTCGCCACACCGGGCAGTCGGTCGAGACGCTGCGGCGCGACACCGACCGGGACCTGATCCTGACCGCGCACGAGGCCGTCGCCTACGGCCTCGCCGACGCCGTCGTGACGACGCTCGCGGGTGCAGCCTGAGTCAGGCTGCCAGGAGCACGGCGGCTCCCGTGACGCGCTCGGCCCGTGCGGCCTCGAGGGACGTCACGGGGGCCGCCGTGAGGTCGACGACGACGCGCCCCTCGGCCTGCGCCAGCTCGGCGTGCGCAGCGCCGACGAGGTCGACGAGCCGCATGCCGAGCGCGCCGCAGATCGCGACCAGGACCTCCGACGAGGCCTCCTTGCGACCGCGCTCGACCTCGGAGAGGTAGGCGATCGAGACCCTGGCTGCCTCGGCGACGTCGCGCAGCGTGCGCCCCTGGTCTTCGCGGCGTGCGCGCAGGATCGCACCGACGAGGCGGCGGAGCAGCGGCTCGACGCGTCCGGGGATCACGTGGGGTGAGGCGTGGACCGTCATCCTGGCTCCTGTGTGCGATCGCGGCTGTCCCGCCACGCTAACGCGAGCCACCCGGCGACCGCGCGCACGACGCTTCTGCTCTCAGCAGATGCCGGGGCTGCGGGCACCGCTGCTGCGCCAGCGGCTCAGGCGCGGACGAGCGTGAACACGGGCGAGTCGTCGGGGCCGACGGCGCCGCCCGCGAGCCCGGCCTCGGCCGCGAGGGCCGTGAACCCGGCGACGGTGTACCAGTGCAGGGTCCACTCGCGCTCGAGGCTCGTCGTGCCCTCGGGGCCCGAACGCTCGTAGAGCAGCCGTGACCGGCGCGTGCGGCTCTCGACGTCGTGGGTCTCGCCGAGGATCGTCACGGAGATCGTGGTCCCGTCCACGACGTCGGTGCGCGGGACGCCGAGCTCGTCGTGCGGGGTCGGCGGTGGCACCCAGAGCGGGACGAGCACGGCGCCGTCGGGCGTCAGGTGCTCCCGGATCGAGCGCAGGGCGGCGAGCGCGGTCTCGTCGTCGGGCAGCAGGCAGAACGTGGGACCCGCGAGGTAGATGGACCGATAGCGCCGCGGCAGGTCCAGCGCCTGCATGCGCGCGTGGTGCAGGTCGACCTCGACTCCGGCCGCGGCGGCTCGGCGCCGTGCCCGGACGAGCATGTCGGCCGACGAGTCGACGCCGTCGACGTCGAGACCGCGCGCCCGCAGCTCGAGCAACGGGTCGCCGTCGCCGCACCCCAGCTCGAGCGCCGGCTCGCCGTGCGCGCCGACGAACTGCGCGTAGGGCTCGGCGTCGGGCACGTGCGAGCGCAGCGGCCCGTAGAGGTCGGCCACGAGGCCGGTGTAGAAGTCGGCGGGGTCGAGGGTCTGCGTCACGCGCTCATCGTGCCGGTCGCGGTCGCGGCGGCCAACGGAATTCGGCGGGCTGCGTCAGTCGCCGAGGCCGAGCGTGTCGGCCAGGGCCGCGACGTCGCCCACGACGACGACGGCCGGGTTTCCGACGCCGCGCGCGAGCGCGATCTCGGCGATCGTCGCGAGCGTGCCGCGGGTGGTGCGCTGGCCTGGCAGGGTGCCGTTCTCGACGATCGCGACGGGGGTGTGCGGGTCGCGGCCGTGCCTGATCAGCGCGTCGGCGTGCCCGGGGAGCTGCGCGACACCCATGAGCAGCACGAGCGTCCCCTCGAGGCGCGCGAGCGTGGCCCAGTCGGGCTCGGCGTCGTGCGCCGAGAGCACGGTGAACTGGCGCGCGACCCCGCGGTGGGTGACCGGGATGCCCGCGGCGCCAGGCACGGCGACTGCCGACGTCACGCCCGGCACGACCTCGACGGGCACACCGGCCTCGAGGCACGCGGCGAGCTCCTCGCCGCCACGCCCGAGCACGAACGGGTCGCCGCCCTTGAGCCGCACGACGCGGAGCCCGGCCTGCGCGCGCTCGACGAGCAGCTGGTTGATCTGCGTCTGGGTCAGCGTGTGCGCGTGCGGGGACTTGCCCGCCTCGACGATCTCGACGGTGGGGTCGAGGTCGTCGAGCAGGGCACGCGGCGCGAGGCGGTCGACGACGACGACGTCCGCCTCGGCCAGGGCGCGTCGGCCGCGAGCCGTGATGAGGCCGGGGTCGCCGGGCCCGCCGCCGACGAGCGTCACGTGACCCGCGCCCGAACGCACCCTGCGGACCGGGAGCGCGCCCGTGTCGAGCAGCAGGGCGATGGCCGAGCGCAGCGCGCTCGCGCGTCGCGGGTCGCCGCCTGCGGTCACGGCGACGGAGATGTCACCCGAGCGCGCCACGGCGGGCGTCCACGCGGGGGACCGCGTGGCGTCGTCGGCGCGCACGCACCAGATCCGGGACTGCTCCGCGTCCGAGGCCACCGCGTCGTCCACGGCGGGGTCGCCCGTGGCGGTGTGCACGAGCCACGCGCCGGCGAGATCCCCGGTCCGGTACCCGCGCGCCTCCCAGGTCACGAGGCCGTCCGCGGCCAGCTCGGCGAGCTCCTCGCACGCCGCCGGCGCGACGACCAGCACCCGCGCGCCGTCCCCGGCCAGCCGCGTCGCGCGGCGGGCGGCGACCGGGCCGCCGCCCACCACCACGACGAGCCGGCCGGTCAGGTCGAGCCAGAGCGGGTGCCGGTCGGTCATATGCCGGCCCCGGCCAGCCAATCGTTCTCGTCGGCGGGTGCGTCGACGACGAGCCGGTCGAGCAGCGTCGCGCCCACCATGCCGGCCGCGAGCGTCGAGCCGTCGGCCGGGTCGACCAGCAGGAAGCCGCCCGTGCGGCGGTGCGTCGCGTAGTCGTCGAGCGCGACGGGCTCCGCGAGGCGGACCTTGATGCGCCCGATCGAGTTCAGCGCGAGCGCCTGCGGGGACGCGTCCGAGGAGGTGTCCGTCGCGTCGACGGCGTGCAGCGTGTCGATGCCCTGCCACTGCTCGACGGTCAGGCTCTCGACGTCGAGCCGGGCGTTGACCTCGCGCAGCAGCGCGCGCACGGTGCGGGTGCCGATGCGCACGAGCACGCGCTGGCCGAGCACCGAGCGTCGCTCGGCGAGCCAGCACACGGTGCCCTCGAGGTCCTGCCCGACGTTCGTGGCCGAACCCGTCGGCACCAACAGGTCGCCGCGCGAGATGTCGACATCGTCGGCGAGCCGCAGCGTCACCGACAGGGGCGCGTGCGCCTCGGCGAGCTCACCGTCGAACGTGTCGATGCCGACGACCCGGCTCGTCTTGCCCGAGGGCAGCACGGTCACCTCGTCGCCCACGCGGACGACGCCGGACGCGATGCGACCGGCGTACCCGCGGTAGTCGGGGTGCTCGGCGTTGCGCGGGCGGATCACCACCTGCACCGGGAACCGGAACGCCTCGGTGTGCGGGTCGCGCAGGACCGGGACCGCCTCGAGGTGGTCGAGCAGCGTCGGGCCCGAGTACCAGGGCGTGCGGGTCGAACGGTCCACGACGTTGTCGCCGTCGAGCGCCGAGAGCGGGACGGCGACGACGTCGGTCAGGCCGAGGCCCGCCGCGTACTGCGTGAAGTCCCGCGCGATGGCGTCGAAGACGGACTGGTCGAAGTCCACGAGGTCCATCTTGTTCACCGCGAGCACGACGTGCGGCACGCCGAGGAGCGCGGTGATGGTCGCGTGCCGACGCGTCTGCTCGAGCACGCCCTTGCGGGCGTCGACGAGCACGATCGCGAGCTCGGCCGTCGAGGCGCCCGTCACCATGTTGCGCGTGTACTGGACGTGCCCGGGCGTGTCCGCGAGGACGAAGGCGCGCGTGGCCGTCGAGAAGTAGCGGTACGCGACGTCGATCGTGATGCCCTGCTCGCGCTCGGCGCGCAGGCCGTCGGTCAGCAGCGCGAGGTCGACCTGACCGCCGCCGCGGGCCGCCGTCGCCGCCTCGACCGCCGAGAGCTGGTCGGCCAGCACCGACTTCGTGTCGTAGAGCAGGCGCCCGATCAGGGTGGACTTGCCGTCGTCGACCGAGCCGGCGGTCGCCAGGCGCAAGAGGTCGCGCTGGGCGTGGTTCGTCGGTTCAGCAGTACCCATCAGAAGTAGCCCTCACGCTTGCGGTCTTCCATGGCGGCCTCGGAGGCCCGGTCGTCGGCGCGGGTGGCCCCGCGCTCGGTCAGGCGGCTCGCGCCGACCTCGGCGATCACGTCAGCGACGGTCGTGGCGACGGACTCGACGGCGCCCGTGCAGCTCATGTCGCCGACGGTGCGGTAGCGCACCGTGCGGGTCTCGAGCTGCTCGTTCGCGCGCGGTCCGCCCCAGCCGCCCGGGGCCAGCCACATGCCGTCACGCAGGAAGACCTCACGGTCGTGCGAGAAGTAGATGTCCGGCAGGTCGATGTCCTCGCGCTCGATGTAGCGCCAGACGTCCAGCTCGGTCCAGTTGGACAGCGGGAACACGCGCACGTGCTCGCCCAGCTTGTGGCGACCGTTGTACAGGTCCCACAGCTCGGGCCGCTGCCGGCGCGGGTCCCACTGGCCGAACTCGTCGCGCAGCGAGAACATCCGCTCCTTGGCGCGCGCCTTCTCCTCGTCGCGCCGCCCGCCGCCGAAGACGGCATCGAACCGGTGCGACGTGATGCCGTCGAGCAGCGGAACCGTCTGCAGGGCGTTGCGCGACCCGTCGGGGCGCTCGACCACGCGGCCGTCGTCGATGGCGTCCTGGACCGAGGCGACCACGAGCCGCAGCCCGTACCGCTCCACGACTGCGTCGCGGTACTCGATCACCTCGGGGAAGTTGTGCCCCGTGTCGACGTGCATCAGCGTGAAGGGCACCGGAGCGGGCCAGAACGCCTTGCGGGCCAGGTGCAGCATGACGATCGAGTCCTTGCCGCCGCTGAACAGCAGCACGGGTCGCTCGAACTCGCCCGCGACCTCGCGCATGACGTGGATCGCCTCGGACTCCAGCACGTCCAGCTGTGTGGGGGTGGTGCTGGTCGTCGTCATCGCGCTCATGTGTGCAGACCGCATTCCGTCTTGGAGGTTCCCGACCAGCGTCCGGCGCGCGGGTCCTCGCCCGGGGCGACAGCCCGGGTGCAGGGCTCGCAGCCGATGGACGCGTAGCCGATCTGGCGCAGCGGGTTGAGGACGACGTTGTTGGCCTCGACGTACGCGTCGACGTCGTCCTGCGTCCACGCCGCGAGCGGGTTGAGCTTGACCTTGCCGCGCTTGGCGTCCCAGCCCACGACCGTGATGTCGGTGCGCGTCGGGGCGTCCTCGCGCCGCATGCCGGTCACCCACGCCGAGTACGGGGCGAGACCGCGCTCGAGCGGCTCGACCTTGCGCATCGCGCAGCACAGGTTCGGGTCGCGGTCGTGGAGCTTCGGGCCGTGCTCGGCGTCCTGCTGCGCGACCGTGGTCAGCGGCAGGACCGTGCGCAGCTTGATGTCGGTGAACTCCGCGTAGTAGTCCCGGGTGCCCAGCGTCTCGGCGAAGTGGTAGCCCGTGTCGAGGAAGATGACGTCGATCCCGGGCGCGGCCTGCGCGGCGATGTGCACGAGCACCTCGTCGCCCATCGACGACGCGAGCACCAGGTCTGACCCGAACGTGCGGGCGGCCCAGGCGATGATCTCGCTCGGGTGGGCGCCCTCGAGGTCGCGCCCGGCCTGCTCGGCCAGCGCGCGCAGGTCGTCCGTGCTCAGTTCCGTCGCGATGCTCATGACGTGCTCCTCAGTCCGACGAATCGCAGTGCGAAGACCCGCGCGCACGAGCGGCACTCCCACTCGCCGTGCTTCTCGCCCGCGGGGAACAGGTCCTCGCTGGCGCAGAACGGGCAGTAGTAGGGGACGGCCCGCTGGGCGGACTCGCTCATCGCAGGTCCTCCTCAGCCGCACGCTGGGTCCACTGGGCGAACAGCTCGCCCTCGGTGCGCTGCTCGTCGAACTTGCGCGTGACACGCTCGATGTAGTCGGGCAGCTCCTCGGCAGGAACGCGCAGACCGCGCAGCGTCTTCCCGAGGCCGCTCGTGAGCCCGAGCCCGCCGCCGAGGTGCACCTGGTAGCCGTCCTCGCCGCCGGCGAGGGCACCCTTGAGGCCGATGTCGGCGGTCTGGATGCGCGCGCACGAGTTCGGGCAGCCGTTGAGGTTGATCGTGATGGGCTGGTCGAACGTGGGCAGCCGCTGCTCGAGCTCGCCGACGAGGTGCGTCGCGCGCGCCTTGGTCTCGACGATCGCGAGCTTGCAGAACTCGATGCCGGTGCAGGCCATCGTGCCGCGGCGGAACGTCGAGGCGGCACGCACGGCGAGGCCGGCGTCCTCGAGGCCCTCGACCAGCGCGTCGACCTTGTCGGGCGCGACGTCGAGGATGACGAGCTTCTGCTCGACCGTGAGGCGCACGCGCCCCGAGCCGGCGGCCTCGACGAGCTCCGAGATCCGCACGAGCAGGTCGCCGGACAGGCGGCCGACGGTCGGCGCGACGCCGACGTAGAAGTTGCCGTCCTTCTGCGGGTGCACGCCCACGTGGTCGCGTCGGCCCGTGGGCGGCGGGGGAGGCGCGGGGCCGTCGGCGAGCGTCCAGCCGAGGTACTCGGTCTCGAGGACCTCGCGGAACAGCTCTGCGCCCCAGTCGGCGACGAGGAACTTCAGGCGCGCACGCGTGCGCAGCCGGCGGTAGCCGTAGTCGCGGAAGATGCCGACGACGCCCGTCCAGACCTCCGGGATCTGCTCGAGCGTGACGAACGCGCCGAGCCGGACGCCGAGCTTCGGGTTGGTGGACAGCGCCCCGCCGACCCACAGGTCGAAGCCCGGACCGAGCTCGGGGTGGTCGATGCCGACGAAGGACACGTCGTTGATCTCGTGCGCGACGTCCTGGTGCGGCGAGCCGCTGATCGCGGTCTTGAACTTGCGCGGCAGGTTGGAGAACCGCGGGTCGCCGATGAAGTTCTCGACGATGTACCGCACGGCGGGGGTGCCGTCGATGATCTCGTCGGCGGCCACGCCCGCGACGGGCGAGCCGAGGATGACGCGGGGCGTGTCGCCGCAGGCCTCCTGCGTGCTCAGCCCGGTCGCCTCGAGCCGGCGCCAGATCTCGGGGACGTCCTCGACGCGGATCCAGTGCAGCTGGATGTTCTGGCGGTCGGTGATGTCCGCCGTGCCGCGACCGAACTCGACGGAGATGTCCGCGATCACGCGCAGCTGCTCGAGCGTCAGGGCGCCGCCGTCGCAGCGCACCCGCAGCATGAAGTACTCGTCGTCGAGCTCGTGGGGCTCGAGCGTCGCGGTCTTGCCGCCGTCGATGCCGGGCTTGCGCTGCGTGTACAGACCCCACCAGCGCATGCGTCCGCGCAGGTCCTCGGGCGCGATCGAGGCGAAGCCCTGCTTGGAGTAGACCTCCTCGATGCGCGCTCGCACGTTCAGGCCGTCGTCGTCCTGCTTGAACTGCTCGTTGCCGTTGAGGGCCTCGTGCTGGTCGAAGGCCCACTGGCCCTCGTTGCGGGCTGCGGGGGGTGCGATCCGGGTCTGCGCCATGTGGCGCTACCTCCGAGGTGATTCGTGGGCGTGCGTCTGCGCCTGTCCGCAACGGCCCCGCTACGGCGAGGACGTGCATCGGGCGCAGACCGCGCGCCCGGGCTGGGGGGACGGGTGCGTGGTCAGTGGCTCCGCGGACAGCAGCACATCTGCATGCTCGGTCCGTGGGTCGCCGCAGCGTCGGCGCTGGAAGGCCGACACGCGCGCACGAATCCGGACGAGATCACCGGATGAGACTGTCATGCGCCTGACCGACGAGGGAACGCCCTCCCGCATCGTGAGACGAGGCGGTCGACATGTGGACTTCGGCCTTCGAAGTGTGCCCAGCGGGCCGATGTGACCTCGCTCGCACTGCCGTCGACGGCCATCGCGCCGACGTAGGCTCGTCGATCATGACCTCCACGCGCGAACCCCTCGCGACGCTGCGGGACGCGGCACAGCCGCCGGCGGACGCGTCGCTGCAGGCCCCGCCGCGAACGCTCGCCGGGCGCCGCCCGAGCGTCCCCACCGAGCGGCTGCTCGCGGAGCTCGTGCCACCGCGGCACTTCGCGGACGCGTCCTTCGACTCCTACGTCCCGGATGCCGCGCACCCGTCGCAGGCCGCAACCGTCGCGCGGCTGCGCGCGGCGGCGGCGCAGATCACGGGCCGTCGTTCCGGCTTCCTGAAGCGTCGGGTCGAACCGGCGGCGGTCTACCTCGACGGCGGCTTCGGCGTCGGCAAGACGCACCTGCTCACGTCGCTCGCGCACGCGGTCGGCGACGCCGCCTACGGGACGTTCGTCGAGTACACGAACCTCGTGGGTGCGCTCGGGTTCCTCCCGACGGTCGAGGCCCTGGCCACCCGCAAGCTCGTGTGCATCGACGAGTTCGAGCTCGACGACCCCGGTGACACGGTGCTCATGTCGCGCCTGCTGCGCGAGCTCGCCGACCGCGGCGTCGCCCTCGCGGCGACGTCGAACACGCTGCCGGGCTCGCTCGGGGAGGGCCGGTTCGCGGCGGACGACTTCCTGCGCGAGATCCAGGCGCTCGCCGCCCGGTTCGAGGTGCTGCGCGTCGACGGCGAGGACTACCGGCACCGCTCGGTCGTCACCGACGCGGACGGGCTCCCGGACGAGGTGGTCGTGCGCGCGACCGCGGGCCGGACCGACGCGACGCTCGACGACTTCGCCGCGCTGCTCGACCACCTCGCCCAGGTGCACCCGAGCCGCTACGGCGCGCTGCTCGATGGCGTGGGGCTCGTCGGCCTCACGGGCGTGCACGCCGTGCCGACGCAGGACGTGGCCCTGCGGGTCGTCGTCCTCGTCGACCGGCTCTACGACCGCGACGTCCCAGTGCTCCTGGGCGGCGCCGGCGAGCGCGAGCTGTTCTCGCCCGAGATGCTCGCCGGCGGCTACCGCAAGAAGTACTACCGGGCGCTGTCGCGCCTGGGCTCGCTCGCGGCCGACGGAGCGGCGCTGCTCTGAGCCCGCGACGTCAGCTCGGCGGGGCCAGCACGACGACGGACTGGGCGTCGAGCACGACCTCGCCGGGCTGGACGCGGACGGGGCCGAACGCGGCGACGACGTCGAGCGGGCCGTCGACCGGGACGCTCGCCTCGTCGTCCGTGAGGTTGACGACGACCCGCGCCGCGCCGCGGTGCAGCACGAGCACGCCGTGCCACGGACCGTCGGCCTCGTCGGGACCGTCCCACGTCAGATCGGTCGCGGCGCGGTCTCCCGAGGCGAGGTCCGGCACGGAGCGGCGCAGCGCGACGAGCTCGCGGTACCACTCGTACAAGGCCGTGTGATCGGGCTCGTCGCGCTCGGCGCGGTCGAGGATGCTGCGCTCGAACGTCGCGGGGTCCTGCGGGTCGGGGACGTCGACCTCGCCGCCGTACAGCACGGTCCAGCCGTGGCCGCCGAACTCGCGCGCCCGACCTTCCTGCACGGAGCGGGCGAGCTCGGGCTCCGGGTGGTCGGTGAAGAACTGCCACCGCGTCCGCGCGCCCCACTCCTCGCCCATGAACAGCAGCGGAGTGAACGGCGAGAGCAGGACCAGCGCCGCCTGCGCGGCCAGTGCGCCGACCCCGAGTCGTTCGGACGGGCGGTCCCCGAGCCCGCGGTTGCCGACCTGGTCGTGGTTCTGCGCGGCGACGACGAAGCGGTGCCCGTCTACGTCATGGGGGACCGGTCGGCCCCAGTCGCGGCCCCGGAACGTCGAGTAGCCACCGGAGTGCACGAACACGTCGCGCATCGCGGTCCGCAGCACGGCGGGGGAGCCGAAGTCGACGTAGTAGCCGTGGCGCTCGCCCGTCACGAGCGCGTGGATCGCGTGGTGCACGTCGTCGGCCCACTGCGCCTGCATCCCCCAGCCGCCGTGATCCGTCGCCGCGACGCTGCGCGGGTCGTTGAGGTCGCTCTCGGCGATCAGCGAGAGCGGGCGGCCCAGCGCGCGCGACAGGTCGCTGACCTCGTCGGACAGCTGCGCGAGCACGTGGCGCGGTGAGTCGTCGCGCAGCTCGTGGACCGCGTCCAGGCGCAGGGCGTCCACGTGGAACTCGGTGAACCACCGCAGGGCCGAGTCGCAGATCCACCGCCGGACCTCCGACGATCCGGCGGCGTCCAGGTTGACGGCGTCGCCCCACGGGGTCTGGTGCGCCGAGGTGAAGTAGGGGCCGAACTCGGCCAGGTAGTTGCCCGAAGGGCCGAGGTGGTTGTGCACGACGTCGAGGCAGACCGCCAGACCTCGCGCGTGCGCCTCGTCGACGAGCTCCTGCAGCGCGCCCGGTCCGCCGTACGGCTCGTGCACCCCGTAGACGGCGACCCCGTCGTACCCCCAGCCGCGCGTGCCGTTGAACGGCGCGACCGGGAGCAGCTCGACGACGTCGACCCCGAGGTTCACGAGCTCGTCGAGATGGCGCACGGCGGCGTCCAGCGTGCCGTCGGGCGTGAACGTGCCGACGTGCAGCTCGTAGAACGTCCGTCCGGCGACGTCGAGGCCCGACCACGTCGACCGCCACGCGTGCAGCCCGGCGTCGAAGACGCGGCTCGGACCGTGCACGCCCGCCGGTTGCCAGGCGCTGCGGGGGTCCGGACGCGCGGGGCCGCCGTCGAGGCTGAACGCGTAGTCGGTGCCGTGGGGCAGGTCCACGACGTCGACCCACCAGCCGTCGCGTGCGGCGACCAGCGGCCGCGTCGCACCCTGCGCCAGCACGTCCACGCGTCGCGCGCGCGGAGCCCAGACGGACACCTTCACGTGCCGGCCCGCACCAGCAGCGCGACCGGGAGGCGGTCGAGCAGCGCGTCTACCCCGACGACACCGCCGGCGACCTCGCGGTCGTTGAGCACGTCGTGCCAGGTGCCGTCCGGCAGCGCGACGGTGTGGTCCGCCCAGCCGCCGAGCCGATCGAGCGCTGCGGCGAGCCGCGTGGCGACGACCGCGACGCGCGGTGCGCCGTCGACCGTGCGGGCGTACGTGAGCGCGTTGCCGGCCGAGTGTGCCAGCGGCAGGAAGCCGGCGTCGCGGCCGACGAAGGCCTCGGGCAGCTCGCGGCGCACGCGAAGCGCGCGCGACGTGACGAGCAGCTTCTCGTCCGCCAGGTCACGTGCGCCTGCACCGTCGTCGAGCCGGGCCAGGCGCGTCGCGAGGGCGTCGAGGTCGACCGCCCGCCGGTTGTCGGGGTCGACGAGCGTCGTGGTCGGGACCTCCGTGCCCTGGTACACGTCGGCGACGCCGGGCAGCGTGAGCTGGACGAGCTTGGTCCCGAGCGCGGCCGCACGTACGGCTGCGCGCGTGCGGACCTCCCAGTCGGACATCAGCTCCTGCACGACCGGGTCGTCGAGCGCGCGACGAGCGAGGTCGAGGACGGCCGACTCGTACGCCTGGTCCGGCGCGGTCCACGTCGTGCGGTCCTTGGCCTCGCGCATCGCCTTGACGAGGTACGCGTCGAGCCGCTCGGCGGCGATCGGACCGTGCGCATCCCACGTGCCGGCCAGCGTCTGCCACAGCAGGTACTCGGTGCGGCCGTCGACCAGACCGCCCCGGTAGGGCGCGGAGGCCGCGCGAAGGTCGTGCACGAGCGTCGACCACTCGCGCGGCAGCTCGCTCAGCACGCCGATGCGCGTGCGGGTGTCCTCCCCGCGCTTGGTGTCGTGCGTGGACAGGGTCGTCATGCCGAGCGGCGCAGTGTGCTGGGAGCGTGCCGCCCAGGCGAGCAGCTCGGTCGGGGTCAGGGCGAACCGTTCGGGCGTGCCGCCGACCTCGCACAGCGCGGTGAGATGCGTCCAGCGGTAGAAGGTCGTGTCCTCGACGCCCTTGGCCATGACCGCGCCGCACGTCTGCTGGAAGCGGACGACGAGCTCGTCGCGGCGCTGCCCGCGCGTGCGTCCCGCGCTGCCCACCTCGCGGCCGAGCAGCAGGTCGAGCAGGACGTCCATCGTCTCGTCGCGCTCGGGGCTCAGCCGCGTGCGCGCGACGGCCGCCGCGCTGGTCAGCGCCGCGATCGCTTCGGGACCCGCCGTCTCGCCAGGCACCACGTACGCGCGGTAGCGGTCGAACGCGACGAGCAGCTCGATGAGGCAGTCCTCGAGGGCTCGCCAGGTGTGGTCGCGCAGGCGCAGGTCCTCGCGGCAGATGTCGGCGGCCAGCGAGGTGAGCCGGTGCACCTCGGCGTACAGCGGCCCGTCGACGATCTCGCGCTTGGCCTGCTCCGCCATCGAGTCGAACCCGTCCGACGGGTCGCCCGTGATGCGGTGCATCAGGCCGGCGAGGTCGGCGGCGCCGCCGGGGTCCACGAACGCCTGCTGGATGCGCCACAGGGCCTCGTACCCCGTGGTGCCCGCGGTGTCCCAGTCGGTGGGGAGCTCCTCGGCGTCGGCCAGGATCTTCTCGACGACGACCCACGCCCCGCCGGTCGCCTCGCGCAGCCGCGCGAGGTACCCGGCGGGGTCCGCGAGGCCGTCGGGGTGGTCGATCCGCAGCCCGTCGAGCGTGCCGTCGGCGAGCAGGTCCAGGACGAGCCGGTGCGTCGCGTGGAAGACCTCCGCGTCCTCGACGCGGATCGCGACGAGCGTGCCGACGTCGAAGAACCGCCGGTAGTTGAGCTCCTCGTCCGCGACCCGCCAGTACGCGAGCCGGTAGTGCTGCCGCTCGACCATCTCGGCGAGCCCGAGCGCCTCGGTGCCGGGCCGGATCGGGAACACGTGGTCGTGGTAGCGCAGCACGGGCGTGCTGCCGAGGCCGGGGATGTCGACCTCGTCCCGGACGAGCTCGCCACGCGCCAGCACGCCGCCGATGCGGTCGCCCAGGACGGGGGCGAGGAGTGCGCCGTCACCCGCCGACCAGTCGACGTCGAACCAGTGGGAGTACGGCGACTCCGGCCCTTGGGCCATGACCGACCACAGGGGTCGGTTGTGCCACACGGGCGTCGGCACCGCCATGTGGTTGGGCACGATGTCGAGCACGAGCCCGAGGCCCGCGTCGTGCGCGGCGTCGGCGAGCCTCCGCAGGCCCGGCATGCCGCCGAGCGCCGGCGAGACCTCGTCGTGGTCGACGACGTCGTACCCGTGGGTCGAGCCCGGCGCCGCCGTGAGGATGGGCGACAGGTACACGTGGGACACCCCGAGCGCGGCCAGGTAGGGCACGCGCCGGGCGACGTCGTCGAACGTCAGGTCGGCACCGAGCTGGACCCTGTACGTGCTCGTGGGCACCGGCCTGCCGTCGGCCGGCAGACGGCGGGCGGGGACGGGACGCGGCTCGCTCATGTCGCCTTGCGGGGCCGGGGGGTCCGCTTGGGCCGGGCGAGCCCCGCCTCCTCGATCGTCGTCCGGCGGGCGGCGCGCTGGGCGGTGCGTTCGGACTCGCGCGCCGCCGCCGCCAGGGCGCTGGCGACGTACGCAGGGGCCGTCTCGATCGGGGGTCGGGTCAGCACGACGACCGAGTTGCGGGCGAGCGTGATCTGCTCACCCGCCGACGCCGTCGTGCCGGCGGGAACCTGGCTGTCCGTGTCGAGCACCGCCGTCCACGTCGAGCCGAACTCGGCGCCGGGCAGCGTGAAGGTCGCCGCGTCGGGCTGCCCGTTGAACAGCACGAGGAAGGAGTCGTCGGTGATCTCCTGGCCGCGGGTGTCCGGCTCGGGGATCGCGTCGCCGTTGAGGAAGACCTGGACCGCGCGCGCCTGGCTGTTCTGCCACGCGTCGTCCTCCATGTGCAGGCCGGCGGGATCGAGCCAGGCGATGTCGAGCAGCTCGGACTCCCCGCCGTGCTCGGGCACGCCGGCGAAGAAGCGCCGACGCCGGAACACCGGGTGGGCCCGGCGCAGCTGCACCAGCTTCCGCGTGAACTCGAGCGTCGTGGTCTGGTCCTCGCTCAGGTCCCAGTGCACCCAGGAGAGGTCGTTGTCCTGGCAGTAGACGTTGTTGTTGCCCTGCTGCGTGCGACCGACCTCGTCGCCGTGCGCGATCATCGGGATGCCCTGGGACAGCAGGAGGGTGGCGAGGAAGTTGCGCTGCTGGCGCGCGCGGAGCGCGAGGATCTCCGGGTCGGAGGTCGGGCCCTCGGCGCCGCAGTTCCACGACCGGTTGAAGCTCTCGCCGTCGCGGTTGCCCTCGCCGTTGGCCTCGTTGTGCTTCTCGTTGTAGCTGACGAGGTCGGCGAGCGTGAACCCGTCGTGCGCCGTGACGAAGTTGACGCTCGCGATCGGCCGGCGGCCGGTGTGCTCGTAGAGGTCCGACGAGCCCGACAGCCGGCTGGCGAACTCGCCGAGCGTCGACGGCTCGCCGCGCCAGAAGTCGCGGACCGTGTCGCGGTACTTGCCGTTCCACTCCGACCACAGGGGCGGGAAGCCGCCCACCTGGTAGCCGCCGTCGCCGATGTCCCACGGCTCGGCGATGAGCTTGACCTGGCTGACGATCGGGTCCTGGTGCACGAGGTCGAAGAACGCCGAGAGCCTGT
Organism: Brevundimonas sp.; assembly: GCA_039207135.1. Taxonomy (GTDB): domain Bacteria; phylum Actinomycetota; class Actinomycetes; order Actinomycetales; family Cellulomonadaceae; genus Cellulomonas. Next base: position 42,140 of record JBCECL010000016.1, read on the forward strand.
CGACCTCGTGGAACTGCCGGGCCAGGGTCGCGGCCAGGTCGAAGCGGAAGCCGTCGACGTGCATCTCGGTGACCCAGTACCGCAGCGAGTCCATGATGAGCTGGAGCACGTGCGGCGAGCGCATGAGCAGCGAGTTCCCCGTGCCGGTGGTGTCGAAGTAGTGCGCCTGGTCGTCGTCGACGAGCCGGTAGTAGTTCGCGTTGTCGATGCCGCGGAAGCTGAGGGTCGGACCCAGGTGGTTGCCCTCGGCGGTGTGGTTGTAGACGACGTCGAGGATCACCTCGATGTCGGCCTCGTGCAGCTCCTTGACCATCGCCTTGAACTCCTGCACCTGCTGGCCCGGTCCCTTGAAGGCGGCGTAGGCGTTGTGCGGCGCGAAGAAGCCGATCGTGTTGTAGCCCCAGTAGTTCGACAGCCCGTTCTCCTGGAGCGTGGTGTCGTCGACGAACTGGTGGACGGGCATCAGCTCGATCGCCGTCACGCCGAGCGCCTTGAGGTGCGCGATGACGGCCGGGTGCGCGATGCCGGCGTACGTCCCGCGCAGCTCCTCGGGCACCAGAGGGTGCAGCTGGGTCAGGCCCTTGACGTGCGCCTCGTAGATCACCGACTCGTGGTACTCGTGCTCCGGGGAGCGGTCGCGCCCCCAGTCGAAGAACGGGTTGATGACGACCGACGTCATCGTGTGGTGCGCGGAGTCGTCGTCGTTGCGTGCGTCCGTGCCGTCGAACCGGTACGAGAACAGCGACGGGTCTCCGTCGATCTGTCCGTCGATCGCCTTCGCGTACGGGTCGAGCAGCAGCTTGGCCGGGTTGCAGCGGTGGCCGCGCTCCGGGTCGTACGGCCCGTGCACCCGGTAGCCGTACCGCTGCCCGGGCTGCACGGCCGGGAGGTAGCCGTGCCACACGAAGGCGTCCACCTCGACCAGGTCGATGCGCGTCTCGGTCCCGTCGATGTCGAACAGGCAGAGCTCGACGCGCTCGGCAACCTCGGAGAACAGTGCGAAGTTGGTCCCGCTGCCGGTGTACGTGGCACCGAGCGGGTAGGGGCGTCCAGGCCAGATCAACATGGGCTCAGGGTGCCAGTCCCGTGTTTCGACGGCACGCTCAGTCGGCATCCGGATCGGGTGATACCCCTCACCCGCGCGACGGGTTGCGGACCTGGCGGTGACCTGGTGCGCTGCGGTGTGGCGTCTCCTCGGGCGCCGCAGACACGGGAGGTGCACGGTGGCCGGACGCGTGGTCGTGGTCGGCGGCGGGCTCGCGGGAGCCAAGACCGCGCAGGCGCTGCGGGATGCAGGGCACGACGGGGGCATCGTGCTCCTGGAGTCCGGGACCGAGCGTCCCTACGAGCGCCCGCCGCTGTCGAAGGGCTACCTCCAGGGCGCGGACGACCGGTCCTCGACGTACGTCCACGAGCCGGCCTGGTACGACGAGCACGACGTCGAGCTACGGCTCGGCGTGCGCGCGGCGGCGATCGACCGCGCCGGGCGGGACGTGGTCGACGCGTCGGGGGAGCGGCACGGCTACGACCAGGCCGTGCTCGCCACTGGCAGTGCACCTCGGGCGCTCGAGGTGCCCGGTGCCGAGCTGGCCGGTGTGGTCTACCTGCGCACGCTCGACGACTCCGACCGCCTCCGCGCCGCGTTCGCCGCGTCGCCGCGGGTGGTCGTGGTCGGTGGCGGCTGGATCGGGCTCGAGGTCGCCGCGGCCGCGCGGGCCGCCGGGTGCGACGTCGCGGTCGTCGTGCGCGGTGCCCTCCCGCTCGACGCGGTGCTCGGTCAGGAGATGGCGCAGGTGTTCGCCGACCTGCACGTGGCCAACGGGGTGGACCTGCGCACGCGCGCCGACGTCGCACGCATCGTCGCGTCGGGCTCCGGGACGCAGGTCGGTGGCGTCGAGCTCGTCGACGGCACGGTCCTGCCCGCAGACCTCGTGGTCGTCGGCATCGGGGCCGTCCCGCGTGTGGACCTCGCGCGAGACGCAGGGCTGCTCGTCGACGACGGTGTGCTGGTCGACGCGCACCTGCGCTCGTCCGACCCGCGCGTGCTCGCCGTGGGCGACATCGCCAGCGCCGAGCACCCGTTCCTCGGGGCGCGTGTCCGCGTCGAGCACTGGGCGACCGCGCTCAACCAGCCGACCACCGCAGCCGCGACGATCCTGGGCCTGGACGCGCCGTACGACGAGCTGCCGTACTTCTTCACCGACCAGTACGACCTCGGCATGGAGTACATCGGCTGGGTCGGGCCGCGCGGCTACGACCAGGTCGTCGTGCGCGGCGACACGAGCAGCCGCGAGCTCGTCGCCTTCTGGGTGCGTGACTCGCGCGTCGTCGCAGGCATGAACGTCAACGTCTGGGACGTCGTGGACGACGTCAAGGCGCTCATCCGCTCGCGCGCCAGCGTCGATCTGACGGCGCTCGCGGATCCGAGCGTGCCGCTGGCGGACCTCGCCGCGGCGACCTGACGGCGGCAGCCTCACCGCGAGAGCCTGACCGCGAGAGCCAGGGCGGGGCGCGTCAGTGCGGGGACACCGTGCGCGCGATGGCGCGGCGGACCACCTCGTCGTCGTCGGCGCCCTCAGCGCGCCACGACTGCTGCTGGATCGCCCCGTTGCCGCGGCGCAGCACCGTCGCCACCTGGCGCTGCACCCACTCGAGGTCGCCGGCCTCCGTCAGCGCCCCCTCGGCGTGCCGCACGAGCTCGGCGACCACGTCGGCCGCCGGCGCGGGAAGACCCGTGCTCGGGCTGACCAGGTCGCCCGAGAGGCCGGCGTGCGCGGCCTGCCACGTCGCGGCGCGCAGCAGCTCCGTGCGCGGCTGCAGCGGCGGCGTGCGCTCGCGCACGGCCGTCTCGGCCAGCGCGCGGACGAGGGCCGCCTGCAACGCGGCGTCGGCCGCGTCGAGGCACACGTCCGCGACGCGCACCTCGACCGTCGGGTACCGGGCGGACAGGCGGGCGTCGAAGTACACCATGCCGTCGTCGAGGATCGTTCCCGAGGCCAGCAGCTCGTCGATCACCTGCCTGTAGCCGGCGGCATCGCCGAAGGTTCCTGCCGGACCGGCAGTCGGCCACCGTCCCCACACCTGCGACCGGTAGCTCGCGTAGCCCGAGTGGCCGCCCTGCCAGGCGGGGCTGTTCGCGCTCAGCGCGAGCAGGACGGGGTTCCACCTGCGCAGGTGGTCGAGGATGCGGACGCCCTCCTCGTCGTCGGCGATCTCGACGTGGACGTGGCACCCGCACGTGAGCTGGTCGCGCGCCGTCATCCCGAACCGTGCCCGGATCTCCTGGGCGCGACGGTCGGGGACGACGGTCGACTCGACGGCGTGCGGCGCCGTGCCGAGCGCCGCGATCTCCGCACCGGCGAGCTGGGCGAACCCCGACGCCCGTAGACGGCCCGCACGGATCTCGTCGACGAGCTCGCCCAGGTCCGCCCGGGGATGGGTCGACGTCTCGACCTGCTCCCGCTTGAACTCCTTCTCGAGCACGCCGCCGGGCTCCGAGGGCGCCGGCGCGTCGTCCAGCGCGGCGTGCCAGAGCACCGCTGGCGAGACCGCTGTCGGCCGCCCGTCCGGCGTGACCAGCAGGAACTCTTCCTCGACACCCATCGTGCGCATCGCGCCAGTCTGGACGCCCGCCTGCGGGGCGGCGACCCGGGCGTGGCGATCCGATGCACCAGGGGCGATACGGCATCATCGGGACATGACCGACACACAGCCCGCAGCACGCCGCCGCAGCGGCTGGGACATCGCCTTCGGCATCCTCATGATCATCGCGAGCCTCGTGATCCTCGGCGACGTCGTCGTCGCGACCGCTGTCTCGGTCTTCCTCATCGGCTGGACGGCCGTCGCGGCCGGCGTGATCCTGGCGATCTGGTCGTTCGGGCGGGTCGGCGCCGGCGGCTTCTGGTGGGCGCTGATCGGCGGGCTCGTGCTCGCCGGGCTGGGCGTCCTCGTCCTGCAGAACCCGGCACGCGGCGCGCTGTGGATCACGGTCTTCATCGGCGCCGCCTTCGTGGCCGGCGGCGTGACCCGGATGGTGGTCGCGTTCTCGCAGCCAGTCGGCCGATGGGTCTTCGTCGTGACCGGCCTGCTGTCGGTGGTCCTGGGCGCGTGGATCCTCGTGTACCCCGTCGAGGCGACCGTGACGGTCCTCGGCATCCTGCTCGGGGTTCAGGTCCTCGTCGAGGGCATCACGCTGCTCGTCGTTGGCCGACCCCACATCAGGTCGGGTCCTCGCCCGCCTCTGGGTCTGGCGTAGCGGCGACCGGGCGGCGGAACGATCCGACGAGCCGTGCGATCAGCGTGGCCAGGAACACCTGGCCGACGAGCGCCTCGAGCGCCGACAGCGCCCGGCCCGACGAGCTGACCGAGGTCAGGTCGCCGTACCCGAGCGTCGTCAGGGTCACGAACGAGAAGTACTGCAGCGACTCGGCCGTCGCGCGCTCGCCCGACGCGAAGAACTCGTCGGACTGCAGCCAGTCCATGACGCCGAACACGCTCGCGAAGAACATGCCGACCATCAGGTAGGCGGATAGGGCCCCGCCGATGAGCTGCACCGTGACGTCGTGCTCGGTCAGGATCCGGTCGAGGATGCAGACCACCGCGCTCGCCAGGACGACCGCGAGGACGACGTCCGTCACGCCGTTGGTGGCCTCCTTGGAGAGCACGAGCGGCGCGACGACCAGGACGACTGCGCCGGCGATCACGATGACCCGGACGACCAGGCGCAGTCGGCGCCCCGGCCGAGACGCCCGGACCGCCACCACGAGGGCCACGAGGTACAGCGCCCCGACCGCGGCGCGGGCGACCGTCCCGTACACGAAGGCGGAGAGCACGTAGGCCCCGACGAGCAGCGCGAGCACGAGCCCGTAGTGGCTGGGGA
>JBCECL010000017.1:0-15814 GCA_039207135.1 Brevundimonas sp.
CGACGTACGAGTGCCCGGTGATCCAGCCGATGTCGGCGGTGCACCAGTAGACGTCGGACTCCGGCTTGAGGTCGAAGACGGCCTGGTGCGTGTACGCCGCCTGCGTCAGGTAGCCGCCGGTGGTGTGGAAGATGCCCTTCGGCTTCCCCGTGGTGCCGGACGTGTAGAGGATGAACAGCGGGTGCTCGGCGTCGACCGCGACGGGCTCGTGCTCGTCGGACGCGGTGTCGACGACGTCGGACCACCACACGTCGCGGCCCTCGGTCCAGGCGACGTCCTGGCCGGTGCGGCGCACCACGAGCACGTGCTCGACGGGCGACTCGCCCTTGGTCAGCGCCTCGTCGACCGCGGGCTTGAGCGCGGACGCGGCGCCGCGACGGAAGCCGCCGTCGGCCGTCACGACGAGCTTGGCCTCGGCGTCCACGATCCGCGAGTACAGCGCCTCGGCGGAGAAGCCGCCGAACACGACGGAGTGCGGTGCGCCGATGCGCGCGCACGCGAGCATCGTGAACACGGCCTCGGGGATGAGCGGGAGATAGATGGCGACGCGGTCGCCCGTCTCGACACCGAGCGCGGTCAGCGCGTTCGCGGCCTTCGACACCTCGCGCTGCAGGTCGGCGTACGTGATGGTCCGGGTGTCGCCGCCCTCGCCCTCGAAGTGCAGGGCGACGCGGTCGCCGTTGCCGGCCTCGACGTGCCGGTCCACGGCGTTGTACGCGGCGTTGAGCTGTCCGTCGGCGAACCAGCGCGCCACCGGGGCGCCCGACCAGTCGAGCACCTCCTCGAACGGCGTGCTCCACTCGAGCAACCCGCGGGCCTGCTCGGCCCAGAAGGCCGGCCGGTCTGCGTCGGCCCACGCATAGGTGTCCGCGTGGGCGTTCGCCTGGGCGGTGAACTCGGGGCTCGGGGGGAATCGGCGGTCTTCGGAGAGCAGGTTCTCCAGACCACCGGGGGTCGTCTCGGTCAAGGCGGACCTCCTGTGCAGCGGCATCGGTGCGAGGGGGCGGTGGCCCCGGGGGGCACTCTATCGGGATCGCGGTGAGGCGCCCCCCGGGTGCCCACGCTGGTTGACATAGCGGGGCGAACCCTCCCAAGATGGCAGGACTGGGAACGATTCCACGGATTCCCAGCCCGTCCATCCGCAGCGTCGCGGCGACGCGTCGCATGTCCTGGGAGATCCAGATGGCAGCCCCGAACCATCGACGACGACTGATCGTCGCGTTGTCCGCATGTGCCCTCGTCGTGACCGCGCTCGGCGGCAGTCCCGCCTGGGCGAGCAACCACGTCCTCGACCCGGCGACCAAGCTCTACGTCGACCCCCACAGCACCACCGTCGAGGCGGCTCGGCACCTGCGCGGCCAGGCGAAGAAGGACGCGCTCCTGCTCGCCGGCGTCCCGAGCGCGAACTGGTTCACCAAGGGCACCCCGGCCGAGGTGAAGCGCGACGTGCGCAAGCTGGTCGACCACACGGGCAAGGCAGTGCCGGTCCTGGTCGCCTACAACATCCCGTTCAGGGACTGCGCCCTCTACTCGGCGGGTGGTGCCGCGGACCCCGCGGCCTACAAGAAGTGGATCGACGGCTTCGCGGCCGGCATCGGCAACCGCAAGGCCGTCGTCGTGCTCGAGCCCGACGGTCTCGGGATCATCCCCTGGTACACGACGATCAACGGCGAGCTCGAGCACTGCCAGCCGCCCGAGTACGACCCGGCCACCACGGACCGCGACGCCGCGGCAGAGCGCTTCGACATGCTCGGCTACGCGGTCGACCGGCTCAAGCAGCAGCCCAACGCGGCCGTGTACCTCGACGGCACCGGTCCGTCCTGGCTGGGCGCGGGCGACGCAGCGGACCGGCTCGTCAAGGCGGGCGTGCAGCGCGCCGACGGGTTCTTCCTCAACGTCTCCAACTACGAGTACACGCAGAACAACGTCACGTACGGCACCTGGGTGTCCAAGTGCATCGAGTACGCGACGCACGTCGTCCCCGGCGACTTCGCGAACTGCGGCAACCAGTACTGGAGCGGCGGCCCGGCCAACAACTGGACCGGCCAGGCGCTGAGCAACCAGGGCATCTGGAGCCCCACGGCGACAGACCCGGCGCTCAACACCGCGGGCATCGAGTCGCGGTACGACCTCCAGCTCGGTAACGCCCTGCCCAGCACGCACTTCGTCGTCGACACCAGCCGCAACGGCAAAGGCCCGTGGGCCGCACCGGCCGGGAAGTACCCGGACGCCGAGACCTGGTGCAACCCGCCGGGCCGGGGCCTGGGCGCGCGGCCGACGACCAGCACGGGCAACGCGCTCGTCGACGCGCTCCTGTGGATCAAGGTCCCGGGGGAGTCCGACGGGCAGTGCTTCCGCGGCCTCGGCGGCCCCCAGGATCCCGAGCGGCAGATGGTGGATCCGGCTGCAGGCCAGTGGTTCCCGGAGCAGGCGCGCGAGCTCATCGAGCTCGCCACGCCGCCTCTGAAGGGCGCGACGAAGCCGTGCCCCGGCGGTCACGGGAAGGCGCGTCACGTCTGACAGCCCATCTGCATCCGGACCCACGGAGGAACACATGCGATCGACGACGACGCATCATCACCGTCCGACCCTGCGTCGAGCCCTCCTGGCCTCGACGGTCCTGCTCGGCCTCGCGGCCGGGCCGGCACTCACCTCGCCCGCAGCGGGCGCGATCGGCGCCAGCTTCGTCGACAACCTCGACGGCTTCGACACCGCCCGCTGGTACAAGGCAGACGGCTACAGCAACGGCGGCATGTTCAACGCCGGGTGGCGGGCCGACCACGTCTGGCACAGCGGCGGCGTGATGGGGATCAACCTCGACACGGCCGGCTGCCCCGGCGGGTGCTCGGGCAAGCCCTACGCGTCGGGCGAGTACCGGTCCACCGACCTGTACTCCTACGGGCGCTACGAGGTCCGCATGAAGGCGGCCCCCGGGGCGGGGACGGTGAGCTCGTTCTTCACCTACACAGGTCCGAGCGACGGGCAGCCGTGGGACGAGATCGACGTCGAGATCCTCGGCAAGAACACCCGTCAGGTGCAGCTCAACTACTTCACCAACGGCGTCGGCGGGCACGAGACGCTCATCGACCTCGGTTTCGACGCCGCGGCGGGGTTCCACAACTACGCGATCGAGTGGTGGAACGGCGGCACGATCAACTGGTTCGTGGACGGCGCGCTCGTCCACCAGGAGAACGGGTCACGCGGGGCGCTGCCCACGCACCCGCAGCGCATCATGATGAACCTGTGGCCCGGCACGGGGGTCGACGGCTGGCTCGGACCGTTCGTCTACTCCGGGCAGCGCACCGCGACCTACGACTGGGTCCGGTACACGCAGTACTGACACACGCGGTACTGACACACGCAGTGCTCACACACGCAGTGCTGACGGCCGGTGCCCGGCGGGGGCTCAGTCCCCGCCGGGCGCCGAGTCCCGGACCACCAGGTGGGTCGGGAGGATGATCGGCGTGGGCGAGTCGCCGTCGATCAGGCGGACCAGCATCGTGGCCATCTCGTGGCCGAGGCCGCGGATCGGCTGGCTCACCGTGGTGAGCGGGGGATCGCTCTGGCGTGCGACGTCGAGGTCGTCGAAGCCGACGACGGCGACGTCCTGCGGGACGCTGCGGCCGGCTGCGCGCAGGGCGCGGATGGCCCCGGCCGCCATGTTGTCCGACGCGGCGAACACGCCGTCGATGTCGGGATGCGCCTCAAGCAGTCGGGTCATGGCCGCCTCGCCGCCCTCGTAGCTGAAGTCGGCGTGCTCGACCCGGTCCGAGGCGAGGTGTGCGGCCGTGACGGCGTCGACGAAGCCCAGGCGCCGCGCGACCGACGCCTGCAGGTCTGCGGGACCCGCGATGGTCGCGAGGTGACGCCGACCGGAGCGCAGCAGGTGCTCCGTCGCGAGCCGCGCGCCCCCGCGGTTGTCGACGTCGACGTACCAGCGCACCTCGGCGTCGAGCGGTCGGCCGCCGAGCACCACGGGCAGATCCGTCGCCGCCGCCGCCTTGATGAGCGGGTCGTCCTTGCGCAGCGCCATCAGCATCACGCCGTCCGCCCGGCGCGAGCGCAGCAGGCGTTCGACCCGGGCCTGCCCCCGCTGCGACGACGCGAGCACCAGGGTCAGGTCGAGCTCGCTGCGCTCGAGCGCGGCTGCGACCCCCACGAGCACCTGCGCGAAGAACGGGTCCCCGAAGAGGCTGGGGTCGTCGTGCGAGACCGCCAGGACCACCGAGCCCGCGGTGCTCGTCTTGAGCGCGCGCGCGGTCGCGTTGGGGACGTAGCCCAGCTCGCGCGCAGCCCGCTCGACCGCTTCCCGCTTGGGGGTGCTCACGTTGCGCGCGTTGTTCATGGCCCGCGACGCGACCGAGCGCGAGACGCCAGCGCGCTGAGCGACCTCCTCGAGGGTCGCGGGCCGGCCGCGTCGCTCCGCCTGGTCCGCGGGACCGGTCGGCGCGGGGTCGGGCATGTGCCCCACCCTAGCGGCGGACCAGCCCGGGACCCCCGCGCGGGCCGTGCCGCGCGCGATCAGCGGTGGCGCTCGCGGAACTCGCCCAGCCGGATCCCGCGCCGGCGAACCGTCGCGGCGACGATCCCGGCGAGCAGCAGCAGGAACCCGGCCGTGAGGAGCGTGCCCGAGGTCCCCGCAACCAGCACCTGGGTGATCGTCAGGTGCCAGCCTGCGGAGTCGACGTACTGCAGCGTGACGTCGCGGGCCACGTGCGGGGCGACCAGCGCGACGCCGCCGAGGGCGGACAGCACGATGCCCGCCGTGATCGGCACCGCGGGCGTCCAGATGCCCAGCAGCACGACCCACCCGAGCAGCAGCAACCCGGCGCCCACGAGCACGATGCCCATCGTGTCGACCGTCGCCGTCCAGCCGTCGGCCTGGGCCTCGAGGATGCGCGCCTGCCCGAGCAGCAGCGTGCCGGCGGCCGCGGGCCCGAGGACCAGGCCGACGATGGCTCCGAGCACGTGGGCGAGCACCGAGGTGGAGCGCGGCGCGTTCGGGTCGGGGAAGAGCTCGTCGTCGGCCGGGGGCGGCGGGTTGAACGTCGTCTCCTGAGGGGCGACGACCGGCTGGGGCTTGGTGCCCGTGTCTGGCTCGGGCTGCTGCGTCGCCGGGACGACGACGGTCGCGGGGGCAGCCGCGGGGCCGGCCGCGCCTGCAGCCGTCGGCGTCGGCTCCGTGCGCGCGCTGACCCGCGCGGGCACGGGAGCAAAGGTCGCGGTCTGCGCCTCGGCCTCCCGCGCCGGGGGCGGCGTCGGGGCCGGGCGCACCGTCGCGTGGCGGCCGGTGTCGGCGGCGGGCTCCGACGGCGGGGTGGGCGCGGCTGGTGAAGCAGGCTCTGCCGGCGCGGCGGGCTCCTCGGCCTTCGCGGGCTGGGCCGGTTCGGTGGTCTCAGCCGGTGCCGGGGTCTTCGCCGTCTCGGCGGTTGCGGGCTGCGCGTCCGCGGGGGGTTCCTGCTCGGGAGTCGTCGCGTCGTCGGTCGGGCGGTCGGGGTCTGAGGTGCTCATCCCGTGCTCCTGAGGTGGCCGTCGGATGCGCGTGCACCCGGGCGGCGCGGGTGCGCCGCCGTCTCGGTCACCGTATTGCGGCCACCGCGTCCTCGGGCTGCGGCACGGGCGTGTCGTGCGCAGAACCTCGGCTCCCGTACGCGTACGCCAGGCCGACGAGGACCGCGCCCCCGATGGTGTTGCCGATCCCGACGGCCGTGATGTTCCGCGCGAACTCGCCGATCGTCGCGCCCGGCAGCCCGCCGAGGATGCCGAGCGTGAACGTCGTCATGTTCGCGACGACGTGCTCGAAGCCCGAGGTGATGAACACCATCACGCACGCGAAGATCACCGCGATGCGCGCGCCCTCGCTGCGCAACCGGGCTGCGCTCCAGATCGCGAGGCACACCAGCAGGTTGCACAGGATGCCGCGCACGACGAGCTGCCCCGTGCTCTCTGCGGCCTTGTGCTCGACCATCGACGCGATGACCGCGCCGCCGGGTGTGTCCGGGGCGAGCACCCCGGAGGCGTGCACGAGGGTCGCGAAGAAGATGGCGCCGACGAGGTTCCCGAGCAGCACGGCCAGCAGCGTGACGGCCGCCCGCCCCCATCGCACGGCCCCGCGAATGGCGCCCTGCGTGAGGATCATCATCGCGGAGGTCGCCAGCTCGGCTCCCGCGACGACGACGATCGTCAGCGCGACGCCGAAGACGAGTCCCTGGACGAGGGGCGTGAAGCCCGAGCCCACGGCCTTGAGCGGACCGCCGGCCGTCGCCATGATGAGGACGCCGATGCCGATGTAGGCGCCCGCGAGCATGGTCCGCACCAGGAAGACCCCGGGGGTGCGCAGGAGGTCCGACTTGTGGCGGGCGGCCTCGGCATGCAGGTCGACGGTCTCGGAGATGGTCAGCACGCGCCCAAGGATTCCGTGCCGGTACGCCCGGATCCTGGGACGAAGGACCGACGTCTGCCTGTCCTTGAAGGTTGCCGACGTACCGTGCGCGCATGCCGTCGCTCTTCGACCCCATCACCCTGCGCAGCACGACCTTCGTCAACCGGGCCTGGCTCGCGCCCATGTGCCAGTACTCCGCGGTCGACGGCGTGCCGAACGACTGGCACCTCGTGCACCTCGGCGCGCGTGCGTCGGGAGGGTTCGGCCTGGTGCTCACCGAGGCGACCGCCGTGGTGCCCGAGGGGCGGATCTCGCCGCAGGACACGGGCATCTGGAACGACGAGCAGGCCGAGGCGTGGCGCCGCATCACCGACTTCGTGCACGCGCGCGGCACCCGCATCGGCGTCCAGCTCGCGCACGCCGGGCGCAAGGCCTCGACGTACGCACCGTTCCGGCCGGGCGAGGGAACGGTGCCACCCATCGAGGGCGGCTGGACCGCCGTCGGGCCGACGGGCCTGGCGTTCCCCGGGCTCGCGGCGCCGGCCGAGCTGACCGCCGACGAGATCGCGCAGATCCCACGCCAGTTCGCCGCGGCCACGCGTCGGGCGCTGGCCGCAGGCTTCGACGTCGTCGAGCTGCACGCCGCGCACGGCTACCTGCTGCACCAGTTCCTGTCGCCGCTGTCCAACACGCGCACCGACGAGCACGGCGGCACGGCCGAGAACCGGGCGCGGCTGCTCGTCGAGACCACCGACGCGGTGCGCGCCGAGTGGCCCGACGACCGCCCGCTGATCGTGCGCGTCTCCGCGACCGACTGGGTCGAGGGCGGGCTCACGGTCGACGACGTCGCTCAGGTGGCCAAGAAGCTCGCGGGGCACGGCGTCGACCTCGTCGACGTCTCGACGGGCGGCAACGCGCTCGCGGACATCCCCGTCGGGCCGGGCTACCAGGTGCCGGCCGCGCGCGAGGTGCGCGAGACGTCGGGGCTGCCCGTGGCGGCGGTCGGCGTGCTCGAGGACCCGGCGCTGGCCGAGCGCGTCGTCGCGTCCGGCGACGCCGACGCGGTGCTCGTCGGGCGCGGCGCCCTGCGTGACCCGTCCTGGGCCCTGCGCGCGGCGCACGAGCTGGGTGTCGAGACGAAGGCGCAGCCGCTGGACGTCGCGCTCGTCGAGCGCACGGGCTGGCAGCCGCAGTACGTCCGCGGTGCCTGGCGGCCCTAGGCGGACCGGGCCGCGCGCGCGGCGTCCGCGACCGCGTGCGCGACGCGCGTGGTCACCTCGGGGTTGAAGACGCTCGGCACGATGTAGGTGGGGTTGAGCTCGTCGGCGCTCACGACCGACGCGAGAGCCCGGGCCGCCGCGAGCAGCATCGTGTCGGTGATCTTGTGCGACTGCGCGTCGAGCAGGCCGCGGAAGACCCCGGGGAACGCGAGCACGTTGTTGATCTGGTTGGCGAAGTCCGAGCGCCCGGTCCCGACGACGGCGGCGTGCACGGCGGCCTCGTCGGGATCCACCTCGGGTCGCGGGTTGGCCAGCGCGAACACGATCGAGTCCGGGGCCATCGTCGCGACGTCGTCGCCCGTGATGACGTCAGGCGCGGAGACGCCGATGAACACGTCTGCGCCGACCAGGGCGTCGCGCAGCGTGCCCGTCACGCCGCGCGGGTTGGTCACGCTCGCGGTCCAGCCCAGCCGTTCCGTGAGGCCGGGACGCTCCGCATGCACGAGTCCGTCGACGTCGGCGACCACGACGTCCGACGCCCCGGCGGCGAGCAGGAGCCGGAGCACGGCGGTCCCGGCGGCGCCCGCACCCGAGAGCACGATGCGCACCGAGCGGATGTCCTTGCCCACGACCGTGAGCGCGTTGGTCAGCGCCGCGACCACGACGATCGCCGTGCCGTGCTGGTCGTCGTGGAACACGGGGATGTCGAGCCGCTCGCGCAGGCGGCGCTCGACCTCGAAGCAGCGCGGCGCGGAGATGTCCTCGAGGTTGATGCCGGCGAACACGGGCGCGATCGCGCACACGGTCTCGACGATCTCGTCGACGTCCGTCGTGTCCAGGGCGATCGGGAACGCGTCGATGTCCGCGAACCGCTTGAACAGCACGGCCTTGCCCTCCATCACGGGCAGCGCAGCGAGGGGGCCGATGTCGCCGAGGCCGAGCACCGCGGTGCCGTCCGTGACCACGGCGATCGTGTTGCGCTTGATCGTGAGGCGTCGAGCGTCCTCGGGATGAGCGGCGATGGCCTCGCACACGCGCGCGACGCCCGGCGTGTACGCCATCGACAGGTCGTCGCGGTTGCGCAGCGGGACCTTCGAGGTGATCTCGAGCTTGCCGCCCAGGTGCATGAGGAACGTGCGGTCGCTGACGCGGTCGACGACCACGCCGGCCAGGCCCTTGAGCGTGTCCACGATGTCGGCCGCGTGCTGCTCGCCGCGCGTCGCGCACGTGACGTCGACCGTCATCTGCTCGTGCCCCGAGGCCGTGACGTCGAGCGCCGTGACGATGCCGCCCGCCTTCTCGATCGCGGTGGTCAGCTCGCTGACCGCCGTCGGCCGCGCCCGGACCTCGAGACGTGCGGTGATGGACGACGAGACGCTCGGTGCCGACATGTTGCCAGTCTGCCCCGGTTGCCGCGCCTATGGTGGCCGACGTGGACCCACTCGCACCCCTCGTCGACCTGCCCGGCGTCGACGAGGCGCTCGCCCGAGCGCGCGAGGCGTGCGAGACGCTGCGATGGCACGAGGCCTACCGGCGGCGCTGGCGCGAGGTGCGCGCCGAGGCGGGAGTGCGCTCGGCGCGCGCGTCGGCCGCGATCGACGGGGCTCGCGTCCCGCTCGACTCGCTGCGGGCGGTCGCGACGGGCACGGGCGGCGAGCCGGGTGCGTCGTTCGTCGTCGCGTCCGGTGCGTTGCGCGCGGCCGCAGCTGTCGAGGCGCTCATGCCCGACCTGGGCGCGCGGTCTGCACCTGCGCTGCCGCCGTTCGGCCAGCTGCTCGCGCGGGTGCACGCGGCCGCGGCGTCGGGGCTGGTCGACCCCGGCGAGCTCGGGCGGCTGCGTACGTCCGTCGCCCCGCTCGACCTCATCGGCCTGGGTCCGGCGCCTGCCGGCGACGAGCTCGCCGCGCGGCTGGCGCTGCTCGGCTCCGTCGTGGACGCGACCCGCGCGCCCGCTCTGGTGGTCGGCGCCGTGGTGCACGGGGAGCTGCTCGCGCTGCGGCCGTTCGTCGCGGGCAACGGGGTCGTCGCACGGGCCGTGACCCGGCTCGTGCTGACGCAGCGCGGCCTCGACCCGACCGGCTCGGTGGTCGGCGAGTCCGCCTGGGCCGACGCGCCCGCGAGGTACGTCGCGGCGGCCGCGGGGTTCGCGGCAGGCACCGACGACGGGATGGCCCGATGGATCGCGAGCTGCGCGGACGGGGTGGTCGCGGGGGCGGCGGCTGCGACGCAGGTCGCCGACGCGGTGCTCGGGGGCTCGTTGGGGGCCTGATCCGGGTGCGGGCGACACAACGGCGGCGTCCCGAGGGGCGCCGCCGTTCCGCCTGCGGCCGGGGTTAGCAGTGCGCGCGCTGTGTGGTTCGCAACGGGTCTAGCCCGGTCGAACTGCCCATAGGTGGGCTCTCCTGCGCGTGGGTTCCCACGACCATGCAGTTGTAACTGCGTTGATACTCCCCGAGCGCGCGGATGGGAAATCTCGCGGGCGTCGGCGCAGGTGAACAGCTGCCGAGGGTCGCATGTCGGGACCCGGATCCCGCGATGCGGACGGGTTACGTGCGCGACCGTCGTCGGGCCAGGTACCAGCCGGCGGCGACGCCCGCGGCCACCAGCGCCACCGCGGCGAACGCCACCACCGACGCCGGTCGGCGGGCGAACGCGAACAGCGGCACGGGTCGGCTGAAGGCCAGGACGCCCCAGCCCTCCTGCTCGGCGAGGCGCCGCAGCGTGCGATCCGGGTTGACCGCGTACGCGTGGCCCACCGCCCCGAGCATGGGGGCGTCGGTGATGGAGTCGGAGTACGCGTAGCTGCTGGCGAGGTCGTAGCCCTCGTCCTGCGCGAGCGCGCGGATGCCGACCGCCTTGTTCTCGCCGTACGCGTAGAAGTCGATCTCGCCGGTGTAGCGGCCGGCCTCGACGGCCATGCGCGAGGCGATCACGTGGTCGGCGCCGAGCACCGCAGCGATCGGCTCGACGATCTCGCTGCTCGACGCGGAGACGATCACGACGTCGCGCCCCGCGGCGTGGTGCTGCTCGATGAGCGCGACCGCCTCGGCGTAGACGGTCGGGTCGATCGCGTCGTGCAGCGACTCGGCGACGACGGCCGACACCTGCGCGACGTCCCAGCCGGCCACGTTGCGCGAGAGCTGCACGCGCAGGCGTTCGGTCTGGCCCTCGTCGGCCGCTCCCAGGAGGTACACGATCTGGGCGTAGGCCGTGCGCAGCACCTTGCGCCGCGTCAGCATCCCCTGGGCGAGGAACCCCCGCGAGAACGCCGTGGCCGAGGACGTGGCGATGATCGTCTTGTCCAGGTCGAAGAACGCCGCCTCGCGAGAGGTGGTGTCCTGGGTGGCGTCCATGCTGGTCCGGTCTGCTTTCGGTGGGTCGCTCGGGCTGTGCTCGACCCCTGCTGGGGTTGGTCGTCGGTCGGGTCTGCGGGTCGCCGCGAGCGTAGCCCGATGTGCCCACACGGTGCCCTGAATTCACCCCGAAGCGACCACAGCCCCCCGTTCGCCACACGCCTGTCCACAGGTTGGGCGGCCCGGGGTCCGGGCGGGTGGGATCCCGCCGATGCTCGGGCGATGGAACTGGTCGAGTGGCCCAGACGAGGACGGGCGCGGGTCGTCGGTGTGGTCGGCGCACGAGGTGGGGTCGGGGCGACCGTCCTCGCAGCGTGCGTGGCGGACCGGCTCTCGCGCCAGACGGCGACGGCCCTCGTCTCCCTCGACCGTGCGGCGACCGGCCTGGACCTGCTGCTCGGCATCGAGGGCGCGGCCGGCGCCCGGTGGCCGGACCTCGCTGCGGCGCGCGGCGAGGTCGACGGCGCGCACGTCGTTCGACTGCTGCCGCGATGGGGGTCGTGCGCAGTGCTGGGCCCCGGACGTGCCGGGCCCGGGCTGCCCGACGACGACGTGGTGTCGGACGTGCTCGACGGTCTCGGGGGCGTGCTCGGTGCGGTCGTGCTGGACCTCGACAGGCGCGCGGTCCTGGCGGGAGCGATGCCGCGCGTCGACTCCCTGCTGCTCGTCGCGCCTCGGGACCTGGCTGGAGTTGCGGGGGCGCTGGCGGTGCTCGCCGCGACCCGGGAGGTGCCGACGTTCCTCGTCGTGCGCGGTCCCGCGCCGGGCGGGCTCGGCGCGGCGCAGGTCGTCCAGGCGCTCGGGACGCCCGTCGCCGCGGTCTGGCGGGCCGACCGCCAGCTCGCCGCGTCCGTGGAGCACGGCGGTCTGCGCGTGGCCGGGCGGACGGCTCGCGTAGCGACGACGGCGGTGCGGGCGCTCGACGGGGCCGTGCGATGAGCGACGACGAGGTGCTCGAGGACGTGCGTGCCCGGCTGGGTGGTGCGGGCGCCGTCTCGCCGGACGGCATCGCCCGGGCGGTCGAAGACGCGGCCCGCGCCCGGGGGCGCGTCCTCGGGTCGGCCGCCGCGTCGGCGCTGGTGCGATCCGTGCACGACGCGCTGATCGGCGCCGGCCCGCTGCAGGGCCTTCTGGATGATCGCGCCGTGACCGACGTGCTGGTCAACGGCCCGCGCGACGTCTGGGTCGAGCGCGCTGGTCGGATGTCGCGCGCCGATGTGGACCTCGGCACGCCGGCGGACGTCCGGGCGTTGGCCGTCCGACTCGCCGCCGCCGGAGGCGCCCGGCTCGACGACGCCGCGCCGGCTGTCGACGCTCGCCTGCCCGACGGCACCCGGCTGCACGCGGTGCTGCCCCCGATCGCCGACAGCGGCACGCTCATCAGCCTGCGAGCGGTACGACCGCGGGCGCTCACGCTCGACGACCTCGTCGCCTGCGGGACTCTCGCGCCGCAGCTCGCGGCCACGGTCCACGCCCTGGTGCAGCGGCGCGCCAACCTGCTCATCAGCGGCGCGACCGGCGCGGGCAAGACGACGCTGCTCGCGGCCCTGCTCTGCGCGGTGCCGCCCGACGAGCGCATCGTGCTGATCGAGGAAGCCGCCGAGCTCATGTGCAGCCACCAACACCTGGTGCGTCTGGTGGCGCGTCGGCCGAACGTCGACGGCGCGGGCCGGGTCGACCTCGCCGACCTCGTGCGGCACGCCATGCGGATGCGGCCCGACCGGATCGTGCTCGGCGAGTGCCGCGGCGCGGAGGTCGGCGACGTCATGACGGCCCTCAACACCGGCCACGACGGCGGCTGCGCGACGCTGCACGCCAACGCCGCGGCCGACGTCCCGGCGCGGCTCGAAGCTCTCGGCGCGCTCGCGGGGATCACGCGCGAGGCGGTCCACGCGCAGGCGGCGAGCGCCTTCGACGCGGTGCTGCACGTCCGTCGCGCGCGAGGGCTGCGGTACCTGGCCGAGGTCGCGGTCGTCCGCCGGACGAGCACCCTCGAGGTGGTTCCGGCGATCACCGCAGACTCCGGGGGAGCCACGGTGCGCGGGGTCGGCTGGGGCACGCTGGCGGAGCGTTGGGGGCTTCGGGACGCCGGAGCGGCGGGCGTCGCGTGATCGTCGGGCTCGCGGTGGCCGCGGCCGCCGTGATCTGGACGCTGCCCGCAAGGCCGCCCGCACGTCCGAGATCGCGCGGGCGGGAGCGGGTCGCTCCCGGGCCGGGTTCGCTCTCGGGTGCGCTCGTCGCGACCGCGGCACAGCTGCGCGCGGGGGCGAGCCCGCCCGACGCCTGGCGCCGTGCGTTCGGGCCATCGCTCGAGCTGGTCGACGACGTGCCGTCAGTTCGTGGCCTCGTGGGGCGGCCAGGGCCGGACACGAACGGCCGGGCGCTCGCGGTGGCGGTGGCGGCCGGGTCCGCGCGGGCGCTCGGTGCGCCGCTCGCCGACGTTCTCGATCGGGTCGCGCTGTCCGTCGCGGCCGACGAGGAGGCCGTGGGCGAGCTGCGCGCGGCGACGGCCGGTCCGCGCGCGACCGCACGGGTGCTCGCCTGGCTCCCCGTGCTCGGCCTCCTGGTCGCGAGCGCGCTCGGGGCCGACCCGGTCGGCGTCCTGCTCGGCGGTGGTCCGGGCTCGTTCGCGGCACTCGTCGGCCTCGGCCTGCTGCTCCTCGGGCGCTTGTGGACCCGGGCGCTCGTGGCTCGCGTCGCCACCTCCGCGCCAGCCCGCCCTCGCCACGCCGTTCTCGGCCGGCGTCGCGCCGCCCCCGGCCCTCGACGCGGAGGTTCGGCATGGTGACGGAGGTTCAGACCGGCGTGCTGACGCCGAACCTCCGTGCTGATCGCTGGCTCGCGCCGGCCGGGCGGGGGCGGGCGTGATCGGCGTGGCCTCTGCGTGCGTCCTGGGCGGGCTCGTGGCGGGTGCGCCGTGGAGCTCGCGAGCGCCGGTCGGGTCGTCGTCCCCGGGCATCGGCCGGCTGCTCCGCCTCCGACCTGGTGGAGCTGGATCACCTCGGCCCGCACGGATGCGCCCGGGCGAGACACGCGTCGATCCCGTGCTGCTGCTCGACGTGCTCGACGCGGCGGTCGGCGCCGGCGCACCCATCCCGCGGGCGTTGCAGGTCGTCGGCGGACTCCTCGGCGGCGACGACGGGCACGCGCTCGTGCGCGCCGGGGGAGCCTTGGTGCTCGGCGCCGCGTGGTCCGCGGCGTGGGCCGGCAGTCCACCGGGGCTGCGCGAGCTGGCCGACGCGCTCGAGCCGGCATGGACGACGGGATCTGCACCGGGACCGTCGCTGCGTGCTCGCGCGACCCAGCTGCGCGTCGAGCGGCGCAGCCGTGCCCGTGCGGCATCGGCGACCCTCGGGGTGCGGCTCGTCCTCCCGCTCGGCCTGTGCTTCCTGCCTGCGTTCGTGCTGCTCGGGTTGGTTCCGCTGGTCCTCAGCCTGGCCTCGGGCCTCGTCGCGTGAACGCCGCCACCGACGCATGGAACGCCACATGCGGCGACGCGTCCACAGCCACGCCCGACGACTCGGCCGTCCACGGATCGGCGCCGCGGCCGACCGCCGCGACCGCGCGCGAAGCAGCCTGGACGAGCGTCGAGCAGCGGCGCGACCGACCGAAGGAGGAGCACGATGAAGCCACTGCTGGGATCGCCCGCGAACGAGTCCGAGACGCCCCCGCTGACGGCAGGCGCCGCCGTGGGAGGCGCTGCGGCGTGGGCTGGCGAAGCGGGGACGGCCGGCCTGTCCGCGTCGGCGCGCGACGCCGATCGGGCGGACGAGCCGGTCCGCGCGGTGCCAGACGAGCTCGAGGCGCGGCGCCGCCTGCGGGCCGTCCGGCCGCGAACCACCACCGCACCGCTGGCGCGTGCGCGTCACGCTCGCGACCGTCTGCGCGGAGCCGTCAACGACGCTGGGATGGCGACGGCGGAGTACGCGATCGCCACTCTCGCAGCGGTCGGCTTCGCCGGACTGCTCGTCGTGATCCTCAAGGGGAACGAGGTTCGCGGTCTCCTGTCGGGCATCGTCCGCCGGGCGCTGACGCTATGACGGCGCCTGCGGCGGTCGACGGCCCTCGCGGACAGCTCGTGCGCGAGCACGACGACCGCGACCGGGGATCGGTGACCGCCGAGCTCGCCGTCGGGCTGCCCGCCGTGGTCCTCGTGCTGGTCGTGGTGCTCACGGTCGCGGCAGCGGGCATGGCGCAGCTGCGGTGCGCGGACGGTGCACGTGCGGGAGCCCGGGCTGCCGCGCTCGGGTCCAGCGAGGCCGCCGCCGATGCGCGCCGCGTGGCCGGAGACGGCGCGCGGATCGCTGTCGCCAGCTCCGGGGGATGGGTGACGGTCACCGTGAGCGCCGACGTGGCCGCGCTGCCCTGGGGCGGCCCGCTGCGCGCGAGCGCGACGGCCGTCGCCCGACAGGAGCCGCAGGCGAGCGCGATCGGTCGTGCGGACGGAGCCGGTTCGTGACCGTGCGGCGCGCGGACGTGGTCGCGCACATCCGATGGTCGGGCATTCGAGGGGCCTCGAGCCTGCGGCGCTGGCGTGAGCGGGATCGTGGCTCGGGGACGGTCCTGCTGCTCGCCGTCGTCGGGGTGCTCGCCGTCGTCGCGGCCACGATCGGGTTGCTGGCGGCTGCGCAGAGCGCACGAGGACGGGCCCAGAGCGCCGCCGACCTCGCGGCGCTCGCGGCGGCGTCGGCCTGGCAGGACGGTTGGGGAGACCCCTGCTCGATCGCGGCGGTCGCCGTCCGGCGGAACGCGGCTCGGCTCGCCTCGTGCGAGGCGCTCCCGGGCGGCGTGGTGGTCGTGGGCGTCAGCGTCTGGTCTCCCGCGGGAGCGGCGACGGCGGAGGCGCGTGCGGGTCCGTC
>JBCECL010000017.1:15914-20927 GCA_039207135.1 Brevundimonas sp.
CGACGACCACGTCGAGCAGCCGGATCGCGGCCGCCTTGTCGAGCGGGTTGTTGGCGTTGCCGCACTTGGGGGACTGCACGCACGCCGGGCAGCCCGTCGAGCACCGGCACGCGGCGATCGCGTCGCGGGTCGCGGCGAGCCAGGTGGCGCCCAGCTCGAAGCCGCGCTCGGCGAATCCCGCACCGCCCGGGTAGGCGTCGTGGACGAAGACCGTGGCCTGCTCGGTGTCGGCGTGCAGGGCTGTCGACAGCCCGCCCAGGTCCCAGCGGTCGCACGTGGCCAGCAGCGGGAGCAGCCCGATCGACGCGTGCTCGGCGGCGTGCAGCGCTCCGGGAACGGCATCGACGTCGACGCCCGCCTGCTCGAGGACGGAGGCCGGGGCCGTCCACCACACGGCCGTCGTGCGCAGGGTCCGCGCGGGTAGGTCCAGCTCGCTGCTGCCGAGCACCTGCAGGTCCGGGATCCGCTTGCGCTGGTACCCGAGCACCTGGGTGGTCACGTCGACCGACCCGAATCCCCAGGTGATCGGACCCCAGTCGACCTCGTGCTCGACGGCCACGATCTCGGTCGACGTGACCCACCGCGCCCAGGTCCCGTAGTCCACGTCCCGCCGCGTCACCAATGCGACGCCGTCATCCAATCGCAGCGCGTCCACGACGAAGGTGAGCCCCTGATGCACGTACACAGCGCCGTCGTGGACGGTCGAGTCGGCGGACGAGGCGTCGACGGTGCCCAGCAGCCGGCCCGTCACCGACTCGACCACACGCACCGGGTCGCCTCCCGCGCCGCGCAGGTCGGTCAGGCGGCTCGCGGGCTCGGCGTGCGTCCAGTACCAGCCCGACGAGCGACGACGCAGTGCGCCTCGCTCGACGAGCTCGTCGAGCAAGGTCGCGGTGCGAGGGCCGAACAGGTCGAGCTCGTCGAAGCGCAGCGGCTGCTCGGCGGCCGCGGCGCACAGGTGCGGTGCGAGGACGTACGGGTTGCCCGGATCGAACGTCGTCGCCTCGACGGGCGCCTCGAAGATCGCCTCGGGGTGGTGCACGAGGAACGTGTCGAGCGGGTCCTCGCGCGCGACCAGTGCGACGAGTCCGTCTGCGCCGGCGCGTCCGGCGCGGCCGGCCTGCTGCCACAAGGAGACGCGGGTGCCCGGCCAGCCGGCGATGAGCACGGCGTCGAGACCGGAGATGTCGACACCGAGCTCGAGGGCGTTCGTCGTCGCCAGAGCGCGCAGGTCGCCCGAGCGGATCGCCCGCTCCAGGTCGCGGCGCTCCTCGGGGAGGTACCCGCCGCGGTAGGCGGACACGGCGCGCGTCAGGCTCGGGTCGATCTCGAACAGGTGGTCACGGGTCGCCGAGGCCACGGACTCGGCGCCGCGTCGCGAGCGCGTGAACGCGAGCGAGCGGGCGCCCGCGACGACGAGGTCCGTCAGCAGGTCGGCGATCTCGGCGGTCGCGGTGCGACGCGGGCGATCGGCCGGGTCGGCGACGAGCCGCTCGCCCGTCCCGACGGGGCCCGTTCCCTCGACGGTGTGCTCGGTCGTGGGCCAGACGTCGTCGGGCGCAGGCAACGCGTCGTCGCCCGACGTCCGGGGCGCGTGGGTCGGTACCGGGAGCGGGGTGGCCCACGGGTCGTCGTCCGAGACGCCCTGCGACCACGCGTCGTCGGTGCCCGGGAGCTCGGGCGGCTGCCAGAGCACGAAGGTCTTGCGACCGGCCGGCGACGCGTCGTCGGTGACGGCGGTGACCGCCGACGCCTCGACGCCGAGCAGCCGCGCAGCGCTCGCGGCCGGATCGGCCGTCGTCGCCGACGCGAGGACGAAGACGGGCGACGAGCCGTAGGCGGCCGCGAGTCGGCGCAGCCGCCGCAGCACGAGGCCGACGTGCGCGCCGAAGACGCCCCGGAACGCGTGGCACTCGTCGAGCACGACGTAGCGCAGCGAGCCGAGCAGGCGCGCCCAGCGGCGGTGCTGGGGGAGCAGCGCGAAGTGCAGGAAGTCGGGGTTGGTGAGGACCACGTCGGCGTACTCCTGCACCCAGCGGCGCTCGTCGAGCGAGGTGTCGCCGTCGCACGTCGCGACCCGGACGTCGCGCGTCTTTCCGGCCGTCAGCAGTCGGTCGAGCGCGGCGAGCTGGTCCGCGGCGAGCGCCTTGGTCGGGCAGAGGTAGAGCGTGGAGCCGCGCTTGGTCACGGACTCGATGCGGCCGGGATCGAGCAGGGCCCCGGCTGCGGTGGCGCGGATGCTGGACAGCGCGGGCAGCCAGTAGGCGAGCGACTTGCCGGAGCCCGTGGACGTCGCGAGCACGGTGTGGCGACCTGCCCAGGCGGAGTCGGCGGCCGCCACCTGGTGGAGCCACGGGCGCTCGACGCCCATCGCGCGGTAGCCCTGGACAAGGTCGGTGTCGGCCCAGGCGGGCCAGTCGGCGTGCACACCCGCCCGCGCCGGCAGATGGCGCACGTGCGTGATCCGGTCGGTGCGACGACCGCCGGCCGCCAGCACGTCCAGCAGGTCCACCGCGCCATCCTCGCACCACCGTCTGCCAGGCTGGGGCCATGGAGGTGTCGCTCGACCTGAACTGCGACCTCGGCGAGGAGTTCGACGCGTGGGAACCGGGCGTCGACGGGCTCGACGCGCAGCTGCTCGGCATCGTGACCAGCGCGAACGTCGCCTGCGGGTTCCACGCGGGTGACGAGCGCGTGATGGCCGCCGTGTGCCGGACTGCTGCGGCTCGCGGCGTGCGCGTCGGGGCACACGTCTCCTATGCGGACCGCGAGCACTTCGGCCGGCGCTTCCTCGACGTCCCAGCGGCCGAGCTCCGCCTCCAGGTCGCGGCCCAGATCGCCACGCTCTCGGCGATCGCGCGTGCGAACGGCACGCGCGTGGCGTACGTCAAGCCGCACGGCGCGCTCTACAACGCGGTGGTCCACCACGAGGAGCAGGCGCGTGCGGTCGTCGACGCCGTCGGGTCGCTCCCGGTCGTCGGGCTCCCGGGCTCCGCCGTGCTCGCGCACGCGCAGGCCGCCGGCCTGCGGGCCGTGACCGAGGCGTTCGCCGACCGCGGGTACCGGTCGGACGGCACCCTGGTGCCCCGGAGCGAGCCCGGCGCGCTCGTCACCGACGAGGCCGAGGTCGCCGCACGGGTGCTGCGGCTCGCGACCGAAGGCGTCGTGCGGGCGGTCGACGGGACCGACGTGGCGGTCGGCGCCGAGTCGGTCTGCGTGCACTCCGACACCCCCGGTGCCGTCGTCCTCGCCGCCCGCGTGCGCCGCACGCTCGAAGCCGGCGGTGTGCGCGTGCGAGCGTTCGCATGAGGGTGCTCCCGTTCGGCGACGACGCCGTGCTCGTCGAGTTCGACGACCTGACGCAGGTGCGCGCGCTCGACGACGCGGTCCGCGCCGCTCGGGCCGCCCTCGCCCAGAACGGGGCGCCCGACGAAGACGCAGCAGCGGACCGCCGTGCCCGCCCGGACGCGCCGCTGGCCGCGGTCGTGGACCAGGTTCCAGCTGCCCGCTCGCTGCTGCTGCGGGGGATCGGGCCGGTCGACCACGCCGCCCTCGCCGCCGCGGTTCAGGGGCTCGAGCTCGGATCGGCGCACGCCGTCGCGTCGTCGGCGCCGATCGAGCTGCCCGTGACCTACGACGGTCCGGACCTCGCCGCGGTCGCGGAGCGGACGGGGCTGTCCGTCGACGAGGTCGTCGCGCGACACGTCGGCGCGACGTACACCGTCGCGTTCGGCGGCTTCATGCCGGGCTTCGCCTACCTCGTCGGGCTCGATCCCGTGCTGCGGGTGCCGCGCCTGCCTCGCCCGCGTGAGCGCGTACCGGCGGGTTCGGTCGCGATCGCCGACGAGTTCAGCGCGGTGTACCCGGCGGCGACGCCCGGTGGTTGGAACCTCATCGGCACTTGCGCGACGACGATGTGGGACCTCGAACGCGACCCGCCGGCGATGCTCGTGCCGGGCGCGACCGTGCGGTTCGTCGAGGCGGGCCGATGACGGCGTTGCGGGTGCTCGCGCCCGGGATGCAGTCGCTCGTGCAGGATCTCGGCAGGCCCGGCCACGCGCACATCGGGGTGGGACGCTCGGGCGCGGCGGACCCAGGCGCGCTCCGGCTCGCCAACCGGCTGGTGGCCAACCCGGAGGGGGCCGCAGGGATCGAGGTGCTGCTCGGCGGCCTGCGGCTGCAGGCGGTCGGGCCGGTCACCGTCGCGCTGGCGGGGGCGGACGGCGAGGCGTACGTCGACGGTCGGCCCGTCGGACGCGATGCCGTGCTCGAGGTCCCCGACGGTGGTGAGCTCGTGATCCCGGTCGCCTCACGCGGGCTGCGGACCTACGTCGGCGTCCGCGGCGGCATCGTCGTGCCGGCGGTCCTCGGCTCGCGGTCGGCCGATCGCCTCGCGGGCCTCGGCCCGCCGCCCCTGGTCGTCGGCGACGAGCTGCCCGTAGGCCCGGCGCCGAGCGAGCTCCCACCGGTCGACCAGGCTCCCGTGCCGCCCTGGCCCGACGAGGTCGTCGTCCCCGTGCTGCCCGGACCGCATGCGAGCTGGTTCGCCGACGGGCTCGCGACGCTCACCGCGCGCGCCGGGTACCGGGCGACGCCGTCCAGCGACCGGGTCGCCGTGCGGCTCGACGGCCAGGTCGTCGACCGACGCCCGGAGGACCGCGGCCGGGAGCTGCCGCCGATCGGGTTGGTGCCGGGCGCGGTCCAGATCCCGCCGGACGGCCTGCCCGTGGTGTTCGGGGCCGACCACCCCGTCACGGGCGGCTACCCGGTGCTGGCAGTCGTGCGCTCGTCGGCCCTCGGTGCGCTCGCCCAGCTCCGCCCCGGCGACCCGGTCCGCTTCACGCTGACCCGCTGACCCGCCGCGCGCCTCACCACGCCGATTCGTCACCACCCCGCGCGCCTCACCACGCTGATTCGGCCATCACCGCGCTGGTTCGGCATCACCACGCTGGTCTGAACCTCCGTGCTGATGCCAAGCCTCCACCCTGATGCCGGACCTCCACCCTGTTGCCG
>JBCECL010000017.1:21027-30453 GCA_039207135.1 Brevundimonas sp.
CCTCCGTGCTGATGCCAAGCCTCCACCCTGATGCCGGACCTCCACCCTGTTGCCGGACCTCCACCCTGTTGCCGAATCTCCTCCCTGTTGCCGAACCTCCTCCCTGTTGCCGGACCTCCGTGGTGAGGGGCTCGTCGGCCCGGCGTCGTCCCGGCACGCGCCTCGCCGCGCCCGACTGATCACCACGCTGGTTTGGCATCACCACGCTGGTCTGAACCTCCGTGCTGATGCCGAACCTCCTCCCTCTTGCCGGACCTCCGTGATGAGGGGCTCGTCGGCCCGGCGTCGTCCCGGCACGCGCCTCGCCCTGCCGGACCGATGACCACGCTGGTTCGGCATGAGCGCGCTGGTCTGAACCTCCGTGCTGATGCCGAACCTCCTCCCTCATGCCGAACCTCCGTGCTGACTGCGGGCGGTGTTGGGCGCGGGGTGCGCGGCCCACCACGGCGCTGCGCGCGGCGGCGTGGGCGGCGCGCGCA
Source organism: Brevundimonas sp. (assembly GCA_039207135.1). Classification (GTDB taxonomy): domain Bacteria; phylum Actinomycetota; class Actinomycetes; order Actinomycetales; family Cellulomonadaceae; genus Cellulomonas. The sequence goes on from JBCECL010000017.1 coordinate 21,507, forward strand.
GCGACACGCCGGTGGTGTTCGGCGCGTCCTGGCACGTCCGTGCGGGGCCGGCCGGGCGGGTGGGACCTAAGTCCCCCTCGGACGGGACTGCCAGGCATAGAAATGCCCACATCTTGCGGCCGACAACCAGGGTGACCACAACATGTGGGCTCGGCGCCGCGAACGGCGAGCGAAGGAGTGGGACATGACCGAGCGGGTGGTCGTCGATGTGAGGTCGTCGGTGGACGAGTACCTCGACCGCAGCGACTGGCGGGTGAACGCCAACGCGAACCAGGGCTACTCGCTGGGTGGTCTGATCCTCAACACGGCCGGCAAGGTCATCGCGAACTACTGGCTCAGCAGCGTGTACCCGGAGGACATCGGGCAGGCGCACCGCGAGGGTGACCTGCACATCCACGACCTCGACATGCTGTCGGGCTACTGCGCCGGCTGGTCGCTGCGCCAGCTGCTGCAGGAGGGGCTCGAGGGCGTGCCCGGCAAGGTCGACGCTCGTCCGGCCAAGCACTTCAGCGCCGCGATCGGCCAGATCGTGAACTTCCTCGGCACGATGCAGAACGAGTGGGCCGGCGCGCAGGCGTTCAGCAGCTTCGACACCTACATGGCGCCCTACGTGCGCGCGGACGCGCTGACGTACGAGCAGGTGCGGCAGGGGATCCAGGAGCTCGTCTACAACCTGAACGTGCCAAGCCGGTGGGGAACCCAGACGCCGTTCACCAACCTCACGTTCGACTGGGTCTGCCCGGACGACCTGCGCGACCAGATCGCCTTCGTCGGCGGCGAGCCGACCGTCCCCTACGGCGACCTGCAGCCGGAGATGGACCTCATCAACCGTGCGTACATGGAGGTGATGACGGAGGGCGACGCGAGCGGCCGGGTCTTCACGTTCCCGATCCCGACGTACAACATCACCAAGGACTTCGACTGGGACAGCCCGAACGCCGACCTGCTGTTCGCGATGACGGCCCGCTACGGGCTGCCGTACTTCCAGAACTTCATCAACTCCGAGATGAACCCCGGCGACGTGCGGTCCATGTGCTGCCGGTTGCAGCTCGACCTGCGCGAGCTGCTCAAGCGCGGCAACGGCCTGTTCGGGTCGGCCGAGCAGACGGGCTCGATCGGCGTGGTCACGATCAACTGCGCGCGCCTGGGCTACCTGTACGGCGGCGACGAGGAGGGCCTGGTGGCGCGGCTCGACGAGCTGCTCGACCTGGCGTGCACGAGCCTCGAGCTCAAGCGCGTCGTGATCCAGCGGCTGCTCGACGACGGGCTGTTCCCCTACACGCGGCGCTACCTGCCCTCGCTCGAGAACCACTTCTCGACGATCGGCGTCAACGGGCTCAACGAGATGATCCGCAACTTCACGGACGACGCGGTCGACATCACCGACGACGCCGGCCACGCGATGGCGGCGCGGCTGCTCGACCACGTGCGCGAGCGGATGGTCCAGTTCCAGGAGGCGACGGGCCACCTGTACAACCTCGAGGCCACCCCGGCCGAGGGCACGACCTACCGGTTCGCCAAGGAGGACCGGGCGCGCTGGCCGCACATCCTGCAGGCGGGCACGGACCAGAACCCGTACTACACGAACTCCTCGCAGCTCCCCGTCGGTTTCACCGAGGACCCGTTCGAGGCGCTCGCGCGCCAGGACGACCTGCAGACGAAGTACACGGGCGGGACCGTGCTGCACCTGTACATGGCCGAGCGCCTCTCGACCGCGGACGCGTGCCGGTCGCTCGTGCGCAGGGCGCTCGAGACGTTCCACCTGCCGTACCTCACGGTCACGCCGACGTTCTCGATCTGCCCCGCGCACGGGTACCTCGCCGGCGAGCACACGACGTGCACGACGTGCGGCGCCACGTGCGAGGTCTGGACGCGGGTCATGGGCTACCACCGGCCCGTGAGCTCGTTCAACGTGGGCAAGAAGGGCGAGCACGCCGAGCGCACGCCGTTCCGCGAGCCGGTGTTCGCGTGAGCGCGTCACATCCGGCCCCGCGTGCGAGCCGGGTGGCGGGTGAGGCCGCGCAACCGCGCCCGCCGCACGTGGGGCTGGATGTGACCGGCATGCGCGCCGCCGCTGCCACCCGGGATGCCGACGGGCTCGCGATCGCGGGGCTGACCCCGCTGTCGAGCTGCGACTGGCCGGGCAAGCTCGTGGCGACGGCGTTCCTGCAGGGCTGCCCGTGGCGCTGCACGTACTGCCACAACTCCGCGATCCTCGACCCGCGCACGCCCGGTGTCGTGCCCTGGCAGGACGTCCGATCGCTGCTCGCCAAGCGGCACGGGCTGCTCGACGGGCTCGTGTTCTCCGGCGGGGAGCCGACGCGCCAGCCCGGGCTGGTCGAGGCGGCACGGGAGGTGCGCGAGGCCGGCTTCGGCGTCGGCCTGCACACGGGCGGCGCGTACCCGTCGGCGCTGGCCCGGGTGCTGCCGCACGTCGACTGGGTGGGCCTCGACGTCAAGGCGCCGGCACGCCTGTACGACGCCATCACGCGCCGCGGCGGAGCAGCCCCGGCGTTCGCGTCGCTGCGCATGGTGCTGCACGCGGGCGTCGACGTGCAGGTCCGCACCACGGTCGACCCGACCGTGCTCGACGAGGCGGCGGTGGCCGAGCTGAGCGACGAGCTCGCGGCGATCGGCGTGCGCGACCACGTCCTGCAGGGGGTCCGGCGGGACGGCACGACGAGCGAGTACCAGGCGAGCCTGGACGCGCTCACGACCCGAACGTGACCTGCCGGGGGTTCGCGACGACGACGACGTGGGCGCCGGGCCCCGACGGGTCGGACACGTCCTCGACGAGCTTCTCCACGACGAACGGCCACGCCGTGTAGGTCCCGTGCAGGGGCTGGTCGCTGCATGGGACGACCAGCGTCGGCCCGTCCAGCACGTCGGTCGAGTCGGGCCCGACCTGCACCGTCCGCAGCGGACCACGCCCGGCGGCGACGAATCCCGCGACCGTGCCGTCGTCCCCGACGAGCGCGAGGTTGCCGGCTGCCGCGCCGTAGGCCGTGACGACCTGCCCGCCGGCGGCTCCGACGGTCGCTGACCACGACGGTGCCGCCGCGCCCCAGCCGCCGGCCGGTAGGTCGGCGGCGAGCGTCAGTCCGCCGGCAGCGGGGAGGGTGTGGATGGTCAGGTCCACGGGCTGGCCGCACGCGAAGTACTGCTCCGCCGGCGTTCCGGCGGTCGGGCTCAACTGCTGCGTGGCGTTCGACGACGGCGTTCCGTCCGGGCCGACGACCAGCGGCACCTCGGTGCTCGTACGAGCGTGGATCTCACGGCCGCCGCCGACGTACCCCACGGTCTGCGTCACCCATAGGTGGTACTCGCCCGGTGCGAGGTTGGGCCCAGCGAACCCGGTCGGGTACTGGGCACACGAGACGACGGGCATGTTTCCGCGGCTCTCCAGCGGGAACGCCATGCCTGCGAAGTCGACGTTGGCGTAGGCCTCGTCGAGCTGGTCCAGCGGCGGGACAGCGCGGCCCTCCTGGACGCCCACGACCGTCCCGGTCTCGTCGGTGACGGTCAGCTCGGTGCCGTAGATCCAGCCCTCGAGCGCGTCCGCGGGACCGCTCATGACGGTGTGGACGTCGAGCTGGTTGCCCGTGCCGGGGCTGGCCGTGGCCTCGAGCGTCACGTCGCCGGCTGAGTCGAGCACGTCGTCGACCGGCTTCCCGCACCTGTCGAACTGCGCGGGCCAGTCCGCGATCGACGAGCTGGCCGGCGGGGTGCCGGTGGGCAGGTCAGACGCGATCGGGCCGACGGTGTCGCGGTGCCACTGGCTCGCGCCGAACGTCACCGCTCCCGCCGCGCAGACCACGACTGCGCCCGCACCGGCCCGTCGGGCTGCACGGCGATGGTGCACGCGCCGAGCGATGCGCGCGACGGTGCTCGTGCCTGCGCCCAGTGGCCCGTGCTCCGCGGCTGCGCCCGCAGCCGCGGACAGGTCGGCCAGAAGGAGGTCCAGGTCGTCGCTCATCGTGTGCTCCGGGTCGTGTCGGGTGTGGGCAGCAGCTCGGCGCGGAGCTTGGCGCGTCCGTCGGCGAGATAGCGCTTGACGGATCCCGTGCTGAGCGAGAGCTCGGCGGCGATCTCGTCGAGCGGCAGGTCCTCGACGTGGTGCAGCACGACGCACGTCCGCTCGCGGGGGCTCAGGGCGCTCAGAGCGCCGACGAGCAGGAGCCGGTTGCCGACGGCGAGGTCCGGGCCGTCGACAGCCTCCCGGATCGCCGCCAGGTGCCGGATCGACGCCCAGCGGCGCCGTCGCCGGTAGCCGTCCAGGAACAGGGTGTGGATCGCGGTACGGACGTACGCCTCGGCCGACCGGATCTCGGCGACGGGCCGGCCGCGCGTGAACACCTTGACCAGCGCGTCCTGGACCAGGTCCTCGGCCTCACGCAGGTCGCCGGTCAGCAGGTAGGCGTGCCCGACGAGCGCCGGACCGCGCTCGCGCACGAGCCGGTCGAGCGTCTCCTCCCAGCCCGCCATGCCACCTCCGTCGTCAGTCTCCTACCCGTGTGACGGACGGGAGGGCGATCAGGTTGGGGGCAACGGGTGATGACATGCCGGCGAGACGTTACCGGCGCGACACTTGCAGGCGCCCGGGCGTGGCTAGACTTCGCCGGGTCCGGCGGCAACGGGGCCGTGGGACGAGGCGTGATCAGGGGACCACGCCGTTTCCCAAGGAGGATGCATGATCGAGCTCGGATCCACGAGCATCACGATCGTCGCCGTGATCGCCGCCGTCGCGGTTGCCGCGCTCGTCGTCGCGGCGGTGCTTCGCCGCCAGGTGCTCGCGGCCGGTGAGGGCACGGCGTCGATGCAGGAGATCGCCAAGGCGGTCCAGGAAGGCGCGGCGGCGTACCTCAACCGTCAGTTCCGCACCCTGGCCCTGTTCGCGGTGGTCGTGTGCGCGCTGCTGTTCCTGCTCCCGGGCGACAGCGGAATCAAGGTCGGCCGGTCCATCTTCTTCCTGATCGGTGCCGGGTTCTCCGCGTCGATCGGGTTCCTCGGCATGTGGCTGGCGACGCGCGCGAACCTGCGCGTGGCGGCCGCCGCGTCGGAGCAGAACGGCCGCGCCGAGGGCGCGCGCATCGCGTTCCGCACCGGTGGCGTCGTGGGCATGTCCGTCGTCGGCCTCGGCCTGCTCGGCGCCGCGAGCGTCGTGCTCATCTACCGCGAGGACGCGCCCTCGGTGCTGGAGGGCTTCGGCTTCGGGGCCGCGCTGCTCGCGATGTTCATGCGCGTCGGCGGCGGCATCTTCACCAAGGCGGCCGACGTGGGCGCCGACCTGGTCGGCAAGGTCGAGCAGGGCATCCCCGAGGACGACCCGCGCAACGCGGCGACGATCGCCGACAACGTGGGCGACAACGTGGGCGACTGCGCCGGCATGGCGGCCGACCTGTTCGAGTCGTACGCGGTGACCCTGGTCGCCGCGCTCATCCTCGGCAAGGCCGCGTTCGGCGAGAAGGGGCTCGTGTTCCCGCTCATCGTCACGGCGGTCGGCGCGCTCGTCGCCGTCCTCGGTGTCGCGATCACGCGCGTGCGCGGCGCGGAGTCGGGCCTGACGGCCATCAACCGCGGCTTCTACATCTCGGCCGTGATCGGCGTCGTGCTGGCCGCGATCGCGGCCTTCATCTACCTGCCGTCGTCCTTCGCGGACTTCACCAACGGCAGCCTGGGCAGCCACGACGGCGACCCGCGGGTCGTCGCGTCGCTCGCGGTCGCGATCGGCGTCATCCTCGCGGGCGTCATCCTGTGGGTCACGGGCTACTTCACGGGTACGACGAGCAAGCCGACCCTGCACGTCGCGGCGACGACCCGCACGGGCGCGGCGACCGTCGTCCTGTCGGGCATCGGGGTCGGCTTCGAGTCGGCCGTCTACACCGCGGGCATCATCGCGGCGGCGATCTGCGGCGTGTTCCTCATCGCTGGCGGCTCGGTCGGGCTGTCGCTGTTCCTCATCGCGCTCGCGGGCTGCGGCCTGCTGACCACGGTCGGCGTGATCGTCGCGATGGACACCTTCGGTCCGGTCTCCGACAACGCGCAGGGCATCGCGGAGATGTCGGGCGACGTCAGCCCCGAGGGCGCGCAGATCCTCACCGACCTCGACGCCGTGGGCAACACGACCAAGGCCGTGACCAAGGGCATCGCGATCGCGACGGCCGTGCTCGCCGCGACCGCCCTGTTCGGGTCGTACGCGGACGCGGTCGCGACCAAGACGGCCGAGGTGCTGGGCTCGGGCGGTGCCGCCGTCAGTGACCTGACCAGGGCGATGATGGACTACAGCATCATCAGCCCGATCACGCTCGTCGGCGTGATCCTCGGCGGCGCGACCGTCTTCCTGTTCTCGGGCCTGGCGATCGACGCCGTGACCCGGGCCGCTGGGGCCATCGTGTTCGAGGTGCGTCGCCAGTTCCGCGACCACCCGGGGATCATGACGTACGACGAGCGTCCCGAGTACGGCCGCGTCGTCGACATCTGCACCAAGGACTCCCTCCGCGAGCTCGCGACGCCCGGCCTGCTGGCCGCGTTCGCGCCCATCGCCGTCGGCTTCGGCCTCGGCATCGGCCCGCTCGCGGGCTTCCTCGCCGGTGCGATCGGCGCGGGCGTGCTCATGGCCGTCTTCCTGGCCAACGCCGGTGGCGCGTGGGACAACGCCAAGAAGATCGTCGAGGACGGGCACTACGGCGGCAAGGGTTCGGACGCGCACGCGGCGGCCGTCATCGGCGACACCGTCGGCGACCCGTTCAAGGACACCGCGGGCCCGGCCATCAACCCGCTGCTCAAGGTGATGAACCTGGTCGCTCTCCTGATCGCGCCCGCGGTCGTGGCGGTGACCGTCGGCCCCGACGCCAACACGGGGCTGCGCCTGGGCATCGCGATCGTCGCAGCGGCGATCGCGTTCGGTGCGGTGATCGCGTCCCGCCTGCGGGCGGCGCGCGTGGACCGCGAGGCCGAGAAGGACCAGGTGCCCGCGCAGGACGCGCTGGTCTCCTGAGAGACGACGAGAACGGCCCCTGGGGATCATTCCCCGGGGGCCGTTCCCGTTTTCTGAAGACGCAGCCCGCCCGCAGGGGTGAGCGAGCTGCGCCGGCTCAGGTGACCTTGAGCGTGCCCGGTCGAGACGTCGCCGACCTCACCACCTTGGCACTCGTGCCGCTGGGTGTGTAGGTCGCCGTGATCGTGTAGGTGCCCTTCTTCAGCAGCGGGAGCGTGACGGTCGCCTTGCCGTGGCTCGAGCGCGACAGCTTGATCGAGACGGAGTGCTTGCCGTACGAGACCTTGACCGTCCCGAGCGGCGCGGACACGCCCGTCGCCGTGACGGTGACGGCGACCTTCGCGTGCGCGGTGTGCGAGACCTTGGTCTTGACCAGGACGGCCGTGACCTTGGGAACCACGCGCGGCACGGCGGCCGTCGCCTTGGACGTCGTGCTGGCGTTGACGTAGCCGGCGCGCGTCGCGGTCAGCTTCACGCTGATCCGCTTGCCCACGTCTGCCGTCGTGAGGCGGTACGTCGTGGACGTGGCGTGCGAGATGGGCTTGCCCGCGCGCAGCCACTGGTAGGTGACCTTCGTGGGCTTGAGCGACCAGACGACGCCGGCGACGGCCAGCTTGGAGCCGACCTTGACCTTGCCGGTGATGTGCGGTGCCTTCGTCGCGCGCAGCGCCGTGCTCTTCACGGTCGCCTTGGTCGCGGCGGACGTCACGGTCGAGGCCAGGTAGCCCGTCTTCGTCCCGCTGACGCGCACCGAGAACTTCGCCCCGACGTCGCCGGGCTTCGGGACGTACGTCGCTCCCGTCGCGCCGGCGACCGAGACGCCGGAGCGCAGCCACTGGTACGTGAGCGCCGCGCCCGCGGGGTTGGTCACCTTGGCGCCGAGGGTGCCGCCGACGACGGCCGTGCCGGTCACGCTCGCGGTCAGCCCCAGGACGCCGATCGCGACCGGGCCGGCCGTGACGTCCCGCATGAACGGGAAGTCGTACGTGGTGGGCTGGTCGGCGAACCCGTCGACGTTGCCCTTCACCTCGCGGTGGCCGGAGATGCGCGCGATGAGCGTGTGGTCGAGCGCGGAGTCCGGGATCTTGAACGACGTGCCCGTGCCGATCTGGGTCGTCTCGGCGAACCACTTCACCTGGTCGACGACCACCCCGTCCGGCCACGTCAGGCCCGCGGTCGAGACCGTCGAGCCGACCCGGACGGGGCCGCTGATGGCGCCGCTCGCCGCCGGAGGCGCCTCGCTCGTCGTCGAGATGGGGATGACGAGCTCGGTGCGCTCGGGCGGCACCTGCATCGCGGGCGTCGTGACCGTCGCGCCGCCCGGGACGTCGACCTGCACCTTGTACCAACCCGCCGCGACGTCCCAGCGGAACCGACCGTCTGCGGCGGTCGTCGACGGGTTGGTGCGCGTGGACGGCGAGAGCATCGGGTCGCCGTCGGGGACGGCCGTGTAGATCCCGTCCTCGGTGTCGGAGTGCAGCACCGTGACGGTCGCGCCGGCGACCGGGGCGCCGAAGTCGTCGACCACGATGCCGCTCGGGTCGATGTAGATGTCGAACGCACCGGTGGCGGTGGGGGCGCCGTTCGGGCAGTGCAGCGAGTAGGACACGACGCCGTCGCCGTGCGCCGGGTACGGCGCGGGGATCGACGCCGAGTAGGTGCCCGCGGGACCCTCGGTGAGCGCTCCGCTGCTGACGACCGCGCCGTCGAGGGTGAGCGTCCAGGTCGCGGGGTTCGCGCGGGTGCACCGGTTGGTCAGTTGCAGGGGGATCGGGTCGCCGTAGAAGACGATCGGGACGCCGTCGGGCGTGTAGCTGGGGTCGATGCCGGGAAGGCTCACGTCCGGGTCGCCCTGGATGCCGACGGGCGCCCGCAGGACGATCGGGTCGATGACGGTGTTCGCGTTCGTGGCGATCACGGCCGTGCCGCCAGGGGCGAACTGGTTGCCCG
>JBCECL010000017.1:30553-40214 GCA_039207135.1 Brevundimonas sp.
GTGTTCGCGTTCGTGGCGATCACGGCCGTGCCGCCAGGGGCGAACTGGTTGCCCGTCGGGAACGCCCGCACCGCGTAGGTGCCCGCGAGGACGGCCGTGAACGCGTAGGCGCCGGTGGCGTCGGTCGTGGCGAAGTAGGCGCGCGAGCCCGCCGTGAGCTCGACCTGCACGCCGGCGACACCGGTCCCGCCGTCGTCGACGACCGTTCCGGTCGCCGAGCCGTAGTGGGAGACGACTCCCGCGTTGCGCACCTCGAACACGTAGCGCCCCGCGGTCGTGGAGCTCTGGCTGCCCGCCACGAGCGACTTGGGACCGCCGTCGATGAGCGCGCCGGCCACGAGGGAGCCCGGCAGCTGGACGTACGTGCCGTCGGCCCCCGAACCCGCGGAGAACCCGGCCGCAGCCGTCGTCGGACCGCCGAGGCCGCCGACGCCGCCCGAGAGGTCCCCGGCTTCCCACTGCACCTGGTCGTAGTTGAACGTGATGTCGACGTCGCCGGCGCTTCGCCCCGCCGCGTCGGCGCGTGAGGTGAGCAGAAGCTGGAACGTCGCGGTCTTGTCGTCGTGCGAGTTGAAGTACCCGACGTGCGACCAGCTCACGCAGAACGTCTTGCCGTCCGGCGACGAGCCGTACGTGACGGTGCCCGTCCCGCGCGTGTCCACGTCGGCGAAGAACGGCGTGATGATCGGCACGCTCGTCTGGCCCGTCAGGTCGCTGGGCGTGAACTGGCTCAGCCGGGATCCGAAGGTGACGTTGCCGTTGTTGTTCACGTACAGCTCGTCGTACGTGTCACCGAAGAAACCGAGGTGGAACGGCAGGGCGACGGCGTCCGACGAGTTGTCGTCACCGGCTGCGAGGGTGGTGGCCCCGCAGTAGTCGAGCGGCTGCGTCGCGGCCTCCGCGGGGGCTCCGAGCGCGGTCGCGAGCAGCGCGCCGACGGCGACCGCGACCCCCGCCCGTCGGCCGAGTGAGCGGGCACGAGTCGGGAGCATCGTCGCCTCCGGGATCAAGGGACGGCCCGGTGCCGCCTCTCGGAGCGTCCAGCATGTCCGAGAAGTCCGACAAGTCCCTTATGCGAAGTTCACCCAGCCGATCGACGCGCGGGTGCCCACCCGAGCGCCGGCGCCACCGAGGTCGCCACGTTCTCGAGGATGCGGCGGCTCATCGCGTGGGTCGCGTCGGCGGGCAGGACGACATCGAGCCCCGTGGCCTCCCGGAGGGCGACGTCCGCGCCGAGGCTCTCGACGACGGCCGCCGCCGGGCCGTGGTGGGTGGGGCTGAAAACGCCGAACCCGCCCTGCAGCGGGCGGCCACGTGCGTCGAACCGGCCCGCGTACCAGGCGACGTACTCGGCGAACAGCTCGTCGTCGGCCGGCGTGAGGCTGGGCAGCACGATGCGCCCGGCGACCACGCGCGGGTCGCGGCCCGGAACGTCGAAAGCCTCGCGGTAGGCGAGGATCTGGTCGCGCTGGCCCTCCTCGAACGAGCGGCCGTCGTCGTCGGTGTTCAGCGTCGAGACGAGCAGACCCATGCCCTGTCGGCCCGTGCGTTCCGCCGTCGCGACCGAGCCCGGCCCGTACCAGACGCGGTCCGCCAGGCCCGGGCTGTGCGGCGTGACGGTCAGCGGCGTGCCCGGGGGTGCGATCGGGAACCCGCCCTCTGGGGCGACCGCGACGGGCTCGTCGGCGAGCGCCGCGCGCAACCGAGCGATCCGGTGCTGCGACTCGTCGTCGAACGACCGCTCGCTCGCGCCGTGCACGGCGTCGAAGATCGCCGCCGACGGCTTGATGCCGCCCGCGACTCCGAGCTCGAGCCGACCGCCGGACAGCAGGTCGACCGTCGCCGCGTCCTGCGCCACCGCGATGGGGTCGGCGTACCGCATGGGCAGGACCGCCGTGCCGAACCGGATGCGGCTGGTCGCCTGGCCGATCGCGCCGAACAGCGCGAAGGGCGAGGACAGGAAGCGTTCGAGCTGTCGCACGCGCACCCAGCCGACGTCGTAGCCGAGCTCCTCGGCGAACCGGAACAGCTCGACGGCGTCGCGCAGCGACTGGCCGGCGCGCGTGGGGTCGTCGTAGGGCACGAAGGTGAGGAAGCTGAGCTCGAGTCTGGGGGCCACGGGCGCAGCGTAGGGCGGCCGACGGCCGGCCGTCGCGTGTGCCCCGCCTGCGTCCCGCCTGGCAGTCGGCACCGTGCGCGGCTGGGCGTTCCACGTCCCGCCCGGTGACGGCGCGGTGACAATGGACGCATGAGCGCACCCGTGGCCGACCCGTCCCTCGTCGAGAAGCTCGCTGCGGACCTGCGCGCGACGGGCTACGGGGTGGCCGGCGTCGAGGAGCTGCTCGGTCCGGTGGCCGCCGACGCGCTGCACCGCGAGGAGCCCGTGCCCGCGCTCCGGCGGCTGCGCCGGGAGGACACGCCGCTCGCCGCCGTCGTCGGCGCCTTCATGCTCGGCACGACCGTGCCCGTCGCCGCGCTCGAGCGCGCCCTCCCGACGCTCGGGGTCGAGGGCGCCGTGCGGCTCGGGCTGCTCGAGGCGCGGGCCGACGAGGCGCGCGCGCTCGTCGACCTGCGTCCGTACACCGCGGTCGACGGGCACGGCGAGGTGGACTGGTGGATCGCCTCGGACCTCGGCGAGCTCGCTACCGGGCGCGCGCTGCGGACCGACCACGTGCTCGGCGTCGGCGGCGCGTCCACCACGTTGGCCCAGGTCACGGTGCGCACGCCCGTCGGCCGGGTGCTCGACCTCGGCACGGGGTGCGGCATCCAGGCGCTGCACGCCTCGCGGCACGCGGCCGAGGTGACGGCCACCGACATCTCCGCCCGCGCGTTGGGGTTCGCCCGGTTCAACGCCGCCCTTGCCGGCGTCACGTTCGACCTGCGGCTCGGCTCGATGCTCGAACCGGTCGCGGGCAGCGAGTTCGACCTCGTGGTGAGCAACCCGCCCTTCGTCATCACCCCGCGGACGGCGGACGTGCCGGCGTACGAGTACCGGGACGGCGGGCGGGCCGGCGACGCGATCGTGCGGGACCTGATCACGAGCGTCGGGTCCGTGCTCGCCCCCGGCGGCGTGGCTCAGCTCCTCGGGAACTGGGAGGTGCCCCGCGGGGCGTCGTGGGACGAGCGCGTCGGGCAGTGGCTCGACGAGTCCGGGCTCGACGGCTGGGTGGTGCAGCGCGAGCTGCAGGACCCCGCGCAGTACGCCGAGACGTGGATCCGCGACGGCGGGACCACGCCGGACCGGGACCTCGACGCCTGGCGTGGCCGTTACGGAGCCTGGCTCGACGACTTCGCCTCGCGCGACGTCGAGGCGATCGGGTTCGGCGTCGTGACCCTGCGTCGTCCGCCGCTCGGCGTCGCGACGCTGCGCCGGCTCGAGGAGGTCACGGGCACGGTCCAGCAGCCGCTCGGGCCGTCCATCGCCGCGTCGCTCGCCGCGGAGACCTGGCTGACGTCGACCTCCGACGCCGCGCTCGCCGACGCGCACCTCGTGGTGGCGCCCGATGTCACCGAGGAGCGCTACCTGACGCCGGGCGCGTTCGACCCGCAGGTCGTGCTCCTGCGCCAGGGCGGCGGGTTCGGGCGCGCCGTGCAGGCGGGCACCGCGCTCGCGGGCTTCGTGGGCGCGTGCGACGGAGAGCTCTCGGTCGGGCAGATCGTCGGCGCGCTGGGCGCGCTGCTCGAGGTGGGCACGGCCGACGTCGCCTCCGACGTGCTCCCGAGCGTGCGCGGCCTCGTCCGCGACGGGCTCCTCACCGTTGCGCGCTGACCTGCGAGTTCGCCCTCACAGGTTCGTCATAGGTTCCTGACACCCTCGCACCAGGTGGCCTCCCTACGGTCGTGCGCAGTTCAGCACCACCACCGTGAGGGAGAGCATGCGCGCGCGCTGGAGAAGGACCCGTCCATGGGCTCGGGTCGTCGGAGTCGTCGTCATCGTGGGGCTCGTCGCCACCGGGGCCTGGTGGGTGTGGTGGCGTGAGCCCTCGTCCGCCCAGGCCCAGGCGCCGACCACCCGCACGGTCACGGCGAGCCTGTCGACGATGCAGAAGACCGTCTCGGGAACGGGCACGCTCGCGCCGACCGTCCAGGAGGACGTCAACTTCGACGTCTCGGGCACGGTCACCAAGGTCTCGGTCGCGGCCGGCGACAAGGTCAAGAAGGGGCAGACGCTCGCGAAGGTCGACACGCTGACGCTCGACGCCGACGTGCTCGCAGCCAAGTCCACGCTCGCCCAGGCGCAGGCGCGGCTGTCCGACGCCGAGGACGCCGACGACGGCTCGGCCTCGGCCGACGCCCAGGTGGCCGCGGCGAAGGCGCAGGTCGAGGTCGCGCAGGCGGGGGTCGACGACGCCACGTCGGCGCTCGACGACGCCGTGCTCAAGGCGCCCGCGGCCGGGCTCGTGACGAGCGTCGACCTCGAGGTCGGCGACGTCGTCTCGGGTTCGTCGTCGAGCAGCGGCGGCGGGGGAGGCGGTGCGAACCCGACGTCGTCGTCCTCGTCCTCGACGTCGACCAGCACGGCGCAGTTCGTCATCGTCGGCACCGGCGCCTGGCAGGTCTCGACGACCGTCGGTGAGTCCGACGTCGCGAACGTCGCCGTCGGCGACCAGGTCGAGATGACGTCGGACGACCTCACGGACACGCTCTACGGCACCGTCTCGTCTGTCGGGCTCGTCTCGACGAGCACGTCCGGCATCGCCGCGTATCCCGTCGTCGTCGACGTCACGGGCGACACCGCCAAGCTGCACGACGGCACGAGCGTCGACGTCTCGATCATCTACGAGCGCCGCACCGACGTGCTCACCGTGCCCGCGCTCGCGGTCACGACCACAGACGGCGTGAGCACGGTGACCGTGCAGGCGGCCGACGGGACGCAGAAGAAGGTCACCGTCGAGACCGGCGAGAACTCGGGCAACATGGTCGAGATCACCTCGGGCCTGTCCGAGGGCGACTCGGTGGTCCTCGCGGTGTTCCAGCCCGGCACGGGCAACCGCGGCCAGACGGGCGGCAACGGTGGTCAGTTCCCCACCGGTGAGTTCCCCGGCGGTGGACAGTTCCCGGGGGGCGGGCAGTTCCCGGGCGGCGGCCAGGTCCCCGGCGGGCAGGGCGGTGGCCCGAATGGCTGACCTCTTCGACACGTTCGCGACGACGGGCGCGACGACGGGCGCATCGACCGCGCTCGCCGAGCCAGGCGCACCGGTCATCGAGCTCGTCGGTGCCCGCAAGACGTATCGCACCGGCAGCATCGAGTTCGAGGCGCTGCGTGGCATCGACCTGCGGATCGAGCAGGGCGAGTACGTCGCCATCATGGGCCCCTCGGGCTCCGGCAAGTCGACGCTGATGAACATCATCGGCTGCCTCGACACGCTCACCGAGGGTGACTACCGGCTCGCCGGCGACGACATCGCCGAGCTCGACGAGATCGACCTCGCCGAGATCCGCAACCTGCGGATCGGCTTCGTGTTCCAGCAGTTCCACCTGCTCGCCTCGCTGTCGGCGTGGCGCAACGTGGAGCTCCCGCTCATGTACCGGCACGTGCCGGTGGGTGTGCGTCGGGATCGCGCCGCGGCCGCGCTGGAGCGCGTCGGGCTCGGCGACCGGACGGCGAACCGTCCGGGCGAGCTGTCCGGCGGGCAGCAGCAGCGCGTGGCCGTGGCCCGCGCACTGGTCGGGGAGCCGGACCTCCTGCTCGCCGACGAGCCGACGGGCAACCTCGACTCGCACTCGACCGCGGAGGTGCTGGGCCTGCTCGACGAGCTCAACCAGCAGGGCCGCACCATCGTGCTCATCACGCACGAGCTCGAGGTCGCGCAGCACGCTCGCCGCATCGTCTGGGTGCGCGACGGTCTCATCCAGGCCGACGAGGTGGTCGAGCGATGAGCTGGCTCGAGACCCTGCGGACCGGCTGGTCGGCCGTCCGCTCGCACGGCCTGCGCTCGGCGCTGACGGTGCTGGGCATCCTCATCGGCATCGCCGCGGTGATCCTCACCGTCGGGCTCGGGCTCGGCACCCAGAAGGACGTGAGCGCGCAGATCAGCTCGCTCGGGTCGAACCTGCTCATCGTCACCCCGGGCAGCAGCACGGGCACCGACGGCGTGCGTGGCGGGTTCGGCTCGGCGGCGACGCTCACCCGGGCCGACGCCGAGGCGCTGGCCTCGAAGGCGAGCGCGCCGGACGTCGAGGCCGTCGCACCCGAGAAGTCCACGTCGGCGAGCCTCGAGGCGAACGACACCAACTGGACGACGACCGTCACGGGCACCACCCCGGACTGGCTGGACGTGCGCTCGCGCACGCTGGAGAACGGCCGGTTCCTCACGGCCGACGACGACACCGACCGCGCGCACGTCATCGTGCTCGGCTCGGAGACGGCCAAGGAGCTGTTCGGGACCACGCGGGTGGTCGGCCAGAGCGTCACGGTCGGCGACGACGACTACCAGGTCGTCGGCGTGCTCACCGCGCAGGGTGCGAGCGGGTCCGAGGACCTCGACGACATCGCGCTGGTGCCGCTGTCCACCGCGGCGGAGCGGCTCGTCGGCGGGTTCTCCCGCAACGCGGTCTCCACGATCTACGTGCAGGCCGCCTCGGGCGACCAGCTCTCGGCAGCCAACCAGGAGGTCACCAACCTCCTGCTGAACCTGCACGGCATCACCGACTCGACCGCGGCCGACTTCACCGTCAGCTCACAGGACGCGCTGGTCTCGACGGCGACGGCGGTCTACCGCACGCTCACCGTGCTGCTGACCGGCATCGCGGCCCTGTCGCTGCTGGTCGGAGGCATCGGCGTCATGAACATCATGCTCGTCTCGGTCACCGAGCGGACCCGCGAGATCGGTCTGCGCAAGGCGCTCGGCGCACCGCCGTGGGCCATCCGGCGCCAGTTCCTGGTCGAGGCGTCCGTCCTCGGTCTTGCAGGCGGCGTGATCGGCGCCGGGCTGGGCATCGTGGCGGCGCACCTCCTGCCGGGCGTCCTCGACACGTCGATCGTCGTGTCCGGGGCAGCCGTCGCGGGATCGGTCGTCATCGCCATCGGCATCGGTCTCGTGTTCGGGGTGTACCCCGCGACGCGTGCCGCACGCCTCACCCCGATCGACGCGCTGAGGTCCGAATGACCCGCGCGACCACCAACCCCACCGACGACACGTCGAGGAGCACCACCATGTCCCGTACCCAGTCCAGCACCCGGACCCACTCCCGGACCCGTCCGATCCTGACCCTCGCAGCTCCGCTCGCGGTCGCCGCGCTCGTGCTCGCCGGCTGCTCCGGCGGGGCCGGGGCCGACGAGCCCGCGGCCGCCGCCAGCGCGTCGGCGCCGGCCGCGGCGAACGGCAACGGCAACGGAACCGGCAGCGGCCAGCGTGGTCAGTTCCCGGGTGGCGGCGGCACGAGCGGCCAGATCGCCCAGGTCGGCGACGCGACGATGCAGGTGCGCGGCACCGACGGCCAGACCACGGTCACGTGGACCGGGGACACGACGTTCTCGGCGACGAGCACCGGGACGCTGTCCGACGTCACGGTCGGCTCGTGCGTCGTCGCGATCGCGGGGATGCCCGCAGCCGCCACCGACGGCTCGAGCGCCGCGCCGAGCGACCAGCCGAGCACGTCGGCCGACGCGGCGGTCGGCACGGTGTCGATCTCCGCGGCAGCGGACGACGGGACGTGCACGGCGGGCGGCTTCGGAGGCCGCGGCGGCGCGCCCGGCGACCGTCCGTCCGGCGCACCCACCGACCTGCCGACCGACGGCACCCTCCCGAGCGGCGCCCCGACGGCGATGCCGGGCGGGCAGCCTGGCGGGCGTCCCGGCGGCTTCGGCGGCTTCACGTCGGGCAAGGTGACCGCGGTCGAGGGCTCGACGATCACCGTCGACACGACCGACCAGAGTGGCGCCACGACCAGCAAGACGATCACAGTCGACGGCTCGACCAAGTACACGACGACCGCCACGTCGAGCGCGAAGGCCCTCAAGGTCGGCGAGTGCGCCACGGTGCAGGGCAAGACCGACACCAAGGGCGCCGTGGCCGCGACGCGGATCGTGGTCTCGCAGGCCACCGACGGGACGTGCAGCACCGGGTTCGGCGGCTTCGGCCGGCGCGGCCCGGGCAGCGCGGGTGGCCAGGGCGGCCAGAGTGGCGGGCAGGGCGACTCGCAGAGCGCGACGCAGGGGACGACCGGTGCCTGAGTCCGTCCCGCTCCCCAGCGGCCCGGTCGCCGCAGCGGCCCACGAGCCGCACCTGCCACGGTCCGCGCGCGACCGGCGGCGCCGGCTTCGGCGCCGCCGGGTCGTCCTGACGGGCGTCGCCGCCGCGGTCACACTGGTGCTCGTCGGCGGCGGGGCTGCGATCGCGGCCGGCCGTGGCGCCGACGCGAAGTACCGCACAGCGACAGCGTCGCTCGGCACGGTCAGTCAGCGCGTCGATGCGGTGGGCACGGTCACCTCGGCCGCGCGCCGCGACGCCGCGTTCTCCGTCTCCGGGACCGTCAGCAAGGTGTCGGTCAAGGTGGGCGACAAGGTCGACGCGGGCGACGCGCTCGCGTCGCTCGACCCCGACGACCTGCAGGCCGACGTGGACGACGCCGCCTCGACGCTCGCTGACGCCAAGCAGCAGCTCGAGGACGACCTCGACTCGCAGACGTCGTCGAGCTCGTCGTCGAGCACGTCCAGCACGACGACCGCCGCGTCCTCGTCGTCGGCCGCGGACATCGTCCCTGCATCGAGCAAGAGCGCGGTGAGCAGCACGTCCACCGGCACTGCCGTCGTCACGAGCGCTGCGTACGTCACGCCCGTGAAGGCGACCCCGTCGGCCACGCCCACGCCTGCTGCCCCCGCCGACTCGTCGGTCGCGGACGCGCTCGCCGCGGTGCAGGACGCGCAGGACGCGCTGCTCGCGCAGTACGACACGACGACCAAGCAGCTCACCGCCAGCGGCGACGCGGTCGACGCGTCGACCGCTGCCTGCCAGGCGTTCCTGTCGGTCACCGCGACGGCAGCGGCGTCGGTCTCCGGCGACGTGCTGACGGTCACGCCGGGAACGGCGGCCGCAGGCTCGGCTGTCAAGGTCGTCGCGCACGGCGTCTCGGGCTCCGACCCCGTGCAGGTGCGGCTCGCGTCGAGCGGCAAGGTGCTCACGGAGGTCACGCCCGACGGAGGCGACTTCACCGTCGGCGTCGTCCTGCCCTCGGGGACCGGGGCGGGATCCGACGCCCTCGCGCTGACGACGACGGACGGCACGGCGATCTCGTCGACGGGCATCACCGTCACCGCTGCCGACAGCAGCACCGTCGCCGACGCGCTCGCGACGTGCCAGGACGCGATCGGCGACGCGCTGGACGCGGCGACGACCGTCGACGGCTCGCAGGGCACGCTCCTCAAGCTCGCCAAGGCGCTGGACGCAGCTGTCACGAAGCTGCAGAAGGCGGTCGCCGCGACCGAGGGTGGCACTCCGACGCCGAGCCCGAGCGCGACGCCGAGCTCGCCGGGCACGCCGACGAGCAAGCCCTCGCAGCAGCCGTCCCAGCAGCCGAGCGCGCCGTCCGACCGTCCGACGGGCGGCACGGGTACCGGAGGTTCGGGTACCGGAGGCTCGGGTACAGGTGGGTCGGGTACCGGAGGTTCGGGTACCGGTGGGTCGGGCAACGGCGGGCCGAGCACGGGCGGCACCGGGAA
>JBCECL010000017.1:40314-45922 GCA_039207135.1 Brevundimonas sp.
ACGAAGGCGGCCTCGGCGGCCGACATCGTCGCCGACCGGGCGGCGATCGACGTGGCCCAGGCCAAGCTCGACCTCGCGAAGAGCAAGCGTGCGCTCGTCCACCTGACCAGCCCGATCGACGGCACGGTCGCGGCCGTGTCGATCGCCAAGGGCGACACCGTCTCGGCGTCGTCGACCACGGCGGTCGTCACCGTCGTCGGCCACTCCGGCTACACCGTCACCACGACCGTGCCGCTCGGCTCGATCGACGTCGTCAAGGTCGACCAGCCCGCGGACGTGACCGTGCGCAGCACCGACAAGGCGCTCACGGCGAAGGTCTCGAGCATCGGCGTCGTGAACGTCTCGACCACGAGCTCGACGCCCTCGTACACCGTCGAGCTCGCGATCGACACGCCCGACGTGCAGCTCTACGACGGCTCGTCCGCGCAGGTGCGCATCGAGGTCGCCGGCGGCTCGAAGGTGCTCACGGTCCCGACCTCGGCGGTCCACATGGACGGGTCGACCGCGACCGTGCAGAAGCTCGACGACGGGAAGGTGTCGACCGTGACCGTCGTCCGCGGCGCGGTGGGCTCCGAGCTCACCGAGATCACGTCCGGGCTCGAGGCCGGTGACGACGTCGTTCTCGCCGACCTGTCCCAGTCGATCAGCTCGGGAAGCGGAAGCTCGTCGTCGGGCCTGTCGGGGCTCGGCGGGTCGTCGAGCGACCAGAACCGTCGCAGCTTCCAGCGGTTCCAGGGCGGCGGGTTCCAGGGCGGGTTCTCCGGCGGCGGCACGGGGGCGCGCGGCTGACCGGCGGCGGTCGCCCGGGAGGAGGGGCCCGGGCGGCCGCGACGCCGTGACCGGCCCGTTCGTGCGTAGATCCGCGAACGGGCCGGTCACGTCGGTAGGCTCCCTGTCGGCGCGGCCGGTGTCGCGCCGTCACCCGACACGAAGGACGCCACGATGAGCGAGCAGCAGGGGCAGACCGGCGCACGTGTGGCGGTCCTCGGCGGTGGCGTCATGGGCGAGACGCTGGTCGCGGCGCTGCTGGCGTCCGGATGGTCCCCCGAGGCTGTGGAGGTCACGGAGCAGTCCGCGGCCCGGGCCGACGACCTCGCCGCGCGCTACGCGGTGCGGACGGGCAGCAGCAACGCGGCCGCGGCCGCCCGCGCGGACGTCGTGCTCGTGGCGGTCAAGCCGCAGGTGGTCGGCACCGTGCTCGACGACATCGCCGCGTCGCTGCGCGGCGGGACCCTCGTCATGTCGGTCGCGGCCGGCCTGCCGCTCTCGTTCTACGAGCGCCGGCTCCCCGCGCGCACCCCCGTCGTGCGCGTCATGCCCAACACGCCCGCGGTCGTCGGCAAGGGCGCCTCCGCCATCGCCGCCGGTGCGCACGCGGGCGAGGGCCACCTGGTGCTCGTCGAGAAGATCCTTGCGACCACCGGTCTCGTCGTGCGGGTCGCCGAGAAGGACCTGGACGCGGTCACCGCGATCTCGGGCTCCGGTCCCGCGTACGCGTTCTACCTCATCGACGCGATGGCCGAGGCGGGCGTGCTGCTCGGGCTGACCCGGGACCTGGCCACGCGCCTCGCGGTGGCGACCGTCGAGGGCTCGGCGGCGCTCGCCGCGCAGTCCGGCGACCATCCCGTGGTGCTCCGCGAGCGGGTCTCGTCGCCGGGCGGCACCACGGTCGCGGCGGTGCGCGAGCTCGACGCGCACGGCGTCCGGGCGGGAGTCGTCGCCGCGGCCCAGGCCGCAGCCGACCGCTCGCGCGAGCTCGGCGCGCAGTACGCGGGCTGACGGCCATGAACGCTGCAGCCCGCCCACCAGCCATGAGTGACGTCGCGGCGCACGCCGGCGTCTCGCACCAGACGGTGTCCCGCGTGCTCAACGGCCACCCGAGCGTGCGGCCGGAGACGCGTGACCGCGTGCTCGAGGCCATCGCGACGCTCGGCTACCGGCGCAACAGCGCGGCCCGCACGCTGGTGACCCGACGCTCGGACACGCTCGGCGTCGTCACGCCGGCGTCGGCGCTGCACGGTCCGACGAGCACGCTCGTAGGATTCGAGGAGGCCGCGCGCGTCGCCGGGTGGTACGTCTCGGTCGCGACGGTCCGGCAGGTCGACGCGGAGACGATGCGCCGCACGGTCGAGCACTTCCTCGACCAGGGGGTCGACGGCGTGGTCGTGATCGCGCCGACGACGGAGATCGCCGAGGCGGTCGCCGGGATCGACTCGTCCGTGCCGATCGTCATGATCTCCTCGACGCCTGACGTCCCGCCGGGCGCGCACGTGCACGCCGTCGGGGTCGATCAGCGTCAGGGCGCACGGCTCGCGACGCGGCACCTGCTGGCGGCGGGGCATTCCACGGTGCTGCACGTCGCGGGCCCGCAGGACTGGTTCGACGCGCAGGACCGGCTCGTGGGCTGGCGCGAGGAGTGCGAGGCGGCCGGCGTCGAGATGCCCGAGCCGATCATCACCGGGTGGCAGGCCGACGACGGCTACGCGGTGGGGCGGCAGCTCATCGAGGCCGGGCTGCCGACCGCGATCTTCGCGGCGAACGACCAGCTCGCCCTCGGTCTCGAGCACGCGTTCTGGGAGGCCGGAGTTCGCGTCGGCCCGGACGTCGCGCTCGTGGGCTTCGACGACGAGGCCGGCTCGGCCCACTACGTCCCCCCGCTGACGACCGTGCGGCAGGACTTCGCCGAGCTGGGCCGGCTCGCGACGGCTGTCATGCAGGCGGCCCTCGATGGCGCGCCGAGCACGCGACGCGTCCTTCCGCCCGAGCTCGTGGCTCGGGCGAGCTCCGTGCGCGGCTGACCCGCGACCCACGTCCACCCACTGGCGCGGCGGTGTACAAGGCTCGCGTGTTAGCGCTAACATGCACTCGGCGCCGGCGACGGCTGCTGGATCCGCGACGACGTCGTCACGGGCAGGGACGTGCGAAGGGGCGCGATGAGCGAGGAACGGGCTGCGGGTCGGATCGCGGCCGCGCTGGCTGACGGCCGGACCGTGCTGGGCATCGAGCTGGGCTCGACCCGGATCAAGGCGTGCCTGGTCGACGAGGCCGGGGCGCCCGTCGCGGCGGGCAGCCACGACTGGGAGAACCGCCTCGTCGAAGGCGTCTGGACCTACTCGCTCGAGGCGGTCTGGTCGGGCCTGCAGGCCTGCGTGGCCGCGCTGCTCGACGACGCCGAGCGGCAGCACGGCGTGCGCCCGACGACGTTCGCGGCCCTCGGCGTCTCGGCGATGATGCACGGCTACCTGGCCTTCGACGCCGCCGACGAGCTCCTCGTGCCGTTCCGCACATGGCGCAACACGAGCACGGGCCGGGCGGCCGGCGAGCTGACCGAGCGCTTCGGCCACAACATCCCGCTGCGGTGGTCCGTCGCGCACCTCTACCAGGCGATGCTCGACGCCGAGCCGCACGTGCCGCAGGTCGCGTTCCTCACCACGCTGGCCGGCTACGTGCACTGGCAGCTCACCGGCGAGAAGGTCCTCGGCGTCGGCGACGCGTCGGGCATGTTCCCGATCGACACCGCGACCGGCTCGTACGACGCCGCGATGCTCGCGACGTTCGAGGGGCTCGCGTCGCCGGCCCGTCCCGGTCGCCCGCTGGTGGACCTGCTGCCCGCCGTGCTTCCCGCGGGTCGCGTCGCCGGGCGGCTCACGCCGAGCGGGGCTGCCCTGCTCGACCGGTCGGGCACGATCGCGCCGGGGATCCCGCTGTGCCCGCCCGAGGGGGACGCGGGCACGGGCATGGTCGCGACGAACGCCGTCGCCCCCCGCACCGCGAACGTGAGCGTCGGGACGAGCATCTTCGCGATGGTCGTGCTCGAGAAGCCGCTCGGCTCGGTGCACGACGAGCTCGACCTGGTGACCACGCCCGCGGGGGACCTCGTGGCGATGGTGCACTGCAACAACGGCGCGAGCGAGCTCGGCGAGTGGGCGGGCGTGTTCGGGCAGCTCGCGGCGGCGCTCGGCCACGACTGCGGCCGGGACGCGGTGTTCGCCGCGCTCCTGAGCGCCGCCGCGGCGGGCGACGCCGACGGCGGCGGGCTGCTCGCCTACAACTACCTCGCGGGCGAGCCGATCACGGGCCTGACGCAGGGGCGTCCCCTGTTCGTGCGCACCGCCGACAGCCGTCTGACTCTCGAGAACTTCGCACGCGCGCAGGTGTACGGCGCGTTCGGGACCCTCAGCCTGGGTATGCGGGTGCTCGCGGCCGAGGGCGTGGAGCTGGACACCGTGGTCGCTCACGGTGGACTGTTCCGCACTGCGGGCATCGCACAGCGGTTGCTCGCCGCGGCGGTCGCCGCCCCGGTCGCTGTGGGCGGGGCGGCGGCCGAGGGCGGCGCGTGGGGCATCGCGGTGCTCGCGACCTACCTCTCCGCGCCCGAAGGGCAGGACCTCGGCGCGTACCTCGCGGGCGTCTTCGCCGACGCGCGCGTCGACGTCGTGGCGCCGGACGAGCAGGACGCGCGTGGTTTCGCCGCGTACCTCGAGCGGTACACGGCCGGGCTCGCGATCGAGAAGGTCGCGACCGATGTCCTCTGAGCTCCTGGCGGGCCTCTCGGCGGAGGTCCGCGCCTCCATCGCCTCGACCCGGGAGGTGGTCGCGCGCCTGCACGGCGAGCTGCCCCGCTGGGGCCTGGTGGTGTGGACGGCCGGCAACGTGTCGCAGCGCGTCCCGGGCACGGACCTGTTCGTCATCAAGCCCTCGGGCGTGACGTACGACGAGCTGACTCCCGAGGCCATGGTCGTGTGCGATCTGGACGGGAACCTTGTCGACGGGACCCGCTCGCCCTCGAGCGACACGGCCGCGCACGCCTACGTCTACCGGCACCTGCCCGAGGTGGGCGGCGTGGTGCACACGCACTCGACGTACGCGACGGCGTGGGCCGCGCGCGCCGAGCCGGTGCCGTGCGTGCTGACGATGATGGCCGACGAGTTCGGCGGCGACATCCCGATCGGCCCGTTCGCGCTGATCGGCGACGACTCCATCGGGCGCGGCATCGTCGAGACCCTGCGCGGCTCGCGCAGCCCCGCGGTCCTCATGCGCAACCACGGCCCGTTCACCGTCGGGCGTGACGCCACGGCCGCGGTGAAGGCCGCCGTGATGGTCGAGGAGGTCGCGCGGACCGTGCACATCAGCCGTCAGCTCGGCGCCCCGCTGCCCATCGAGCAGCACCAGATCGACTCGCTGTACGCGAGGTACCAGAACGTCTACGGACAGTCCGTCACGCGCGGGGGCGACGTCGCCCCCGCCATCGAGGAGGAGCACGCGTGAGCAAGCCCTATGCCGGCCGCGAGGTCTGGTTCTTCACCGGCAGCCAGGACCTGTACGGCGAGGAGACTCTCCGCCAGGTGGCCGAGCAGTCCCGCGAGGTCGCGGCCACGCTTGACGCGTCGCCGGACGTCCCGGTGCGCGTGGTGTGGAAGCCGGTGCTGAAGGACGCGGACTCGATCCGGCGCGCGATGCTCGACGCGAACGCGAACGACGCGGTGCTCGGAGTCATCACGTGGATGCACACGTTCAGCCCGGCGAAGATGTGGATCGGCGGCCTGTCGGCACTGACCAAGCCGCTGCTGCACCTGCACACGCAGGCGAACGTCGAGCTGCCCTGGGC
>JBCECL010000018.1:0-26960 GCA_039207135.1 Brevundimonas sp.
TCAGCGAGCCAGGTCGCGACGCCGGAACCCGGCGAACCCGATCGCGAGGAACCCGAGCGTGAACAGCGTGATCCAGCCGAGCCCGCTCCAGTCGGGATGGAGGGCCGTGACGTAGGGGATGTGCCAGAACGGGCTGATGCCGAGCACCCAGTCGTCGAGCCCGAAGGTGGGGCCGAGCACGGTCAGCACGAACGAGACGAGCACGCCGACCCAGGAGGCGAGGCCGAGCGCCGGCCGGGCACCGATCACGGCGACGGACACGGCAACCACCGTCCACACGGCGGGGATCGTGACGACGGCCTGCCAGAACACGTCGTCGAAGTCGACGCCGAGGTCCGAGCCGGAGGCGAGCCACGCGATCAGCGTGCCGGCGATCAGGACGAAGATCGTCGGGTAGCCCAGGGCGACGAGCACGTTGCTGCCGTAGTAGCGGTGTCGCGCGACCGAGCCGGCCATGACGGGCTCGACGCGATCTTCCAGCTCCTCGGAGCGGACCTTGAGCACGACCTGGATCCCGGCGATCGACGCGAGGATGCCGACCATCGACAGGATCAGGCGCAGGAAGGTCGACGCGATCTCCTGCGGGGTCGTCGCACCGGAGGCCAGGGCCTGCTGCACTCCCGAGTCCGACGTCAGCAGGTCGGAGATCGAGGTCGCGAAGTAGCCGAACACGAAGCCGAGCGCGATGAACGCGACCGTCCAGGTGAGGAACGGTCCGCGGTTGATGCGCAGGGCCAGCCGCCAGGTCGAGCGGGTGGTGCCGCGGGCGGGTCCGGGCTTGGGGGCGATCATGCCCTGGCCGAAGTCGCGACGTCCCTGCAGGACGAACGCGACGCCGACGAGCAGGACGGACAGCGCCACGGCGAGCAGCAGGGGTGCCCAGCTGTTGCCGGCCGCGGGCTTGGTCTCGTGCATCCAGCTGATCGGGTTGACCCAGCTCGTCCACGAGGGCGCCTCGATGGAGTAGCAGAACCCGCTGAGGATGAACAGCGTGCCCAGCGCGCCGACGGCCATCGAGTTCGACGTGCGGGAGTCGGCGCCGATCTGCGCGGTGATCCCCGCGAGCGAGCCGAACATCCAGCCGGTCGCGGTGAACGTGGCCGCGAGCAGGAGCGACGACTCAGGGTCCCCGCCGAAGAGGATGGTCAGCAGCCCGGCGACGACGCCGACCACCAGCGAGCCGATCGCGGACATCGCGACACCGGCCAGCAGACGGCTGTCACGACCCATGACCCCGGACGCCAGCAGCTCGGCCTGGCCCGAGTCCTCCTGCGCGCGGGTCGCGCGCGTCATCGCGAAGATCGCGCCCAGCCCGGACATGAGCCCGCCGAGGGCGAGCGAGCGCCACGCGTTGAAGCCGTCGGCGGTCATCAGGTCGTTCGCCGGGCCGAAGATCAGGCCGATCGCGGGGTTGGCGCTGATCGCGGCGCTGAGCGCGGCCCGCGACTGCTCGTCGGGAAACACGACCGGGTAGATCAGGACCGAGGACACCGACAGGAACGTGGCGATCACCGCCCACGGCGCGAACATCCTGCCGTCGTGCTTGAGGGACACGCGCAGCAGCGGCCGCGCGCCCGTGACGGCCGACGAGCGAGGGGGCGCGGCTGTCGTCGCACTCATCGGGCCGACCCGGCGGGCGCCTCGTCGCCGTACAGGCTGAGGAACAGGCTCTCGAGCGACGGCGGCTCGACCGTGAGGGACGTGAACCCGGACGGCGCCAGCGCCTGCATCGCCTCGCCGATGCGGGTCGACTCGACGGTCGCCGAGAACCGGTCGCCGTCGAGGCGCACGTCGTGGAACGCCGCGAGCGCTGCCTGGTCCGGGACGCGCGCGAGCGTCGCGTGGACGGCGGTGTGGGTCCGGCCGCGCAGGTCGTTGAGCGTGCCGGACTGCACGATCTTCCCGTCGCGGATGATGCTCAGGCGGTCCGCGAGCGTCTCGACCTCGGCCAGGATGTGGCTCGACAGCAGAACCGTCGCGCCGCGGTCCTTGGCCTCGTCGATCACCTCCTGGAACACGTTCTCCATCAGCGGGTCGAGGCCGGAGGTCGGCTCGTCCAGGATGAGCAGCTCGACGTTCGAGGCGAGCGCCGCGACGATCGCGACCTTCTGGCGGTTGCCCTTGGAGTACTGCCGCCCCCGCTTGGACGGGTCCAGCTCGAACCGCTCGACGAGCTCCGCGCGCCGCGGCTCGTCGATCCCGCCGCGCAGCGCGCCGAGCAGGTCGATGGCCTCGCCGCCGGTCATCCCCGGCCACAGCGACACGTCGCCGGGCACGTACGCGAGGCGCCGGTGCAGCTCGACGACGTCCTTCCACGGGTCCTTGCCCAGCAGCCGCACGGTGCCCCCGTCGGCCCGCAGCAGACCGAGCAGCACGCGGATCGTCGTGGACTTGCCCGCGCCGTTGGGGCCGAGGAAGCCGTGCACCTCGCCCTTGACGACCTGCAGGTCCAGGCCGTTGAGCGCCCGGAACTTGCCGTACGACTTGAGGAGACCTTCGACGTCGATGACTGCGTCTGTCGTGGCCATGGGCGCTTCCCTGGGGTCCGGTCGGGCGGCGAGCGTGTCGGGACCCATCCTGCTCGTCCTGCCGCGATCCGCGACCGGATCTGGACGAGGCGCCCGACCGGTTGGTCGGGCGCCTCGTCTCGCGATCTCCCCGCGGTCAGCCCGCCAGGAAGGCCAGCAGCGCCTCGTTCACCTCGGCCGTGTGGGTGGTCAGGAGGCCGTGCGGCGCCCCCTCGATCTCCACGTACTCGGCCGTCGGGAGCTGCGTCGTGAAACGGCGAGCAGTGGCGTCGATGGGCAGGATGCGGTCGGCCGTGCCGTGCAGGATGAGTGCCGGCACGTCGATCTTCAGGATGTCGGTGCGGAAGTCCGTGCCCCACGTGAGCGGAGCGGCGGCCGAGGCGACCGAACCCGAGCCGGCGGCGACGTCCCACGCGTGCCGGACCTGCTCCTCGCTGATGCGGGTGCCGAGGTTCTCGTCGAGGTTGAAGAAGTCCTGGTAGAACGCCGTGAAGTAGGCGTACCGGTCCGCTCGGACCTGGGCAGCGATGCCCTCGAAGAACGACGCCGGGGCAGCGCCGTCGGGGTTGTCGTCGGTCACCGTGAGGTAGGGCTCGAGCGAGGCGAGGAACGCGGCCTTGGCGACACGCGCCGACCCGTAGGTGCCGAGGTAGCGCCCGACCTCACCAGTGCCCATCGAGAAGCCGACGAGGACGACGTCGTTCAGGTCGAGCGTCTCGAGCACGGTGTTCAGGTCCGCCGCGAAGGTGTCGTAGTCGTAGCCGACCGACGGTTGGCTGGACTGCCCGAAGCCGCGACGGTCATAGGTGATGACGCGGTAGCCGGCCTCGAGGAGCGCAGCCGTCTGGCCCTCCCAGGAGTTGCCGTCGAGGGGGAAGCCGTGGATCAGGACGACCGGCTGGCCGGTGCCCTTGTCCTCGTAGTGCAGCTCGATGTCGACCGAGTTCTCTGCTCCAACCGTGATGCGACCCATGACGCGCTCCTTCGTGTTCGAGAGAACGATCGTTCTCTGCCGATGTCGCTTACAGTAGAGAACGAACGTTCTCAGCGCAAGTGGTGGCGCCTGAACTCCGAACGGCGGACAGACGAAGGGGAACCACGTCGTGGCGAACTCACAGAAGACGGCGGACGAATCGGCCTCGACCGAGGCCCGCGCCCGGGTCGTGGCAGCCGCTGACGCGCTGTTCTACGCGCGTGGCATCCAGGCGGTCGGGATGGACGAGGTGCGCACCGCCGCAGGCGTCTCACTCAAGCGGCTCTACACCGAGTTCCCGGGCAAGGAGCACCTCGTGCTCGCGGTGCTCGCGTCGCGCCACCGGCTGTGGGAGGACGGGCTCGCGCAGGCGGCGACGGGACTCAGCGATCCGAGGGAGCGCCTCCTCGCGGTGTTCGACTTCCTCAGCGAGTGGTTCACCGACGACTCCTTCCGGGGGTGCGGATTCATCAACGCCTTCGGGGAGCTCGGCGCGACCTCGCCCGCGGTGGCGGCCGCCGCTCGCGAGCACAAGGAGTCGTTCCAGGACTACGTGACGCTGCTCGCGGTCGAGGCAGGTGCCGACCAGGCTCTCGGGGCGCAGCTCGCGCTGCTCGCCGAAGGCGCACAGACCACGGCGGCGATCGCCGGGCGCGCCGACGCTGCGCGAGTGGCGCGCCAGGCGGCAGAGGTGCTGATCGACGCTGCGCTCGGCCCGCGCTAGGCAGCGTGGTTAGCATGCAAGCGTGCCCATCAAGCTCGAGAACGTCGCCATCGCCGTGCGCGACCTCGACGCGACGATCGCGTTCTTCACCGACCTGGGCCTGACGGTCGTCGGGCGCGACACGGTCAGCGGCGAGTGGACCGACACCGCCGTGGGCCTCGACGGCAACCACGCGCGAATCGCGATGCTGCAGACGCCCGACGGACACGGGCAGCTCGAGCTCTTCGAGTACATCCACCCCGAGGCGATCGAGACCGAGCCCACGCTCCCGAACGAGATCGGCATGCACCGCGTCGCCTTCTCGGTCGACGACATCGACGAGTCGCTCGCGATCGCCGCGCGGCACGGCTGCTTCCCGCTCCGCGGCGTCGCGACGTACGAGGACGTCTACAAGCTCACGTACGTCCGCGGCCCGAGCGGCATCCTCGTGATGCTCGCCCAGGACCTGCGCAAGGGCTGACCGGTTGCCGGTGGCGCGGTGCCGCTGCGAGCCTGGAGTCCCCGGCACGGACGGAGGCCCCCGTGGGCAAGCTCATCTACGCGGCCAACACCTCGCTCGACGGCTACCTCGAGGACGCGAGCGGCGCCTTCGACTGGTCGGTGCCCGACGACGAGGTGCACGCCTTCTGGAACGAGCACGAGCGACGCATCGGCACGTCGTTGTACGGCCGTCGCATGTACGAGACGATGCGCGTCTGGGAGGACGACGACTGGCTGGCCGACGAGCCCGCGGTCGTGCGCGAGTACGCGCAGGTCTGGCGCGACGCCGACAAGATCGTCTTCTCGACGACGCTCGACGCGGTGTCGACCGCGCGGACCACGATCGAGCGGCAGTTCGACCCCGAGGCGGTGCGTCGGCTCAAGGAGGCGTCCGCCACGGACCTGAGCGTCGGCGGCGCGGCTCTCGGCGCGGAGGCGTTCCGGCACGGGCTCGTCGACGAGTGCGTGCTGCTCCTGTGCCCGGTGACCGTGGGTGGCGGCAAGCCGGCGCTGCCGACGGGCGTGCGGGTCGAGCTGGAGCTGCTGGACCACCGACGGTTCGGCAACGGCGTGGTCTACGTGCACTACGCGGTGCGCGGCACGTCCTGACGGTGATGGCTGCCGTCGTGACCGTCCGCCGAGCGCAGGACCTCAGACGACCCGCCGGGCCTCCCACTCGTCCCTGGTGATCTCGTACCGGAAACCGCCGAGCTCGGACCCCTCGACCGCCATCATGTCCTCGGGCGTCTCCACCTCTCGCGTGACGGTCATGCCGACCTTCTCCATCACGCGCTGCGACGTGAGGTTCAGCGCCATCGTCTCGCCCCAGACGACGCGCACGTCGAGCTCCGTGAACGCCTTCGTGAGCAGCGCGGTGGACACCTCGGTGGCGTAGCCCTTCCCCCAGGCCGCCTGGCGCAGCCGGTAGCCGAGCTCGGCCTCGTCGAGCGGTCCCTCACGCTCCGGGCGGAGGCAGAACCAGCCGACGAAGTCGCCGGACGACTTCTCGAAGGCCGCGAAGAGCCCGAAGGCGCCCGCCCACCGCTCGTACGCCGCGAGGAGGCCCGGTAGGACCGTGCGGTACACCTCGGGCGCGGTCGGCTCGCCGCCCGACAGGTAGCGCATGACCGCCGGATCGCTGTCGAGCTCGATGAGCAGGTCGGCTTCGTCGGCGGCGAACTGGCGCAGCGTCACGCGCTCGGTCTCGAGGTAGGTGCTCACGGGACGCAAGCATGCCTGCAAGA
Source organism: Brevundimonas sp. (assembly GCA_039207135.1). GTDB lineage: Bacteria > Actinomycetota > Actinomycetes > Actinomycetales > Cellulomonadaceae > Cellulomonas. The sequence goes on from JBCECL010000018.1 coordinate 5,950, forward strand.
GGCTCGTTCCGAGCACACGATTTGTGCGAGGCGTCAGAGCGATCCGGCCAGGAACGCCCGGTGACGTCAGCGGGGGCGCGTGAGCAGCGGGACGTAGACGTCGTCGACGATCTCGTCGATCACGTCGTCGGGAACAGGGCCAAGCCGAAGGACCGCCTCGTTGCGGTACAGGTCGAACGCGACCGAGCGCATGCGTGGCGTGAGGCCGTCGGCCACCACCTCGCCACGCGCGATCGCCCGCTCGACGATCGCGTCGAACCGGTTGGGGCGCCCGGCGATCATCTCCTCGCGCAGCTGCGCGAGGTTGGTCCCGGTCTCCAGGAAGTAGCCGCCGAGGTAGGCGACCAGCAGGGTCGAGACCGACGCGCGCTTCTCGTTCGAGAGCCGCAGCGCCTGCCGCACGTCCTCCGCGAGGCTCCCGGTGTCGGGCGTGACGAAGTCGCCCAGCGCGGTCATCCTCAGCACGGCCGCTCGCACCAGGTCGGGCTTGGTGGGCCAGCGCCTCGCGATGACGGGCCGACTCGTACCCGCACGCTGCGCGACGGAGTCGAGGGTCAGCGCGCCGTAGCCGACGTCGACGAGCTCCTCCCACGTGGCCTCCAGCAGCGCGGCCTCGAGCGCTGCGCCACGGCGTCGTCGGCGCGGCTCGTCGTCCTCAAGATGCACTTGCGCATCCTAACCCGCCTGAGTTACGTTCGGGATTAGAAGCAGACCTGCATCTTATGAACGGAGCACGGCATGGCCCAGGACACGGCCACGAAGGCGGACGACCGCCTCGACCCCGACCTCAAGCGGCTCGCCACCGCGGTCATCGTCGGTGCGATCGCCGTCATCCTCGACACCACGATCGTCAGCGTCGGCATCCACGAGCTCGGCGCCGACCTCGGCGCGAGCGTCGGCACCATCCAGTGGGTCTCGACCGCCTACCTCCTGGCGATGTTCGTGACCATCCCGCTGACCGGCTGGGCGCAGGGCCGGCTCGGCTCCAAGCGCCTGTGGATCGTCGGGCTGTCCACGTTCCTGCTGGGCTCGGCGCTGTGCGCGACGGCCGCGAGCGCGTCGGCGCTCATCGCGTTCCGGGCCGTGCAGGGCGTCGGCGGCGGCGTGCTCATGCCGCTGATGACGACGCTGCTCATGCAGGCGGCGCACGGTCGCAACGTCGGCAAGCTCATGGCGAGCGTGAGCCTGCCCGCCGCCCTGGGTCCCATCCTCGGGCCGGTCGTCGGCGGCGTGATCCTGCACTACGCCTCGTGGCAGTGGATGTTCCTGGTCAACCTGCCGCTCGGAGCGGTCGGTCTGTGGCTCGCGGTCCGCATGATCCCGGCCGACGGCCCGACCCGCCGCGTGCCGCTCGACGCTGTCGGACTCCTGCTCGTCTCCCCCGGCATCGTCGGCGTCATCTACGGCCTCACGCAGGTGGCCGAGCAGGGCGGGTTCGACCACACCCGGGTCCTGGTGCCCCTCGTCACGGGCCTCGTGCTGATCGCAGCGTTCGTCTGGTGGGCTGTCCGGCGAGGGCCGCGGGCGCTCATCGACGTTCGCCTGTTCAGGCACGCTCCCCTGCGCACGTCGTCGATCCTCATGTTCCTGACCGGCATCGGCCTGTACGGCGCGATGCTCCTGCTGCCCCTGTACTGGCAGCAGGTGCGCGGCGCGGACGCCCTCGGAGCGGGCCTGCTCCTGGTGCCGCAGGGCGTCGGCGCGCTGGCGTCGCGGACCATCGCCGGTCGCCTCACCGACTCGATCGGTGGGCGGTGGGTGGCCGTCGCGGGGTTCGCCGTGGTCAGCATCGCGACGATCCCGTTCGCGCTCGCCACCGAGCACACCGCCACGTGGACGCTCATGATCGCCCTGCTGGTCCGCGGGTTCGGCCTCGGGGCCGTGTTCATCCCGCTCATGGCCGTCGCCTTCGCCGGCCTCGAGCGCGACGAGATGCCGCACGCCAGCATCGTCACGCGCGTGGCCCAGCAGCTGGGCGGGTCGTTCGGCACCGCCGTGCTCGCGGTGATCCTGGTCAGCGCGACCGCGGGAGCCGCGTCGCTGCCCGACCTGGCCGCGGCGTTCGACACCGCGTTCTGGTGGGCGGCTGGGTTCACCTCCCTGGCCGCGCTCCTGTCGTTGCTGCTTCCGGACCGCGCGCGGGTCGCGGCCGTGGCGGGCGCGCGGTAGCCCGACCCGCGCGACGCAGGACGAGTGCCGCGGCGGTCGCCGACAGGACCTCGCCCGCCGCGATCGCCACCCAGACGCCCGTCGTGTCCAGCGCGTGCCCGAGGATCAGGACCAGCGGGACCTTGAGGACGAGCAGCGTTCCGAGCGAGAGCAGGTACGACGGCCGCGGGTGCCCGAGCGCCTGGAAGTACGCGGAGACGAGCGGCGTGACGCCGCCCGCGGCCAAGCCGATCGCGACGATGCGCAGCGCGGTGGCGGCTGCGTCCTGGACGGCCGGCTCGTCGACGAAGATGCCCGCGAGCGGTCCGGCGAGCAGCGCGACGGCGCCCGCGGCGAGGGTCGAGTAGACGAGCGTCGCGCGCAGGGACAGCGCTCGGGCGCGCTCGACGCGCTCGAGCAACCGGCGCCCCGCGTTGTAGCCCACGATCGGTTGCATGCCCTGGCTGATGCCGAGCTGGGGCATGGCGACGAACGTCTGGATGCGCGCGCAGATGGCGAACGCGGCGAGCGCGGTCGCGCCACCGGCCGCCGACAGCGTGGTGTTGACGACGACGGCGAGCAGCGTCGCACCGAACCCCGCGAGGAACGACGGCGCCCCGACGCCGAGCACCGTGCCGATCGTGCGCGGGTGCGGACGCAGGTCGCGGGCACCGATGCGGTAGGGACGACGGCGCTGCACGAAGAAGAACCACATGCTCATGCCGGCCGAGACGGCCTGGCCGCACACCGTGCCCAGCGCGGCGCCCCGCACGCCGAGGTCGAGCCCGAAGATGAACAGCGGGTCGAGCGTGATCTGCACGAGCACGGGGACGACCCACAGCATCGTCGAGAACCGCATGCGGCCCTCGGCGCGCACGAGGCTGGAGAACCCGGTGGACACGATCGCGCCCGCCAGGATGATCACGGCGTAGTCGTGGGCGTAGCCGAGGGTCTGCCCGTGCGCACCCAGCAGGCGCAGCAGGGGATCGAGGGCCGTCAGGCCGACGACGGTCGTCGTGATCGCAGCTGCCCAGAACACGGTGAACGCGTTGCCGGTGGTGCGCGCGGCGCCGGCCGTGTCGCCCGCGCCCAGGTTGCGGGACACGACCGACGCGGCGCCCACGCCGAGCGCGGTCGAGACCGCGCCCAGCGCGAGCAGCAGCGGGGCGACCAGGTTGACCGCGGCCATCGCGGTCGCCCCGACGCCTCGGGCGACGAACCACGCGTTGGTCAGCGCGTAGATGCCGTAGATCCCGACGGACAGCGTCGTCTGCGAGCACGCGTGCCAGAGCAGGCGCCCGACGGGCCGGGTGCCCAGTGCGGCGGTGTGCTCGAGGTGGCGCGCGTCGTCGTCGGTGTCGGTGGTGCTGCCGTTGGCGCTATCGGTGGTGCTCACGGCCGGGCGAGCATCCCCATCACGTCGTCGAGCTGCGGCCGCGCCCACTCGTACTGCCAGGGGTCGGTGTGGCCGCGGTACACGGTCTCGATGACCATGATGAGCACCAGGTGCAGGCAGTACAGCTGCCGCCGGACCTGCTCGTTCTCGGTGAGCTCGGTCCAGCCGTAGCCGCGCATGAACGCCGTCGGGTCGCCGAAGTTCGGCAGCATCGAGGCGACGAACCCTGCCTCCATGAGGGGGTCGCCGTAGAGCGCGCGCTCGTGGTCGATGATGCAGGCGATCCGCCCGTCGCGAACCATGACGTTGGAGTCCCACAGGTCCCACTCGACGAACCGCGGCTCGGTGACCTCGTCGAGCACGTGGGCGTTCTCGGCGAAGGCCTTGCGCACGACGTCGTAGTCCCAGCCGATGTCGACGCCCCGGGCCTCGCCGTCGCGCAGGACGTCCTCCACGATGCCCGTGAACACGACCCGCCACGACACGTCGCCCGGGCCGGCCAGCGGCCCGAACCACGGGCCGACGATCGAGTTGAGCTCGCGGTTGAGGGCGCCGAGCTGCTCGTTGCAGGCGGTCACGACCTGCGGGTCCAGGTCGCCCTTGACGATGCCGAGGTTGTCGCCGTCGACGAACGGCATGAAGAACCAGTCGGCGTCGACGAGGTCGTGGCTGGTGTCGGCGTGGTCGACGTGCGGGACCGGAACGCTCGTCCGCTCGGCGATCAGCGCCAGCGACGCGAGCTCGATGCTCATCGCGCCGTGCTCGTAGGTCATCACGGGCACGTCTCGCGGCGGCGCGATCTTGAGCACGACGTCGCGACCGTCGCGCAGCGTGATCCGGTAGGCGACGTTGAACCAGCCGTGCCCCATCTCCTCGAGCCACGCGCCCTCGGGGTCGGCGGGCACCTGGTCGGGGCCGTAGGCGCGCTCGACCATCGCGAGCAGCGTGCTGCGGGACTGACGGTTCTTGGTGATGCTCTCCACGCGGATGCTCCTTTGCTCGTCCCGGCCGGGCCGGTGCGTGGTGGTCGGACGCGGCCCCAATCGAATCGATTCGAGCCGCGGCAAGATGGAATCACTGACAGGCCAGTAAGCGCAAGTGGTTTCGCTGGGTTGCCGGGATCAACTGGCGCACGACGCGTGCCGATACGTCGGTCATGGGACAGGGCGGTTGGTACGGCAGGCTCGGGGCGCGCTGGGAACGTCGCATCGAGGGAAGCGGCGTGACCCCGGCAACGGCGTCACCCCGCGTGCAGTTCAACGTGGCGCGGGGCATCGCCGCCTCACGCGTCGACGTCTGGGCTGCGGCGATGGCGATGACATGCCCGCCCGACGCGGGTTGCGAAGCGATCGTCGGCGCTCCCGAGTCCGGCCCCGGTTCGCGACACGTCCACCTCGGGGGCCTGGTGCCGCCCTACGGCCTCCGGTCGATCACCTACACCGAGGTCGTCGAGATGCACGAAGGCAGCTCCTACGCCGTGCACACCCACGGGGGCACGTGGGAGCAGGAGGAGACCTGGCTCTTCGCCGACTTGTGGGACGGCACGACGAACGTCACGATCCTGGGCTCGCACGCGCACGCCTATCCGAACGTGCCGCTCGACATGATGCAGACCCATGTCGACGCGATCGTGCTCCAGGCGCTCGATCGGCTCGCAGAGCAGGTCACCGGGGCCGCGCCCGCGTGAAGCGCGGCGGTCAGTCGGCGGCGGCCCGGATCTCGTAGCGCCGCTCGATGCCGCTCGTCACGCGCCCCCACTCGCTCGCCGCGACGCGCGCCTGGTGGGCGCGGAACGACTCGTCGTCGCTGAACCGCTCGTGGACGGTCCAGACGAACGGGTCGTCGGACGGGTCGACGTCGAAGGCGAGGCACCCTGGCTCGCCTCGCGTCAGCGCGACGTGCGCGGGAAGGTGCCGGCGCACGACGGCGGCCGACTCGGGGTCGCGGCACACGAGGACGCCGTCCAGCTGGATCTCACCCACCCGAGGACCCTTGCGGGCTGAAGCCCGCCTTGCAAGCCACCCCGAGCCGACAGCGTGGCGCGCCTGACCATCACGTGGGACGACTACGGACAACTCGGGCACGGTGAGGTTAGCCTTACCTCATGTCCAACCTTCAGGTCGCCGATCCGGCGTCGCCTCCAGTCCACGACGACATCGACCCGGCGACCGAGGCGATGTCGGCCGTCCGGCTCGGCATCTGGGTGTCGGCGACCCGCTGCGTGCTGACGTACGTGGTCGCGCCCGCGGCCGGCGCCATCGGGATCTTCCTCGGACCGTTCGGCCTGCTGCTCCAGCTGCTCGCCGCGGTGACGGCGACGTCCGGCGCACGCAACCTCTGGGCGCTCGGGCACCGGCTGCGCTACGTGTACGCCTTCGTCGCCGTGGCCGTCGACGCCGTCACCGCGCTTGCACTGGTCCGCACGCTCGGCGCCGTCATCCGATGACCCAGACGACGACCGAGACGACAACCCGGACGCCCAACCGACCGGCCACGCCGAAGGCCCGCAAGCGGAGCACCCGCCGCCCGGTCCGCCGGTTCATGGTCGTCACGCACCGCTGGGCGTCCCTGGTGCTCGGCCTGGTCCTGCTGGTGATCTGCACCTCGGGCGCGATCCTGCTGTACCGGCCGGAGCTCGCGCACGCGATGAACGGCGCGGCCTACTCGCCCAGCGGCGGCCCCGATACGGTCAGCCTCGCGCAGGCCTTCGCGACGGTCGACGCGGCGAAGCCCGAGTTCGATCCGACGGGCGTCGTCGCCGAGAGCGGGATCCTGAAGGTCCACGACGCCGACTACTCGAGCTTCTGGACCGTCGATCCCAGCACCGGCGAGATCCTCGGCCACATCGGTGCGACGCCCGCGTGGATCGCCTTCCTCGACAACCTGCACGAGTGCTTCCTGTCGTGCGAGGGCGAGGCCGGCTACATCGGCGTGCTCGACGACGACGTGCCGTACTCGTCGTGGCTCGGCTTCGACGGCGCCCCGGTGACGTGGGGCGGCCTGGTCCTCGGCACGATGGCGGTGGTGCTCCTGTTCATCTCCCTGACGGGCCTGTGGCTCTGGTTCCCGCGCCCGAACCAGTGGAAGAAGTCGATGAACATCCGCTGGAACCGAGGGAGGTTCGCTCGGGACACCGACCTTCACAAGGTCGCCGGCCTGATCGCGATCCCGTTCCTGCTCCTCTGGGGAGTCACGGGTGGCGGGTTCGAGTTCCAGCAGTTCGAGAAGGCCTGGTACGCGATGACGCCCGGCCACCAGCTCCCCGAGGTCGACGACCCGGTCTCGGTCGAGAGCGCCGCGCCCGACATCGGCATCGACGCCGCGGTCGTGGCAGCGCAAGAGGCGTCCCCCGGCGACAAGGTCGTCTCGGTCGACGTCCCGGCCGCCGACGACCCCACCGGCGTCTACTACATCTGGCTCGGCACGGGCTTCGACCCGTACGGCCGCATGGAGTACCCGGGCAACCGCGGGGTCGTCGTCGAGCGGCACACGGGCGAAGCGACCGTCGTCTACGGCAGCGCCGGAGAGTCCACCGCGCAGACGCTGTGGGACGCGTGGAGCTACCCCGTGCACAGCGGCTACATCGTCAACGGCTGGTGGCGCCTGATCTGGCTCACGCTCGGGCTCTCCCCGCTCCTGCTCGGGATCACCGGCGTGTCCACCTGGCTCGTCCGCCGCTCGTCCAAGACCGCCCGCCGCAGAGCCACCAAGCAGGCGACGCGCGCGCCCGAGGTCTCACCCCGGAGCGTTCCGTCGTGACGCGCAGAGCCTGGGGCAGCTCCTCCGCGCAGGGTCCTCCGAGGGACTAGGCGACGCAGATGACGCCCCTGTTGCCGTCCTGGTCCGCGACGACCGTGAGCGACGGCGACCGGCTGTCGTCGACGACGGTCCCGCCGGCCGCGAGCGCGGCGGCGAGCCGGTGCTCGGCCACCTCGGGCGCCACGTACACCTCGACGTGGAACCGCTGCACCGACTCACCGTCGCCGAACCAGAGGTTCGGCACGCGTCCGGATGCGTCCCGGATCTCGTCGCTGGGAGTCCCGCGGCCCTGAGCCTCGGGGTCGCCGGTCAGCAGAGCGGCCCACACCGGCGCGATCGTCGCGGAGCGTGCCGTGTCGAGGCCGAGCTCGATGACGCTCACGGCAGCTGGATCGGCCTCGAGCCCGTGATCGGCGGCGATCGCGGTGATCCGCCGCGCGAGATCGAGATCGTGCTGGGTGACCCACTCGACGACGTGCTCGGTGCCGTGCTCGTCGCGATAGACGGCGTCGGCGCTGACCAGCTTGAGGTCGACGTGCCCGCTGCCGAGGGATGCGCTCAGGTGGTGACCCAGAGCATCGCTCGCCTCACCGACCGCCGCGACGAGTCGCGCGCCGGCCGCGAAGTCACGGACGAGGTAGCGGGCGTGCAGACCCTGGGCCAGCTTGCGCCAGTCGGTCAGCCCGGCCTCGGCGATCTCCTCGTTCGAGAGCATCTCCATCGCAGCAGACCTCCCTGCGCGTCACCGGTGTGAGCCCGATCCCGATCGTAGGGCGGCTCGTGTCACCGCACCATGCGCAGGGCCGGGCCGAGCCGGCGGCATCGGCGTCGGCGAGGGTCGCGGAGCAGTTGACGAAGATGCGTCCCGTTCGGCGGAAGACGCACGCGTTCGCGCCGGAACAGCCTCTCGGGAGCCGAATCTGCGGATAGGCTCACGCCCATGCCAAGCTACCGGGTCAAGGATGCGGCCGACCTCCTCGGAGTCAGCGACGACACCGTGCGTCGCTGGGCGGAGAGCGGCCGGATCGAGACGACGACCGACGCGTCGGGCCGGCAGGCGATCGACGGCGCGGCGCTCGCGCGGTTCGCCGAGGAGCTCGCCCGGGACGCGGCCCAGCTCCAGCCGGGCGACATCGCCGCGGCGTCCGTCCGCAACCGGTTCACGGGCCTGGTCACCCGCGTCGTCAAGGACACCGTGATGGCCCAGGTGGAGATCCAGGCCGGGCCGCACCGCTTCGTCTCGTTGCTGAGCCGCGAGGCCGCAGACGAGCTCGGCCTCGAGCCGGGCGTGCTGGCCGTCGCGGCCGTCAAGGCGACGAACGTCTCCGTCGAGATCCCGCGGACCCGCTGACCTGTTCGCACCACCACGAAGGAGCAACGCATGCGCCCCCTCGCGCTGACCCTGATCGCCGCCACCGTCGGCCTCGCACTCGCGGGCTGCAGCTCGGACGACTCGAGCTCCGACGCGTCGCCGAGCGCCGCGACGTCCGCGACCTCGCCGTCGGGCCTGGAAGGCGACATCACCGTCCTCGCAGCCGCTTCGCTCACCGAGTCGTTCAACACGCTCGGCGAGCAGTTCGAGAAGGCGAACCCGGGGGTGCACGTCACGTTCAGCTTCGCCGCGAGCTCGGCCCTCGCCGCACAGATCGCGGACGGCGCGCCCGCGGACGTGTTCGCCTCGGCCAGCTCGAAGACGATGGACGACGTCGTCGCTGCGGGCGACGCGACCGACCCCGTGGTGTTCGCGACGAACAGCATGGAGATCGCCGTGCCGCCCGCCAACCCCGCCAAGGTCACGGGCGTCAACGACCTGGCGAAGTCGGGGGTCAAGACCGCGCTGTGCCAGCCCGAGGTCCCGTGCGGGGCGACGGCGGCGAAGGTGTTCACGAACGCCAAGATCACCGTGAAGCCCGTGACGCTCGAGCCCGACGTCAAGGCGGTGCTGAGCAAGGTGACGCTCGGCGAGGTCGACGCGGGGGTCGTGTACGTGACCGACGTGATCGCCGCCGGATCCGACGTCACGGGCGTCGAGATCCCGGACGACGTGAACGCCTCGACGGACTACCCCATCGCTCCGCTCGCGAAGAGCGCGCACGCGGACGTCGCCAAGGCGTTCGTCGACTACGTGCTCTCCTCCGCGGGCACGAGCGTGCTGTCGGCCGCGGGCTTCGCGCAGCCCTGATCTCCCGCGACATCCCCCGCGACCTGGGACGCTGAGCGGCATGCCGACGACACTCAGTCCCCGGGAGCGCGAACGCCGCGCAGCGACCCGGGGCGGTGGGCCGCGATCCGTCCCGGTCCCGCTGCTCGCCCCCGCGCTCGTCGGGCTGCTGTTCCTCGTCGTCCCCCTGGTGGCCCTGCTGGTGCGGGCCCCCTGGGGGGACGCGTGGGAGATCCTGCGCGGCTCGGCGGCAGGTGAGGCCCTGCGCCTGTCGCTGTGGACCTCGACGACCGCGACGGCGATCTCCCTGGTCGTCGGCGTGCCGTTGGCCTGGCTGCTGGCCCGGACGCAGTTCCCCGGCCAGCGGCTCGTGCGCGCGCTGGTCACCCTCCCGCTGGTGCTGCCGCCCGTCGTCGGCGGCGTCGCGCTGCTCCTGGCCTTCGGGCGCAACGGCATCGTCGGGCAGTACCTGGACCAGTGGTTCGGGATCACGCTGCCGTTCACCCCCGCCGCGGTCGTCATCGCCGAGACGTTCGTCGCGATGCCCTTCCTCGTCGTCACGGTCGAGGGTGCGTTGCGGTCCGCGGACCGCGGGTTCGACGAGGCGGCCGCCACGCTCGGCGCGGGCCCGATGACGGTCTTCCGACGAGTGACGCTGCCCCTGATCGGCCCGTCGCTCGTGGCCGGCGCCGTGCTGTGCTGGGCGCGGGCGCTCGGCGAGTTCGGTGCGACGATCACGTTCGCCGGCAGCTTCCCCGGCCGGACGCAGACGATGCCGATCGCGGTGTACTACGCCCTGGAGTCCGACCCCGAGGCGGCGATCCTTCTCAGCCTGATCCTGCTGCTCGTGTCGGTCGTCGTGCTCGTCGCCCTGCGCGACAGCTGGCTGCGCGCGGGCTCGGCGGCCTCATGACCGACCACGGCCTCGTCGTCGACGCGCGCGTGACCAGGGACGCATTCACGCTCGACGTCGCGCTGCGGGTCGCGCCGGGTGAGGTCGTCGCGGTCCTCGGTCCCAACGGCGCGGGGAAGTCGACGCTGCTCGGCGCGGTCGCCGGGCTGACGCCGGTCTCGAGCGGGCAGATCCGGCTCGACGGACGGGTGCTCGACGACGCCGGCAGCGGAACGTTCCTCGACGCGGCGCACCGCCCCGTCGGCTTCGTCTTCCAGAGCTACCGGCTCTTCCCCCACCTCAGCGTGCGCGAGAACGTCGCGTTCTCGCCCCGCGCTCGAGGAGCCGGTCGGTCGCAATCCCGAGCGACGGCCGAGGAATGGCTCGACCGACTCGGCCTTGCGGAGCTATCCGGTCGGCGCCCCGGCGACCTCTCGGGCGGGCAGGCGCAGCGCGTGGCCCTCGCGCGCGCGCTGGCCGGCGGGCCCGAGCTGCTGCTGCTCGACGAGCCGCTGTCGGCGCTCGACGCCCGCACCCGCCTCGACGTGCAGGGCGAGCTGCGCCGCCACCTGTCGAGCTTCGCCGGGCCGTGCCTGGTCGTCACGCACGACCCCCTCGAGGCGCTGCTGCTCGCCGACCGGCTCGTGGTGCTCGAGGGCGGCCGGATCGTGCAGGAGGGCACCCCGGCGGAGATCACCCGGCGACCGGCGACCGAGTACGTCGCCAAGCTCGTCGGCCTCAACCTCTACACGGGCGTCGCGAACGGGGACGAGGTGCTCCTCGACGGCGGCGGGAGCTTCGTCGTCCCCGACCATGGCGAGCACGGGGCCGTCCTCGTCGCGCTGCGCCCGTCGGCGGTCGTGATCAGCCCGCACCGCCCCGACGTCTCGAGCGTCCGCAACACCTGGCCCGCCACGATCGCGGGGCTCACCATGCTCACCGACCGCGTCCGCATCGACCTCGCGGGGGCGCCGTCGGCCGTCGTCGACGTGACGCCCGCAGCCGTCGCCGAGCTCGGGCTCAGCCCGGGCGACCAGGTGTACCTGTCGGCGAAGGCCACCGAGCTCGAGGTGTACCTGCAGTCTCGTCGGCCCGACTAGGAGCTCGTGCTGCGGGGAAGGCGCTACGTTGCGCACATGCTTCGCATCCTCGCGTCGGTGGCCGCGCTCGCACTGCTCGTCGTCGTCCCGTCGTCGGCCGCGTCCGGGTCGAGCGCCGCGACGACCGCGCCCGTGAAGTACGTGGGCCACGGCACCGCGGCGTCCTGCACGCCGGCGGCGCTCGCCGGGGCCGTACGCGGCGGCGGCACGGTCAAGTTCCGGTGCGGCGCCAAGCCCGTCACGATCGTCCTGGACCGCACGCTCGTCGTGTGCAACACGACCACGTGCAAGCACCCGTGGCAGGACCCGCACGCGAAAGTGGTCGAGCGCCTGGTGCTCGACGGCGGCGGCAAGGTCGTCCTGTCGGGCGCGAACAAGCGACCGATCCTGTACGCCAACACCTGCCAGGAGTCGTTCGGCTGGCTCAGCGCGCGCTGCGACACGCAGACCACCCCGTACATCGTCGTGAAGAACCTCGTCATGACGAAGGGCAACGCGACGAAGGCACCCACGTGGGCCGGCCACAGGCTCGAGAACCTGCGCGGCGGCGGCGCGATCGCGATGCGCGGCGGTCACCTGACCGTGCAGCACGTGACCTTCAAGGACAACCGCTGCATCAAGGCCGACTCGGACGCGGGCGGCGGCGCGGTTCGCCTCGTCGGGCAGCGCGTCACGTCGCGCCTGCTCGACTCGACGTTCGTGCGCAACAGGTGCGCGAACGGGGGCGCGGTCTCCTCGCTGCAGGCGCCGATGCGACTGCAGGGCAGCACCCTGACGGACAACGTCGCCACGGGCACCGGAGCGTCGTCGGGCAAGGGCGGCAACGGCGGGGCTGTGTACTTCGACGGCACCAAGCAGGCCGTGACGATCGACCACTCGACCATCCAGCGCAACCACGCCCCCGAGGGCGGGCCCGGCGTCTTCTACGTGAGCAACGACCGGACCGGGACGCTGACCATCACGCACTCGAAGATCACCAAGAACACGGGCGCGAGCTTCTGGACGGGCAAGACCCGCAGCATCTTCTTCCTCGGCAAGCACTTCGTCCGGTCGGGTTCGACGATCACCTGAGTCGGCGCGGCCCGGTTGGCGGGATCAGCGCGGTCGATGTCCGGCACGCACCTGTCGTCGTTCCACGCCCGTTGAGACGCTCGACGGACGACGACCGACGGGAGGACCCCATGATCATGCGCACCTGGCGAGGCGCCGTCCGCGCCGCAGACGCGGACGGCTACCTCGAGCACCAGTCCCGCACCGGGATCGCCGACTACCGCGCGACGCCCGGCAACGTGGGCGCGCTCGTGCTGCGGCGCGACCTCGACGAGCTCTGCGAGATCGTCACGGTCTCGCTGTGGTCGTCCATGGACGCCGTCCGCGCGTTCGCGGGCGACGACCCGGGGCGAGCCAAGTTCTACCCGGGGGACGACGACTTCCTCGTCGAGAAGGACCTGCACGTCGACCACCGCGAGGTGGTGACGTCGGACCTCGACCCCCTGCTGCTCGCGTACGCCGTCAGGACGGCAGACGCGTGAGGCGGACGTGCCACGCGTCAGGCCCGTCGGTGAGCACCTCGTAGCTGAGCGACGCACGCTCGGCGAGCTGCGCGAGCAGCGGGCGCGGCAGGTGCGGCGCGACGATGACGAGCGACTCGCCCGGCGCGATCGCGTCGAAGGCGCCGAACACGGTCGCGTGCCGGATCGCGTGCGGGATCAGCCGCACGTCCAGGACGGGGTCGCCCTCGTCGTGGGAGCCGCAGCCGCACGTGTGCTCGGGCTCGGTCGCCGCCTCGGCGCTCGTCTTGGGGGCGGCGGACAGGATCTCGACGTTCTCGATGGGCATCGCGCTTCTCCTCGGCTCCGGGCCTCGGTGATGTGCCCGACGCTCGCAGCCTCGCCGGTTCGCGCGCGCGGCACCACGCGAAGCACCGTGGAAATTACGACGGTCGACGGTCGAGCTCGAGGATGCAGTGCGACGGCTCGACGAACGGGAGCAGCGCCTGCGCGCGCACGGGACCACCGGTCGCCTCCAGCACGCCCGTCGCCAGCCCGAGGTGCACGTTGCACACGACCTCGGGGCGCTCACGCGCGAGCTCCAGGAACGGGCACCGCCACAGGTGGAACTTCGGCTGCTCCTCGTCCTCGAACTCGGGGTCGAATCCGAGCTGGAGGAGGTGCCCCTCGAGCGCGGCGAGCTGACGCTCCGACTCGTCGCCCGCAGCCGGCGACGCGGGCGGCGCAGGGCGCAGCGGGCCACCGACCCCTGCCAGGTCCCGCCCGATGGCCCGCGCCGCGTCGGGGACGTCACCCACATCCCGCCCGTACCCGTCGAGCAGCGCCTTCGTCAGCGCGACCTGCGCGATCGAACGCTCGAGGCGCGCGATGGCCGCTGGGTTCGCGCGCACGTCGCTCGGCGAGGTGGCGCGGTAGATCGTGCGCGGCCGCCCACGCACCGAGCGCTCCTCCGGCTCACGGATCACGTAGCCCTCGTCGACCAGCCGCTGTAGGTGCTCACGCACGGTGTTCTCGTGCAGCCCGACCAGCGCCGCGAGCTCGGGCGTCGTGCGGGCCCGGCCCTGCTGCAGGAGGTCGAGCAGCTCCACGCGGGTGCCCGACGCGAGGGTGCGCGCAGCCGGGGTCCGTCGGGCCATGCAACCCAGTATGGAGGCGGGGTCGCGCACGACGAGGACGTAGGTCCCTCGCCGTGGAACACCGCCTCAGCGGCGCGCCTCCAACCTCGCCGTCAGGAACCGGCCCGCGCGGTCCAGCGCCGCGTCGGCCTCGTCGAGGTTGCCGGCGAAGTGCTGGAACACGTGAGGCGCGCGGGCGACGACCTCGAGCGTGACCTCGACGTGCGCCGCGGCCGCTCGCGCAGCGAGGCGGGTGGCGTCGTCGAGCAGGACCTCGTTGGTGCCGACCTGGACGAGCAGCGGCGGCAGTCCGGTCAGGTCGGCCAGGATCGGGCTGACCTGCGGGTCGGCGGGGTCGTGGCCGTCGAGGTACCGGGTGGCGTACTCGGCGATGTCCGCCGCGTCGAAGATCGGGTCGTCCGCCTCCTTCGTGCGCAGGCTCTCCCCCGTGAGCGTCAGGTCGGCCCACGGAGACAGCAGCACGACCGCCGCGGGGAGGGGCAGGCCCTCGTCCCGGGCGGCGAGAAGGGTCGCGAGCGCGAGCCCGCCGCCCGCCGAGTCGCCCGCGACGACCAGCGGGCTCACGTCGCGCCCCTCGCCGAGCAGCGCCCGGTAGGCGGCGAGCCCGTCGTCGACCGCCGCGGGGAACGGGTGCTCGGGCGCCAACCGGTAGTCGAGCGAGTACGCGGCCAGGCGCGCACGCCGGGCCAACGCAGCCGCCAGCCCCGCGCCGGACCGGGCGGACCCGATCACGTAGCCGCCTCCGTGCAGGTAGAGCAGCGCCCCGCCCGTGGTGTCCGGCGGAGCGAGTCGCAGTGCGGGGACCCCGCCGAGGGTGACGTCCGCGACCTCGGTGTCGGGCGCGACGGGGCGCGCGGCGAACTGCTCAAACCCCGCGCGCTGCTCGGCGAGGGACACGCCCCCGCCGCCACCGCTGCGAAGCGCGACGTCGATGGCGGCTAGCTGGTCCTGCGACATGGTGACCTCCTGATAGCGTCCAGATAGATTCCTGGGCAACCATCTGGACCGCCCGATACATTCCCGGGAATCTAGATCCGAGGAGGAGGCTGGGCATGACGGTCGACCCCGGGTCGGTGCTCATCGATCTCGTCCGCGTCGAGACGCGGCTCTACAACGCCGTGGACGCACGGCTCAAGGCGGCCGGCGGACTGACGCTCCCCCAGCTCGAGGTGCTGAGCGTGATCCGCGACCAGCCCTCCTGCCGCGTCCTCGACATCTCGCGGACGATCGACATCACGGTCGGCGCGGCGAGCAAGTCCGTCGACCGCCTCGAGGCGCAGGGCTGGTGCCAGAGGTCGGTGGACCCGGCGGACCGGCGATCGTCGGTCCTGTCCCTGACGCCCGCCGGCACGGACGCTGTCGACCGCGCGGAGGCCGTGTTCCGCGAGGCGACCCGCGACGCGCTCGGAGCCGTCCTGTCCGAGCCGGACCTTCGCGAGCTCGCCCGCATCCTCCGCTCGGCACGCGCGGCACTCTAGAGCGACGACGTTGGAATCGGCACAAACCGGACTCGCTCGGACTAGCCTGCTCTCGTCGGCCCCGGCTTCGCGGCCGATCGCGCACCCGCTGGACCAGTGCTCCTTCCCGCGTGAGTGAGGTGGAATCGTGGTCGACTTCTACGTAGCCCATCCCGGAGAGTCCGCCCCGCCGGTCCCGGACGGCCCCCAGCTGTGCAACGGGCAGGACATGCGGGTCGTGCACAACGCGTTCCTCTGGGCGTACGGCAAGGCACCCGGGCTGGTCCGGGGTGTCACCGCGGGAGACACCGCCCGCAGCGAGCTCGTCGGCCAGTTCCTCGCCGACCTCGACGCGACTCTGCACTCGCACCACGAGAGCGAGGACCAGCTTCTGTGGGACGCGCTCGAGCAGCGAGCGCCGGCGTGTGCCCTGCACGTCGGGCAGATGCGAGGCCAGCACGCGCGCGTGCAGGGCCTCCTCACAGAGGCCGGGCCCCTGCTCGAGCGCTGGCGCGCGGGCGCCGACCCGGGCGACGGCGAGGCTCTCGCGAGCGCGTACGACCAGATCCTCGCCGTGCTCAAGGTCCACCTGCGCCGCGAGGTCGTCGAGATCATCCCCGTCGCCGAGCGCGTGATCACGGGCGACGAGTGGCAGCGCATCGGCGACCACACCATGCAGGCCATCCCGAAGTCGCGGCTCATGCCGCAGTTCGGCATGCTGCTCGCCAACCTCGAGCCCGCCGAGCGCGCGCAGTTCTTCAGCGAGGCGCCCGCGTTCGTGCGCGTGCTCTACAAGGCGGTCGGCAAGCGGCAGTTCGCGAAGCAGCACCGTGCACTGTTCCCCGGCGAGCCGGTCCCGCCGACGGTGTGACCCGGCTCGGTCGGCGACCTACCGCGCCCGTCCTGAACCGGGTGCCCGCGCGGACCGCGCGAGGTCGGCCGGGAGGAGCCGGCCTGTGCGCATGAGCTGGTAGGCGACGGTGACGCAGATGGTCTGCGCGGCGAGCAGCCCGACGAGGACCAGCACCTGCGCGGTCCCCGCCTGCACGGGTGTCCCGCCGCCGAGCAGCACGCCGACGAAGGCGCCGGGCAGCGTCACCAGCCCGACCGTGCGGGTCTGGTCCATGCCGGGGACGAGGGCCTCGGGCACGAGTCGGAGCGCCACGACGTCGATCGCCTGGCTCGGGTACATGCCGAGCGCGAGCCCGGCCTCGTAGATGTCGTGCTGGTCGCGCAGCGCGGCGATCGTCCTCCTGCCCGCCAGGGAGTGGGCGTTCATCGCGCCGCCGATGACGATGCCCGCGAACGGCACGAACGACGGGCCGTTGAACGGCACCGCGCCGGACACGAAGATCACGAGCAGCACGGGCACGACGCCCGCCCCCATCGCGAGCGCCGCCCACGGCCACGCGCGCGGGACCTCGATGCGCCGGGTCGTCGTGACCACCGCGATCGCGAACATCACCGCGGCGAACGCGAGCGACCACCACGTCGAGCGCAGGACGAACGCGATGACCAGCGACACCACCGCGAGCTGCACCACCGCCCGCACCGACGCGACCGCGATCGCCCGCTCACGCGCCAACCGGCCGAGCGCTGAGGCCGCGACCGCGAGCAGGACCAGGACGACCAGCGCGACGAGCGCGGGGACGCCGGGTTGGGCAGGCACGCGATCAGCCTAGGCACCGGCGTCGCGGCACCTCGCCAGCCACGTCGTCGGCTCTCTCCGAGGGTGTCGGTGGGCGGGCCGCAGGTCTAGCGTGGAAGTCGCCCACAACAAGACATCGCCACCACCGCAGGGGGACCCATGGGCACGCCGCGCGTCGTCAGCTGCATCACTCCTCCGTTCCTGCTCGAGCGGCTCGCCGCCTCGTCGGACCCGGTCGTGAGCCAGGCCGCGCGTGACACGCAGCTGACCAGCGCGCGGCTGCGCGGGCACCGGGAGATCACGGCGACTCTCGCCCCGCCGGTCCTCACGCAGGGCGCCTCGACCCGGAACATCTACGACGCGGAGCATCACGAGAGCACCGACGGCCCGCTGGTGCGCTCCGAGGACGACCCGGCCGTCGAGGACGAGTCGGTCAACCGGGCGTTCGACGGACTGGGCGCCACGCGGTCGTTCTACTCCGACGTGCTGGGACGCAGCTCGGTCGACGGCAAGGGCGGTGAGCTCGACGGCTACGTCCACTACGGGAGGCTGTTCAACAACGCCTTCTGGGACGGGCGGGCGATGGTCTTCGGCGACGGCGACGGCCGGATCTTCTCCGACTTCACCGGTTCGCTCGACGTCATCGCGCACGAGCTCACGCACGGCGTGACCGAGGCGATCGCCGGCCTGGAGTACCACGTGCAGTCCGGAGCCCTCAACGAGTCGATCTCCGACGTGTTCGGCTCGCTCGTCAAGCAGTACACGCTGCACCAGCGCGCCGACGAGGCGGACTGGCTCATCGGCAACGACATCTTCACGCCGGACTTCGAGGGTGACGCGCTGCGGTCGCTCAAGGCCCCCGGCACGGCGTTCGACAACGCGACGTTCGGCAAGGACGACCAGCCCGCGCACATGGACGACTTCGTCGTGCTGCCCGACACGGCCGCGGGCGACTGGGGCGGGGTGCACACCAACTCCGGCATCCCGAACAAGGCGTTCTACCTGGTCGCGACAGCCATCGGCGGCTACGCGTGGGAGGCACCCGCCCGCATCTGGTTCGCGGCCCTCGTCGCCTCGCACCCGACGACCGACTTCGCCGCCTTCGCGGCTCTCACGGTGGCCCAGGCGACCGAGCTCTTCGGTGAGTCGTCGACCGAGGCCGCGGCGGTCCGCGACGCGTGGACCCAGGTCGGCGTCGAGGCCGGTTCGACGACGTGATCAGCGCGCTCAGGCTCGAGACGACGGGCGGCATCGTGGGCCGGCTCGGCGGGCAACCCGCGACCGTCGACGTGGGCGCACTCGATGCCACCTCGCGTGCCCGGGTCGACGAGCTGGTGCGCGCGGCGGGGCACGCGAGCGCTGCTGCGGCCGGTCCGGGGGCCCGCCGCGACGCCCAGTCGTACCGGATCACGGTCGAGCACACGGACGGCAGCCGCGACGTGCTGTCGGCGACCGACGGCGATGTCTCGTCCTCGTTCGGACACCTGCGGGACTGGATCCGCGCGCACGCTCGCACGTGACGCGGGGGGCCGTGGCGTCCCTTACGAGCGCCCGACCTGCTGTCGCAGCCCGTCGAGGAGCAGGTCCAGGCCCGCGCGGAACAGCTCCGCGTCGACGTGCGTCGAGAACTCCTCCGCCACGGCGTGCAGGAACGGGTACGTCTGGGGATCCAGCGCGCGCCACTCGTCGGCCGCCTCGGAGAGCGTGGGGGCGGCCGCGGCGATCTCGGCGTCGTGCCCGAGGTCGGCCGCGACGCCGACGACGAAGCCCAGGACCGCCGAGACGCCCTGGTAGAGCTGGCGCGGGGTGAGGTCGAGCCGCAGCACCTGCTGGCCGAGCCGCTCGTAGATCATGAGGCCGTTGGGCTGGAAGCCGGCGTTGTTGAGGAAGTACGAGCCGAGCCAGGGGCGGGCCGCGATCGCGTCGAAGAGCGCGACGGCGACGTCGCGGACGTCGTCGAGCGGGTCGGCGCTCGACCCGACGTGGGCCGTGGCGGTCAGCACGTCCGCGAGCACGTGGTCGCTCGCACGGTCGAGCAGCTCGTCCTTGCTCGAGACGTACCAGTAGATGCTCCCGACGCCCGTGCCCAGCCGCGCGGCGAGCGCGCGGAACGTCAGGGCAGGCTCGCCCGCTTCGTCGAGCAGCGCGACGGCCTCCGTCACGACGGCGTCCAGCGAGTGCGACGCGCGCTGCCGCCCGCCCTGAGCGCGCCGGCGCGCCGGCCTCTGTGACGCAACAGTCACGGCTTCGTCCTTGCCCATGGGTTGCACTCTATCGAACATCGTTCTAGCGTATGGAACAGCGTTCGATGAACGAACAGCGTTCTACGGAGGTTCCACCATGACTACCCTCACCGCCCCGGCACCGGCCCGGACGTACACGTCGCTGCGGGCGGCGTGGATCCCGATGGCCGCGCTGTGCCTCGCCTTCTTCGTCGAGATGGTCGACAACACCCTGCTGACCATCGCGCTGCCCACCATCGGGCGCGACCTCGGCGCCACCACCACCTCGCTGCAGTGGGTCACCGGCGCCTACTCGCTCACGTTCGGCGGGCTGTTGCTGACCGCCGGCTCCGCGGCCGACCGCATCGGCCGGCGCCGCGTGCTCCTGTGGGGCCTCGCGGCGTTCGGCACGATCAGCCTGTTCGTCGTGCTGGTCCACACCGCCGGCGAGCTCATCGCGCTGCGCGCCGCGCTCGGCCTAGCCGCCGCCGCGATGGCGCCCATCACGAACTCACTCGTGTTCCGCCTGTTCGACAAGGACGAGCTGCGGATGCGCGCCATGACCGTGATGATCGTCGTCGGCATGAGCGGCTTCATCCTCGGCCCGGTCCTGGGCGGCACCGCTCTCGTCCACGTCGGCTGGGAGTGGCTGCTGCTCGTCAACGCACCCATCGCGCTCATCGCGTGGATCGGCGTGCGCAAGGGCGTCGCGGCCGACGACCCCGCCGGCCTCACGTCGGACCGGCTCGACCTGCTCGGCTCGGTCCTGAGCATCGCGACGATCGGCCTGGCCTGCTACACGGCGACCCTCGGCGTCGAGCACGGCTGGACGGCTGCGATCACCTGGGCCTGCGGCGTGGGAGCGGTGCTCGCACTGGTCGCGTTCGTCTGGCACGAGCGCCGCACGGCACAGCCGATGCTGGACCTCACGATGTTCCGCAACGGCACCGTGCGCGGCGCGAGCATCGCGCAGATCGGCACGTCCGTCGCCATGGCGGGCGTCATGTTCAGCCTCATCCTGCACTTCCAGTACGCCTACGGCTGGAGCCCGATGAAGGCGGGGCTGGCCAACCTCCCGCTGATCCTCACGATGATCCTCGCGACCCCCGTCACCGAGGCGCTCGTCAAGCGCGTCGGCCACCGCATGGCCTGCCTCGTGGGCGCGGCCTTCCTGGCCGGTTCGCTCGCGGGCCTCGCGTGGGGGGTCTCGCACGGGTACCTCGCCATCGCGTTCTTCATGGTGACCTTCACGTTCGGCCTGCGGACCGTCATGACGATCTGCGCGGTCGCGCTCGTCGGCGCGATGCCCGAGAACCGCACGTCGCTGGGCGCGGCCCTGAACGACACCGCACAGGAGGTCGGCACGAGCGTCGGCACCGCCGTGGTCGGAACGCTCATCGCCGTGCTCGTCACGACGGTGCTGCCCGACGGCGTGTGGGGCTCCGACCTCGTCGCGTCGTTCTTCCACGGTGAGCGGGTCATCTTCGCCACCCTCGCCGTGGTGGTCGGGCTCATCGCCGGCGCCGGTGCGCTCACGCTGACCTCGTCGCGCTCGGTGGACGAGCACGCCTGACGACGAGC
>JBCECL010000018.1:27060-28147 GCA_039207135.1 Brevundimonas sp.
GGCTGCCTGCGCGTGCGGGCGACGAAAAACCGCGTACGCCGGTCCACGCCCGATGGCACGATGACGCGCATGCCGACCTACCCCGCACCCCTCCGAAGGGGCGACCGCATCGCCGTGACGTCACCCTCGGCGGGTGTCGACGAGCGCGGGTGGCGGCGCATCGAGTTCGCCGTGGGCTGGCTGCGCGAGGCCGGCTTCGACGTGGTCGTCGGGCGGATGATGGACGGCGCGGGCATCACCTCAGGGCCCGCCGCGGAGCGTGCGGCCGAGCTGACCGAGATGCTGTGCGACCCGTCCGTGCGTTGCGTCCTGCCACCCTGGGGCGGGGAGACGGCGATCGATCTCGTCGACCTGCTCGACTGGTCGGCCCTCGCGGACGCGGAACCCACGTGGCTCGTCGGCTTCTCTGACCTGTCGACGCTCCTGGTGCCGATCACCACACGCCTGGGCTGGGCGACCGTGCACGGCGACAACCTCGCGGACACGCCGTACACGCCGCCCGACCGACTGCTGCGCTGGCTCGACGTGGTCGGAGGTCCGGGTCCGCACGTCCAGCGCGACTCGGGCCTGGTCGCCGACTGGTGGCCGCTGGACGAGGACCCGCGGGCGACGCGGTGGCGCAGCACCGGAGCCGGCCGGTGGTCGCTGCACGGCGCCGACTCGCTGCACGTCACGGGACGCCTCATCGGAGGATGCATCGAGACGCTGGCCAACCTCGCGGGCACGCCGTACGGCGACGTCGGGGCGTACGGACGCGCGCACGCCGCCGACGGCCTGGTCGTGTACCTCGAGGCCGCCGAGGACGGCGCGCTGGAGATCTGCCGCAAGCTGCACGGCATGCGGCTGGCCGGCTGGTTCGAGCACGCGCGCGCGATCGTCGTCGGCCGGACGAACGCGCCCGACCACCCCCAGCTCAGCCAGCGCGACGCCGTGCTCGACGCGCTGGGCCGCCTAGACGTCCCCCTCGTCTTCGACGTCGAGATCGGGCACGTTCCCCCGCACCTGCCGCTGGTCAACGGTGCGCTCGCCACGCTGGTCGTCGACGGCGACCGTCGGGAGATCTCGCAGACGCTGAGCTGAGTCCCGC
>JBCECL010000018.1:28247-38307 GCA_039207135.1 Brevundimonas sp.
CGGCGAGGACGACGTCGAGCTCCGCGAGCCGGCGGCGGCCGTCGGGCGTGATCGTCACGACGTTGCGGCGGCGGTCCGTCGGGTCGACCGAGCGCTCGACGAGGCCCTGGCTCTCGAGCTCCGCGAGCGTCCCGGTGACGTCACTGCGGTCCATCTGCGTGCCGCGGCCGAGATCGGCCTGGCTCGTCGGGCCGAGCTCGTCGATGGCCGCGAGCAGCCGGTAGTGGTAGCCGCGCAGCCCGGCTCCAGCGGCGGCGAACCCGTCGTTGAGCATCGCGCTCGACCGGGCGTAGGCGCGGCTGACGAGCCAGGTCGGGCGGTCCTTGACGCGCGCGGGTGCGGCGGACGGGTCGGGCTGGTCGGGCACGACCCCCAGGCTAGCAGTTGTGGGTTCGACCAACGATTGTTACGGTGGTCGCACCAACGTTGGCGCCGCCAACGTTCTGATCGCGGGAGTCACCATGAAGACCAGCACCCAGCACCGCGAGCGCGTGCTCATCGTCGGCAGGAGCCAGGTCGTCCTCGACCACGCGGTCGCGCTGCTCGAGGCCGACGGCTACCCGACCCTCGCCACCAACCGGTTCGACTCGGTCCTGTCCGACGTCGACGTGAGCGAGGTCGACATCGTCGTGTTCGGCGGAGCGGTTCCTCCCGAGACCAAGGCCGACCTGGCGCGCGAGATCCGCGCCCGTCAGCCCGGCGTGACCTTCGTCCAGGGCCTGTCCGGGATCCCCGGCCTGATCGCCGACCAGGTGCGGGGTGCAGCCTTCGCGCGCACGCACGACGAGGCCGACCCCGCACCGAGGCTCGACGAGGACGCGATCGAGCTCGCGCTCGCGTCACCGCGCGAGGTCCGCGTCGCGGCGTGGTGGATCACCGCGCTCGTGCCGCCCAACCCGTCGAGCGACTCGCTCGTCCTCGTCGAGCGCTCGCTCACGGCCGGAACCCACCGGTTCGAGCTGCCCGACGTGCTGCGCGAACGCGGCGGGTTCGTGACCGTGCGCATCGGTGACGCGACCCACGCGCTGACCGTCGCCGCCGGGTGATCCCGACGGCGGCGGCCAGCCGACGCCTCAGGGCTCGATGATCGCGAAGCCCGGGTCGCCGGGCTGCAGGACGCCCAGGAGCTGGCCGAGCGACGACGCATCGCCGTCGATCGTCAGCCCACCGGCCTGCGCCGCGTCGAGCGAACCGCCGGCCAGGCCGATCAGCGCGGCGCCCGGCACCGTGAGCGTGGCGTGCACGTCTCCGGCACCGTCCTTGACGTACGAGAGCACGCCGTTGCGCAGGGTGGTGCGGTAGGTGTCGCCGAGATCGGGGAACGACCAGCGCAGCGCGAGGTCGAGGTCCCACGCACTGGGTCCGTCGATCTGCACCGCGAGGGCGTCGAAGAACAGCTCGGGCCCGAGGTTCGCGAGGATGTCCGGCGCGTTGGTCACCGTCGGCGTCCCGAAGTTGCCGGTGCGCAGCTCGGCGGCCCCGGAGAGGAACTCGCAGCGCCACGGCCCGTTCTCGGAGCCGAACCCGAGCTGTTCGAGCACGTCGGCGTAGAGCGTCCGCGCCTCCTGGTGGCCCGGCTCGGCGAAGATCACGTGGTCCAGCACCTGCGCGGCCCAGCGCAGGTCGCCGGCCTCGAACGACCCCCGGGCCTTGCGCACCACCTCGTCGGCGCCACCCATGAACTCGACGTAGCGGGTCGCCTCGTTCTCTGGCGTGTGCTGCCACAGGCGCGCCGGGTTGCCGTCGTACCAGCCCATGTACCGCTGGTAGATCGCCTTGACGTTGTGGCTCACCGAGCCGTAGTAGCCGTGCGTGTGCCAGACCGCCTCGAGGGCGGGCGGCAGCTGGAAGGTCTCGGCGATCTCGATCCCCGTGTAGCCCCGGTTGAGCTGGCGCAACGTCTGGTCGTGCAGGTACGCGTACAGGTCACGCTGCACGCTGAGGAACTCCACGAGCTCGTCGGTGCCCCACGTCGGCCAGTGGTGGGATGCGAACACGACGTCGCTGTCCCGCGCGAACAGCTCGATCGCCTCGGTGAGGTACTTCGCCCAGATGTGCGGGTCGCGCACCAGCGCGCCTCGCAGCGTGAGCAGGTTGTGCAGCGTGTGGGTGGCGTTCTCGGCCATGCACAGCGCGCGACGGTCGGGGAAGTAGAAGTGCATCTCGGAGGGCGCCTCGGTGCCCGGCGCCATCTGGAACACGATGCGGACGCCGTCGACCGTGAGCTCCTCGCCGGTCGTCGTGATGCTGACCGTGGGCGCGATGAGCGAGATCGTGCCCGTCGAGGTCGTCTGCCCGAGCCCCGCTCCGAGAGCGCCGAGCGGGCTGCGCGGCAGCGCCGCTCCGTACATGTAGCCCGCGCGCCGCCCCATCGCGGTACCGGCGTACACGTTCTCCGCGATCGCGTGCTCGAGGAACCCCTCGGGTGCGATCACCTGGACCTCGCCGGAGTCGACCTGCTCCTGCGAGACGATGCCCTTGACGCCGCCGAAGTGGTCGACGTGGCTGTGCGTGTAGATCACGGCCTTCACGGGCCGGTCACCGCGGTGCTCGCGGTACAGCGCCCAGGCGGCTGCAGCCGTCTCCTCGCTGATCAGCGGGTCGATGACGATGACCCCGGTGTCCCCCTCGACGAAGGTGACGTTCGACAGGTCGTAGCCGCGCACCTGGTAGATGCCGTCGACCACCTCGAACAGGCCACGGCGCGCCACGAGTCCCGACTGGCGCCACAGGCTCGGGTGCACCGTCTCCGGTGCGTCACCGGTGAGGAAGTCGTAGGTCGTCGCGTCCCACACGACGGTGCCGGATGCGTCGCGCACGATGCCGTCGCCCTCGGCGATCAGCCCGCGTGCCGCGGCCTCGAAGTCACGCTCGTCCTGGAATGGAAGGCCGGTCACCGTCACGTCACACCCTCGTCTGCTCGCATGGTCTCGTCGGCGTCGCGCACCGCGCGCCTCCGGGCGCACGACACGACGACGAGCACCTGGACGGCTCGATGCTCACACGGTCGGTGGGTGCCCGCCACCGCTACCACCAGGGAGTTCTCGCCTGACAGCCACGCGTGCGCCGGACGTTCACCCGGCGGCCTTCCGCCGGCCGCCGGCCCAGGTCGCCCGGTGGTGGGCGGCGCATCGGGCTGCGATGCTCGCGCGGTGAGCACCACACCCGCGCCGGGCGCGCCACGGCAGCGCAAGAGGTTCGCCAGGCCGACGCCGCAAGACGTGTCGTCGGGGTTCGTGACCGGGCTGTTCTCGATCCCGGAAGGCATGGCGTACGCCAGCATCGGCGGCTTCGCCGCGCCGCTCGGGCTGTGGTCGGGCGTGGTGCCGACGATCGTCGGGTCGGTCTTCGCGCGGACCGTGCTCATGGTGACGACCCTGACGTCGGCGATCGCGCTGTCGTCGCAGAGCGTGCTCGGGGCCGCGGGCCTGGACCCCGGCGACCTCGGCGGGCTGGCGACCCTGACTGTCCTGGTCGGCGTGGTCATGCTCCTGCTCGGGCTGCTCAAGCTCGGCTCGGTGATGTCGTTCGTCTCGACGGCGGTCATGACCGGCTTCACGACGGGCATCGCGCTGCAGATCGTCACGGGCGTCATCAAGGACGCGACGGGTTACACCCCGACGCCGCACAACACGCTCGCGAAGGTGGTCGACGCGATCGCCCACGTCGGCGAGTGGGACGGCACGACGGTCGTCGTCGCGGTCGCGACCGTCGGCGTCTGGGCCGTCTTCCACGCGATCAGGCGCCTGGAGCAGTACGCCACGCTCGTCGCGCTGCTGATCGTCACGGTCGCGTGCGCGGTCGTGCAGCCCGACGTCGAGCTCGTCAAGGACATCGCCGCGATCCCGCGGTCCCTGCCGCCCTTCTCGCTGCCCGACCTGGGTGCCGTCCCCGCGCTCGCGGCGGGGGCCATCGCCATCGCGCTCGTCGGCCTCGCCCAGGCGGCCGGGATCGGCGCTGCCGTCGCCAACCCGGACGGCAGCCGGCCGGACGCGTCGAAGGACTTCACCGCCCAGGGCCTGGCCAACATCGCGGGCGGCTTCTTCTCCGCGCTGCCGACCGGCGGGTCGCTCTCGCGCACGGGCGTCGGCACGAGCGCCGGTGCGAAGACGCGCTGGTCCGGCATCTTCGCGGGCGTGTGGCTCGCCGTCCTCGTCCTGGCGATCGGCCCCGTCGCCGGGCAGATCCCCATGGCCGTCATCGGCGGCCTGCTGCTCGTCATCGGCGGCGAGCTCATCGCGGGCCGTCTCGGCGACATCGTGCTGGTGCTGCGCACCTCGGTGCTGTCGACCGCGGCGATGGTCATCACCTTCCTCGCGACGACGCAGCTGCCGCTGCAGGACGCGATCTTCATCGGCGCCGGGCTGTCGATCGTGCTGTACGCGGTCGCCGAGACGCGCAGGGCGCGGATCGTCGAGCTCACGCCCGACGGGAGCGGCGGGTGGCTCATCGGCGACGCGCCACGCACGCTGCCGAGCAACCGCACGACCGTGCTCCACTACGTCGGAGGGAGCTTCTTCGCCGAGGTCAACCGGCTCGAGGACGAGTGGCCGGACCCGCGAGGGGCGCACGACGCCGCGGTGGTGCTCTCGCTGCGCGGGTCGTCGGGCATCCCGTCCGCCACGTTCCTGCGGGCCTTCGAACGCGCGTCGACGAGGCTGCGTGCGAACGGCGTGCGCCTGTACCTGTGCGGGGTGTCGGAAGCCGAGCGCGACCTGCTCGCCCGGTCCGGCACGTTGGACGTGCTCGGCGAGGACTCGGTCGTCGCCGCCACGCCGGTGCTCCTGGAGTCGCTCGACGTCGCCTACCGGACTGCCGAGCGCCATCGGACGAACCGGGACGATCCGAGGCCTTGACGACCCACTTGTTTTTTGCAAGTGTGGGTCCTGTTCGCACCACCGGACCCAACCAGGGGAGAGCGCCATGACCTCGATGTTCGTCAACCTGCCAGTGACCGACCTGGATCGCGCGAAGGCGTTCTACACCGCCATCGGATTCACCATCAACCCGAAGTTCACCGACCACAACGCCGCGTGCGTCGTCGTCGAGGACGACCACAGCTACTTCATGATCCTCACGCGCGAGTACTTCCAGACGTTCACCGACCTCCCGCTCGGCGACCCCGCCGTCGCTCCGTCGGTGTCCACCGCGCTGTTCGTCGACAGCCGGGACGCCGTCGACACGGCCGTCGCCGCCGGCCTCGGCGCGGGCGGCACCGAGCCGCGCCCCGCCGCGGACTACGGCTTCATGTACCAGCGCCAGCTGACCGACCCCGACGGCAACGTCCTCGAGTTCGGCTGGATGGACCCGGTCGCCGCCACCCAGGGGCCCGAGGCGTTCGCGAACCAGCAGGCCTGAGGGCCATGGCCGCACGCGACTACGGGCAGTACTGCGGCATCACGCAGGCCCTCGAGCTGGTCGGGGAACGGTGGGCGCTGCTCATCGTCCGCGACCTGCTCGTGGGGCCGCGCCGCTACGGGGAGCTCGCCGCCGGGCTCCCCCGCATCCCGAGCAACATCCTGGCGGCGCGGCTCAAGGAGCTGCAGGCGGTCGGCGTGATCCGCCGACTGCCCCGCTCCCGCGTCATCGTGTACGAGCTGACCCCGTACGGACGCGAGCTCGAGCCCGTCGTGCTCGCGCTCGGGGCCTGGGGCTTCAAGGCCATGGGCGACCCCCGCGACGAGCAGATCATCACGCCCGACGCGATGACCATGACGCTGCGCACCGCCTTCCAGCCACTGGTAGCCGCGCGGTTTCCGGATACGACCTACGCGGCGCGGCTCGGTCCCGCCGATCTGCTCATCCACGTGGCGGGCCCCACCCTCGATGTGAGCCGGGGGGCCGGGCCCGTCGACCTCGCGTTCGCCGTCGGCCCGGAGATCCACCGCATCATCGCGGGCGATCTGGCCCCGGAGCTCGCGATCTCGACGGGCGCCATCGAGGTGCTCGAAGGCCGCGGCGACCTGCTCGCGCGATTCGCGAGCACGTTCCATCTGGCGGCCTGAGAGCGGCCCGAAATGAGGGTGCACGCGCGCGGGTCGCGGGCCTAGCGTGCGAGGCGTGCCTGTCCGCCTGACAGCAGTCACCTTCGACGCCCGCGAACCCGCGCGCGTGGCCGCATTCTGGGCCGGCGCGCTGGGTCGCGACGCGGTCGAGCACGCGGGCGGGATCCTCCTGCCCGGATCCCCGGGCCAGCTCGGGCTGCGCTTCGCCGCGAGCGCCTCCCCCAAGGTGGGCCAGAACCCCGTTCACCTGCACCTGACGAGCGCCAGCGCCGACGACCAGGCGGCCACGGTCGCGCGGTTGCTGGACCTCGGCGGCCGCCACGTCGACGTCGGCCAGCTGCCCGACGAGGAGCACGTCGTGCTCGCCGACCCCGAGGGCAACGAGCTGTGCGTCATCGAGCCCGACAACCGGTTCCTGGCCGGCACCGGGTTCCTCGGCGAGCTCACGTGCGAGGGGACGCGGGAGGTCGGGCTCTTCTGGGCCGCGGCGCTCGGCTGGCCGCTCGTGTGGGACAGCGACGAGGAGACGGCCGTGCAGGCACCGGGCGGCGGGACGAAGGTGTCGTGGGGCGGCGAGCCGCTCGCCGACCAGCGCGAGACCGACCGGCAGCGGCTCGAGCTCGCCGTCGACCGTGACGCGCTCGCCGACGAGGTGGCCCGCCTGACCGCGCTCGGTGCTCGCGAGCTGCGTCGACCCGACGACGGGCAGGTCGAGCTGGCCGACCCCGACGGCCACGTCTTCGTCGTCCGCGTAGAGGGATAGTCCTCGACAGCAGCCGTCCCGCCCCGCCACGATCCGGGGGTGCCCCGAGTCATCCCTCGCCGCGCGACGCGCGTCTCCACCCTCGAGCTGCTCCTCGACCTCGTCTTCGTCGTCACCGTCGCTCAGCTCGCCCGCAGCATCGCCGAGGACCCCGGCGTGCAGTCCGCCGGTCGCGCAGCCCTCGTCGTGGTCGTCGTGTGGTGGCTGTACGACGCGTTCGCCTGGTTGACCAACGAGTCGGCGCCCGAGACACCCCTGACACGCGTCCTGCTCGTCGCGGCGATGGCCGGCTTCCTGGTGCTCTCGCTCGCGATCCCGGACGCCCTGGCGGGCTCGTCCGCCGTGTTCGGCGTCGCGTACGTCGTCGTGGCCGTGATCCACGGCGGGATGTTCGTCGCGCTCGGCGGGGCGTCGAGCGCGGCGCTCATGTGGCGGGTCATGCCGATCAACATCGCGATCGGCGCGAGCTTCGTCGCGATCGGCGCGACCGACGGCACCGTCCGGCTCGCCTTCGAGCTGCTCCCCGTCGCTCTCGTCGTCGTCGCGATGGGCATCAGCCGCCGCACGGCGTTCGACCTCAGCCCCGAGCACTTCGTCGAGCGGCACGGGCTGCTGATGATCATCGCGCTGGGCGAGTCGATCGTGTCCGTCGCGGCCGGCGCTCCCGAGCGCGGCGTCGCAGGGCCGACGATCGTGGGCGCGGTCCTCGTCGTCGGCCTCGTCGCCGCCCTGTGGTGGTGCTACTTCGGGGACGACCCCGAGCGGGCGCGCGCGGCGTTCGGGCACGTCACGCCCGCACAGCGGACCGCTGCCGCGCTGCGAGCGTTCTACCTCGACCACCTCGTGATGCTCTTCGGGCTCGTGCTCCTCGGCGCCGGGCTGCACCTCGCGCTGGAGGACCCGTTCGCCGCCCCCGGCACCACCTCGGGGCTGCTCGTCGGCGCGGGCACCGCGCTGTTCCTCGTCGGCGGAGCCGACTACCGGCGCTACCTGGGCCTGGGCACGTGGTGGGTGCGGCCGCTCGCGGCGCTCGCCTGCGTCGGGTTCGGCGCGTCGGCGGGCTCGGTGACCACGGTCGCGCTGCTGCTCGGTACGGGCGTCATCGTGGTCGCGGCGATCGGCCTGGAGCTCCGCGTCGACCGCGTGCGATCCGCGTGACCTTCCCGCCTACGCTGCTGGCATGCAGCCCGAGACCTGGATCGAGCACCGGCGCGCCGGGGACCGCGAGCGCCTGGGGTGGATCCGCCCCGAGGGCGAAGGGTTCGTCGCCGTCGACGCACTGGGCCGTGACCTGACGGGCGCGGTCGACTGGCTCTCCGCCGAGGAGGCGCTCGACGAGCGCGGGCTGCACTGGCTGGCCGACCTGTGGCAGCTCGAGCTGGCCGACGGCGGGATCGAGCGCGTCCGGATCGTCGAGGTCACGCCCGAGCACGTCGTCGTGAAGGTCGACGACTTCGGCGCCGTCGACGTCGTGACCCGGAGCTACACGCTGGCGTTCCCGGCACCGGACGCACTGCGGCCGTTCGAGGGCGACGCGAAGACCATCGGTGGGATCGCGGGCTAGCCCCAGCCGAGCATCACGTACAGCTCGCGATCGCCGGCGGCGCCTTCGAGGACGGCCCGCGCGAGCGCCGGCTCGCCCGCCTGCTCGCACGACCACAGCTCGAAGTCGATGCGCTGCGACCACGCGGGCGGCAGGAAGCCGACGACGGTCGCGCCGTCGAGCACCTTCACCACGCCGTGCTCGGTGCGCGCCAGGCCGACCGCGAACCGGCGCGCCGGTCGCCGCGGGGCTGCATCTGCCGTGAAGCCGCGCACCCGCACGGGCACGTGGCCACCCTCGGCCGGCACGAGCCGACCGGGCAGGCGGGTCGATGACTCCATGAGCGGGAAACTACTCCCGCTCGCTCGCCGTCGGGAGTGCTCGGGCCGCGTCGGGTCGCGTCAGCCTCGCGTCAGGCTGCGGAGCGGTTCCGCGACCAGCGCCAGATCGCGGTCACGACGATCGCGCCGACGATCGAGCCGATGATGCCGGTCGCGTGCAGCTCGAGGCCGTCGCCTGCGAGGAGGCTGAACAGCAGCCCACCGACGAAGGAGCCGACCAGGCCGGCGATGATCGCCATGGACCAGTCGATGCCCTTGCCGCCCTTGCCGAGGATCAGCTGCGCGGCAGCGCCGACGAGCATGCCGAAGAGGATGATGCCGATGATGAGCATGTGGTGAGACTAGGGCACAAAACGGTCTCCACGGCCCATGGCCGTACCGCTAGGTTCGCGTCATGCCTGCCGACCCGCACGAGTTCTACGCCCGCGCCCTCGCGGCGGCCGACGAGGACGGGCGCCTGCCGCGCTCCCAGATCACCGACTGGGACATCTTCCCGTTCGAGACCGACGGCCTGCGCGTGGTCCCGCTGCACGCCCCCGTGCTCCCCGAGGCGACGCGGTCCGGCACCGGCGGCGTCGGCTGCAACGCCTGCGAGTCCACATCTGGGGTGGTGTGGCGCGACGAGCACTGGCAGCTCGTGACGACTCGGCCGAGCGGTGCGCCACTGCGTCTCTTGCTCGTCTCTCGCGCGCACGTGGACTTCCCCGGGCTGCCCGACGAGCGCGCCGCCGAGCTCGGCCTCCTGCTGGTGCACGTGGTGCGGGCGATCGAGGCACTGCCCAACATCGCCCGCGGCCACATCGCCCGGTGGGGCGACGGCGGCGAGCACATGCACACCTGGTTCTTCGCGCGGCCGGAGGGCATCCGGCAGATGTTCGGCACGGTCATGCCGATCTGGGACGACCTCATGCCGCCCGTGCCGGTCGACGAGCGCGACGCCGACGCCCGCACGGTCGCGACCGCGCTGGTCGAGTCGTACGGCGGCGAGGTCGTCACGTCGTGACGGATGAGCCCGTGGACACGCTCGCAGATGTCGCGGCCGACGACGCAGTGCCGACGCGCTGACGCGCCCTCACCCACCCATTGCGGTCGAGCTCCTGGTCACGGCACCATCGCGGGATGAGCGACAACCCGCGCGAAGCACGCCGGACCTTTCCCCTGTGGGCAGTCCTGGCGCTCATGGCGGCGTTCGTCGCCATCGGTGTCGGCGGCTGGCTCCTCTGGCGCTCGACGCAGCCCGCGACGTTCGGCTGGTTCGCCTACGCGCCGCTGTCCGAGACCACCTACTCGATGCCGCACGCGTCGTCGCAGCCGCTCGGGATCGCCCTGCTCGTCGTCGGCACCTCAGGCCTGAGCGCGCTGGCCGGCTACGCCCTGGGCCGCCGCCGCACCTGACTCCCACTCCCCG
>JBCECL010000018.1:38407-45449 GCA_039207135.1 Brevundimonas sp.
GGCGTCGGAACGGAGGTTCAGATCGGCGTGCTCATGCCGAACCGCCGTGCTCCCGGCACCGGCACAGGCCCGCGCCCGGGGTTACGAGACGCGGTGGGTCTCGTAGGCCCACATGGCCATCTCGACGCGGTTGCGGGCGCCGAGCTTCGTCATGAGGCTCGAGAGGTGCGTCTTGACCGTGCTGAGGCTGATGTAGAGCTCGGCGGCGATCTCGACGTTGGTCAGCCCGCGCGCGACGCAGACGAGGACCTCCTCCTCACGGGCCGTGAGCGGGTCGCTCGGCTGGATCGGGGGGCGGGAGCGGCCGGAGTCGGCGAACGTCGACAGGAGCCGGACCGTGACGTTGGGGGCGATGAGCGCCTCGCCGTCGGCCGCGGCCTGCACCGCCTGGGCCAGTAGCTCCGGGCCCGCGTCCTTGAGCAGGAAGCCGCGGGCGCCCGCACGCAGGGCGCCGTGCACGTACTCGTCGAGGTCGAAGGTCGTGATCACGACGACGGCGATCGGGTCGGCGACACCCGGGCCGGCGAGCAGCCGCGTGGCCTCGAGGCCGTCGACGTCGGGCATGCGGATGTCGAACAGGCACACGTCGGGCCGCAGCTCGCGCGCGAGCCGCACCGCCTCGCGGCCGTCCCCCGCCTCGCCCACCACCTCGATCCCGGGCTGGGCGTCGAGGATCATGCGCAGGCCGGTTCGGATGAGCTCCTGGTCGTCGGCGACCAGCACGCGGATCGTCATCGGGGGACCACGGCCTCGACGGCCCACCCGCGCCCGGCGCCCGGGCCGGTGGCGATCGTGCCGCCCAGCAGCGTCACGCGCTCGGTCATCCCGACGATGCCGTAGCCGAACGCCCGCGGGCCGAGGATCGGCTCGCCGTCGTCGACCACGCTGCACCGCACCGCGTCGGGCTCGCCCGTGACGGCCACCGCGATCCGGGTCGCGGCGCGCGAGTGGCGCACCGCGTTGGTGACCGACTCCTGCGCGATCCGGAAGACGGCCGCGCCCACGGCCGGCCCGAGGTCGTCCAGCTCACCGGTCAACGTGACCTCCACTCGCGGGTCGGCGCGGCCCAGCGCCGCGATGTCGACGATCCCGCGCCCGGGCGCGAGCTCGACCTTGTCGTCGGTACCGGGTTCGCGCAGCGCGCCGACGAGCAGCCGCATCTCCGCGAGCGTGCGCGACCCCTCCGCCTCGATCACGGCAAGCGCCTCCGCGGCTGCCTCCGGCCTGGTCGACGCGACGACGCGGCCGGCCTGCGCGCGGATCACCATCGCCGAGACGTGGTGGGCGACGGTGTCGTGCAGCTCGCGCGCCAGCTGCTCGCGCTCGCGCATCCGCACCTGGTCGATCTCGCGGGTGCGGGACACCGCCCCGATCCGCACCGCCGCGCCGATGATGAGCGGGGACGTCATGAACACGAACGCACCCACCGCGTCGCCGAGCGTGGTGTAGTCGCTCCCGATCCCGGTCACGAGGGCCAGGAGCAGGATCGCCGTGCCGAGCACGATGTCGCGGCCGGAACCCCACCGGTACAGCGCGTAGCCGAGGATGACGACGAACGCCATGGTCCCCAGGCCCACGGAGTTCTCGACCCCCGCGGCGTAGGACACGGCGGACGTCACGATCACCGTGCCGAACGCGATCGTGATGACCATGAGCGGGCGCGTGCGGCGCCACAGCATCGCGACCGCGAGCCCGACGGCGAGCGCGTACGCGACGACCGGCCAGACGACGTCGCGACGCAGCGTGGACTCAAGCGTCGCGGAGATCAGGATCACCGCGAACAGCACCCAGTCGCGCCACACCCGCCTCGGCGCCCCCGGTGCACGAGGCGCGGCCCAGAGGCGACGCACCGCTCCGACGATCACCGCCCCAGCGTAGAGACACCGGGCCCCGCAGCGGATCGACCGAAAGGACCAGCACCTGGCCAGCCGTTCGGCGGGACTGTTCCGGCTCCGGGGCCGATGTGACGCACCACCCGCCGTCGCGACGATCGGAGACGACCCGACGACCCCACGTGGAGGACCCGATGCTGTCGAAGACGCTGTATCGCCTAGGCCGGTTCTCGGCTCGTCGACCGTGGACGGTGATCGGGACGTGGGTGGTCCTCGCCGTCGTCGTCGTCGGCGCGTCCGGCTCGTTCGGCGCGAAGCTCGAGGACTCGTTCCGTGTGCCCGGGCTCGACTCGCAGCAGGCCAACGACCTGCTCGAGAAGGCCGGCTCGGGGCAGGCCGGGCTCACCGCGCAGGTCGTCGTCACGCCCGCGGACGGCGGCACGTTCGCCGACGAGCCCGCCGCGCGGGACGCGCTCGCGGCGCTCGAGTCCGACGCCCTGGCCCTGCCGCACGTGCTCGGCATCGCGGACGACGAGGTCTCCCCGGACGGGAAGGTCGCGCTCCTGCGCATCCAGTACCCGACGCTCGACAAGCTGTCGGCTGCGGACTTGGCGAACCTCAAGGCCCTCGAGGCCGACGAGGCCGTCCGGGTCGAGATGGGTGGCGACCTGTTCTTCGCGTACGAGGAGTCGACCGCGAACGCGGGCGAGCTCGTGGGCATCCTCGCCGCACTGGCCATCCTGCTGCTCGCGTTCGGCTCGTTCGTCGCCGCGACCCTGCCCATCGGCATGGCCGTGCTCGGCCTGGCGGTGGGGGTCAGCTCGATGCCGCTGCTCGCGACCGTGATGGTGGTGCCGAGCTACGCACCGGTGCTCGGCGCGATGGTGGGGCTCGGGGTGGGGATCGACTACGCACTGTTCGTCGTGACCCGGCACCGCGAGCACCTGGCGCGCGGCGAGTCGCCCCGCGAGGCCGTGCCGCAGTCGATCGCGGTCGCCGGACGGCCGGTCGTGTTCGCGGGCGGGATCGTCGTGGTCTCGATCCTCGGGCTGGCCGTCGCGCAGGTGCCGTTCATGACGGCGGGCGGCATCGCGATCTCGATCGTCGTGCTGGTCATGGTCTGCGCGTCTGTGACGCTGCTCCCCGCCCTGCTCGCGGTCGCCGGCCGACGGGTCGCCGGGCGCCGCCCGGTCGTCGCCGAGAGCCCGCTCTGGGCGCGCTGGACCCGCCACGTCACGCGGCACCCGCGCGTGTACGTCGTCGGCGTCGTGGCGCTGCTCGTCGCGCTCGCCGCCCCGGTCGTCGCGCTGCGCGTCGGGATCCCCGACGACGGCGCGATGCCGCCCAGCTACACCCAGCGCCAGGCGTACGACCTGGTGGCGCAGGGCTTCGGTCCGGGTCGCAACGGGCCGCTCGTCGTCGCGGTCGCGCTCGACGGCGACGCCGCGGCGCTCGGGCGCGTCGCCGCAGCCGTCGCGCAGGACCCGGGCATCGCGGGGGTCGAGCCGCCCGTCGTCCGCGGGGACATCGGCACGGTCGTCGCCTACGCGACGACCGGCCCGCAGGAGAAGACGACGCACAACACGATCGAGCGGCTGCGGACGCACGTGTTCCCCGCGGCGCTCGCGGGCAGCCCGGCCAGCGCCCACGTCGGCGGGCAGACGGCCAACTTCGCGGACGTCGGCGTGCGGGTCAACGACCGGCTCCCGGTGTTCATCGCGGCCGTGCTCGTGATGTCGTTCGTGCTGCTGATGCTCGTGTTCCGGTCGGTCCTCGTGCCGCTCAAGGCCGTGCTGCTCAACCTGCTGAGCATCGGGGCGTCGTACGGCGTGATGGTGATGGTGTTCCAGTGGGGTTGGGGCGCCGACCTCATCGGGCTCGAGGCGACCGTGCCGATCGTGTCGTTCATCCCGATGTTCATGTTCGCGATCCTGTTCGGGCTCTCGATGGACTACGAGGTGTTCCTGCTGTCGAGGGTCCGCGAGGAGCACGCGGCCGGTGCGTCCAACGAGGAGTCCGTGGTGCGGGGCGTCGCCAAGACCGGGCGCGTCATCACGTCGGCCGCGCTCATCATGGCCAGCGTGTTCCTGGCGTTCGTGCTCGGCGACGACGCGGCGACCAAGATGTTCGGGGTCGGGCTCGCGACCGCGATCCTCGTCGACGCCACGCTGGTCCGGATGGTGCTGGTCCCGGCCACGATGAAGCTGCTCGGCAGCGCCAACTGGTGGCTGCCCGGCTGGCTGGACCGGCTGCTGCCGCGGGTGGATGCGGACAGCGAGGCGAGCGTGGCGCGGATCCCGGTCGCCGTGTGAGGACCGGGTTGGCTGGTCAGCCGAACGCCGCACCCTCGATCGCGGCGTTCGGCTGGGGGTCGGGCAGGCGGCGCATGCGGAAGCCGTTGAACAGCCCGACGAGCCCGACGAGCAGCGGCACGAGCAGCGCGACCTGCAGGGCCCGCGGGCGGACCTCGGTGTTGATCCGGATGATCTCGTCGTGCACGTCCTGCGGCTGACCAGCAAGGACCTCGCTGAGGTGCGTGTTGCTCATGAGCTCCGCGTCGTCCTCGAGAGCCGTGGCGACCTGCGTCTGCTCGTCGGCCGAGAGCACGTCGCTGGAGTTGGCCTGCGACGTGAACCCGAACGAGAGCGCGGCCAGCAGGATGCCGCCGGCGAACGCGAGGCCGAACGACAGGCCGAACGAGCCCGCGGCGGAGTTGACCCCCGCGGCCTCGCTGACGTGCTCCTCGTCGATCGGCGAGAGCGTGTAGTTGTTGAGCTGCGAGACGAGCAGCCCGAGCCCCGACCCGAGGACGACCAGCGGCAGCGCGAGGTCCCACCCGGAGGTCGCGCGCGGCACGATCGGGAGCAGCACGACGACGCCGATCACGACCAGGGCGAACCCGACCAGGATGATGTTCGCGGGCCGGCGACGGCCCGCGCGCTTGCCCGCGATCAGCGCCATCGCGAACATGCTCAGTGACAGCGGCGCGAGCGAGAGGCCCGCCTCCATCGCGTTGTACTCGAGCACCATCTGCAAGAAGATCGGCAGCGTGATCATGGCCGCGCCGAGCGTGATCTGCTGGAGCATCTGCTGGGAGACGCCGATGCGGAACAGCGGGAGCCGGAACAGGTCGGGATCGAGCAGCACGGGCTTCCCGGCGCGCTTGCGCCGCAGGAGCCAGCGCGCGAGGACGAAGAGAGCGACCGCGCCGACCGCGATGAGCGCACCGACCGCCTCGCCGCCCTCCTGCCACACGAGGATGCCGAGCACGATGCCGCCCATGGCGAGCGCGGACAGGCCCGCGCCCACGAAGTCGACCGAGCGGTCGCCCGTGTAGGGGATCTCCTTGATGAGCTTGATCCCGCTGAGGACGACGACGATGATCAGCGCCTCGAGCCCGAAGGCCACGCGCCACGACAGGTACGTGGTGATGAACCCGCCGAGCAGCGGGCCGACCGCCGCGGCGATCGACGCGGAGGCACCGACGAGCGCGTACACGCGGACCTGAGCCTTGCCCGAGAAGTTGCCGTGGATGAGCGACTGCATCGACGGCAGCAGAAGCGAGGCGCCGAGGCCGCCGATGATCGCCCAGAAGATGATGACCGCCGTCAGGCTCTGGGACAGCATCATCGCGACCGCGCCCGTCGCGTACGCGAGCAGCCCGATGACGTACGCGCGCTTGCGGCCGATCAGGTCGCCGACCTTGCTGCCGATCAGGATGAACGCCGCGGAGACGAGCGCCTCGAGCGCGATGGCCGACTGCACCCCGCTCACGGTCGTGTCGAGGTCCCTGACGACCTGGGAGATCGACACGTTCATGAACGAGGTGTCGACCACGAGCACGAACATCGCCATCGCCAGCAGGATCGCGAGCCTCAGGTCGAGAGGCTCGTCGGGCGGGGTCGCCGCCGGGTCGTTCTGCGGTGACGTCGGCGGCGTGGTCATGGCGTCCACCTGTCTTCGAGTGCGAGCCTGGGGGTCGAACTTCCCATATCAAACCATTCCGGGCACGCCTGTGAGCAGCGATTCTGCTAGTCGTGGTCCGGGTGTGGCGCGGACGCGAAGATGTTCATCCCCAGCGCGTGCGACAGGTGCCGGGTCGCGAGCCGGCCCCGCACGCTGTTCCCGGCGGCGTCGAGCGGCGGCGAGAAGGTCGCCAGCCCGCCCTTGCCCGGCGCGACGGTGATGATCCCGCCCGAGACCCCGCTCTTTCCGGGCAGCCCGATCGTCGCGAGCCAGTGGCCCGACGCCTCGTACAGTCCCGCCGTGGCGAGCGCGGCCAGGACGTACCGGCAGACCGTCGCGTCGACCACGCGCTCGTGCGTCAGCGGGTTCACACCGCCATCGGCGAGGGTCGCGGCCATCACCGCGAGATCGTGCGCGGTGACCAGGAGCGAGCACTGCCGGGTGTAGACGTCGGTGACCTCGAGCGGGTCGAACCGCATGGAGCCGTAGCTGCGCAGCAGGAGCGCCATCGCACCGTTGCGCTGGTTCGTCGCGGCCTCCGACGCGTACACGTCCGCATCCATCTCGAGGCGTCGGCCGGCGAACGCGGACAGGCCGTCGACGATCCGCACCCACTTCTCCTCCGACGTCGCCCCGGGAACCAGGCTCGTCGTGAGCAGCGCGCCCGCGTTGACGAGAGGGTTCATGGGCGCGCCGCCGTTGAGCTCCAGCGCCATGACCGAGTCGAACGGCAGACCGGTGCTGTCGACCCCGATCTCCCGCAGCACGCGCTCCGGCCCCAGCTCCTGCGCGACGAGCGCGAAGACGAACGCCTTCGAGATCGACTGGATCGAGAAGGGATGGTCGGTGTCCCCCACGTCGTGCGACTCACCGTTCGTCGCGACCACGCTGAGCCCGAACAGCCGCGGGTCCGCCGACGCGAGCGCCGGGATGTAGTCGGCGACCTCGCCGTCGTCGACGACGGAGTACAGCCGGTGCGCCTCCGCCATCGCGTCGACCACCCGCTCACGCTGCGGCAGGGTGCCCGTCGAGATCGCGCTGACGTGGTCCGGCTCGATGATCGTCACGCGCGACAGCCTGGCACGGCGTTCCCGCTGGTGGAATGGCCGTTGGCGCCTCGCCCGGTCCCGCGCGAGCGTCGAACGCCACTCGGGGGGCGCCGCAATGCATGCGCTGGGCGGCTCGCGGGGCGACTAAGGTCTCCGCCTTGTGAGTCGGATCGTCGAGACCCTGGTGCCGCGCCG
>JBCECL010000019.1:0-17620 GCA_039207135.1 Brevundimonas sp.
GGGTAGCGCAGCGCGGTCAGCCGACCGCCGAAGACCGCGCCCGTGTCGAGGCACATCGTGTTGTTGACCCACTCCGGCTCGGGTGTCGGCGTGTGCCCGTACAGGACGGTCGCCCGCCCGCGGTAGTCCTGCGCCCACGGGTAGCGGACCGGCAGCCCGAACTCGTCGGTCTCGCCCGTCGTGTCGCCGTACAGCGCGAACGAGCGCACCCGTCCCGACGCACGACCGTGGTACGCCTCCTTGAGCCCGGCGTGCGCGACGACGAGCCGCCCCTCGTCGAGCACGAGGTGCGCGAGCAGCCCGTCGCACCAGTCGAGCACCGCGCGGCGCTCGTC
Source organism: Brevundimonas sp. (assembly GCA_039207135.1). Lineage (GTDB taxonomy): Bacteria > Actinomycetota > Actinomycetes > Actinomycetales > Cellulomonadaceae > Cellulomonas. The sequence goes on from JBCECL010000019.1 coordinate 336, forward strand.
GTCGCTCACCTCGGCGAGCTGCGCGAGCGTCGTCTCGAGGCCGTGGCTCACCTGCACCTGCCGCCCGCGCAGCGCGCGCACGAGCTTGGCCTCGTGGTTGCCGGACACCGCGAGCGCGTGCCCCGCGGCGGTCATGCCCATCACCAGCCGCAGCACGCCCGGGCTGTCGGGTCCGCGGTCGACGAGGTCGCCGACGAACACCGCGGTGCGGCCGTCGGGGTGCGCGGCATCGACGGCCCATCCGGATCCGTCGCGCGTGACCGCGTACCCGAGCCGGTCGAGCAGCGTGAGCAGCTCGGGCAGGCAGCCGTGCACGTCGCCGATCACGTCGAACGGCCCACGCAGGTCGCGCCTGTCGTTGTGCAGCTTCTCGCGCACGATCTGCGCGGCGTCGACCTCGTCGACCCCGGACAGCACGTGCACCGTGCGGAAGCCCTCGCGCTCGAGCCCGCGCAGCGAGCGGCGGAGCTGCTCGTTCTGCCGCTTGACCACGTGCGGACCGAAGTCGCGGTCGGCTCGGGCCGCGTTGCGCTCGAGCGCGACGGCGGCCGGCACGTCGAGCACGATCGCGACCGGCAGCACGTCGTGCTCGCGCGCCAGGTCGACGAGCTGCTTGCGCGCCTCGCGCCCGACGTTCGTCGCGTCGACCACCGTGAGCCGGCCTCGCTCGAGCCGCTTGCCGACGATCGCGCCGAGCACCTCGAACGCGTCCTTGGACGCGGACTGGTCGTTCTCGTCGTCGGCGACCAGGCCGCGGCAGAAGTCGCTCGAGACGACCTCGAACCGGCCGAAGTGGCGCGCGGCGAAGGTCGACTTGCCCGAGCCCGACGTGCCGACCAGGGCCACGAGCGACAGCTCCGGGATGCCGAGGCGCGTCATCGGGCGACCTCCGCCACGGTGAACAGCGCGAGCTGGGTCGCCGGTCCGTGCACCTCGTCGGCCGGGCCCACGTCCCGGAACGCGACGTCGTACCCGTGCCGCTGCGCGACGTCGGTCGCCCACGCGGCGAGCTGCGCGCGCGTCCACTCGAACCTGTGGTCCGGGTGCCGCATCCCGCCCGGCTGCAGCCGCTCGTACAGGACGTTGAACTCGGCGTTGGGCGTGGTCACGACGACCGCCCCCGGCCGCGCGTGCGCGAACACGGTCGACTCGAGCGCGGGCAGCCGCTCCGGGTCCAGGTGCTCGACGACCTCCATCAGCACGAGCGCGTCGAAGCCCGCGATCGCCGGGTCGCGGTAGGTGGCCGACGACTGCCGCAGCGTGACGCGCGTGCGCTGCTGGTCCGGCAGCCGGTCCACCCATCGCGCGGCCCGGTCGAGCTCGCGCGCGGCGACGTCCACGCCGACGAGCTCGGTGAACGACGGATCGGTGACGAGCTCGCGCAGCAGCGCGCCCTCCCCGCAGCCGAGGTCGACGACCCGACGCGCGCCGATGTCGCGCAGCGCGAGGGCGACCGCCTCGCGGCGGGCGCGCGCCAGCGAGGGACGAGCGACCGGCTCCGTGAGCGGTGCCTCGACGTCGTCGAGCGCCACCAGGCGCGACGTGGCGTCCTCGACGTAGCTGCGCTGGTGCGCGAGGTAGCGCCGCGTGACGAGCTCTCGCTCGGGGTGGTCGGCGAGCCAGCCCGTCCCGGCGCGGACCAGCTTGTCGACCTCGTCGGCGCCGACCCAGTAGTGCTTGTCGTCGTCGAGCACGGGCAGCAGCACGTACAGGTGCGTGAGGGCGGCGTCGAGGGCCATCGTGCCGACGAGCGTCAGGTCGACGTACGGCGCGTCGCCCCACGCCGGCACCTGCGGGTCCAGCGGCGGAACCGACGCGTCGACCTGCCACCCGAGCGGCGCGAAGAGGCGCTCGACGAGGTCGGCGCCCTCGGCGCACGGGACGGCCGGCACGTGGATGGTGAGCGGGAGCGGCACGCCCTCCAGGTCCGGGCGCGTGGCGCAGCGCCCGGTGCGCGCGGTCGAGAACACCTTGCCCAGCGCGACCGCGAGCAGCGAGGACGCCGCGTACGGGCGGTCGTTGACGTACTGGTCCTGGGTCGAGGCGCGGCCTCGCACGAGCGCGACCGGGTCGACCTCGAGCAGCAGCGCAGCCGTGCAGCGCTCGGGCGTGGCCTCGGGGTAGAAGACGTGCGCGGTCCCGACGGGGAGCTCGAACGACTGCACCCGGTCCGGGTGCTTGTGCAGCAGGAAGCCCAGGTCGGTCGCCTGCGGGGCAGTCGAGGTCACGGTGAGGAGCACGCCGCCATCGTGCACCAGCGCCCCGCGCCCTGGCGTGCGGTTTGTCCGGCAGACTGCCGGGATGGACGAGCAGTGGGGCACCCTGGATCTCGAGGCGTACCTGGCTCGGACGGGGGCGTCGGCCGACGACGACCTCGCGACGATCCACCGCGCGCAGCTCGCGACCGTGCCGTTCGAGAACCTCGACGTGATGCTCGGGCGCGGCGTGAGCGTCGAGCTGCCCGACATCGCCGCGAAGATCCTGCGCGGCGGGCGCGGCGGCTACTGCTACGAGCACGCGCTCCTGCTCGGTGCGGCGCTCGAGCAGCTCGGGTACGACGTGGAGCGGCGGCTCGCACGCATCGGCGACCCTGCCGTGCAGCCGCGACCTCGGTCGCACCTCGTGCTGCTGGTCCAGCGCGACGGGCAGACGTGGCTCGCGGACACGGGCTTCGGGGCGGGCCTCATCGAGCCCGTGCCGCTCGTCGACGGCGCGGAGGTCCAGCAGGGCGACTGGTGGTTCCGCACCGACCGCACGGCCCACGGCTGGCGGCTGTCCGAGCAGCGGGTCGGGCAGTGGGCGTCGCTGTACACGGTGCCCGACGAGTCGACGTACTTCGTCGACGTCGTGGGCGCCAACCACGTCACGTCCACGAGCCCGACCTCGCACTTCACGCACGGCATCCGCGTGCAGCGCAAGGACGACCACGTGCTGCGCTGGCTCACGGGCCGCGTGCTGCGCGTCGACTCCCCGGCCGGGCCGGTCTCCGAGCGGGTCGTCTCGGACGACGAGCTGGGCGGCGTCCTGGCGGACCTCGGACTGCCCACCCTGTCGGCCGACGAGGTCGACGCCCTCGTCGCGACGCTGGCCTAGCCGAGCTGGCCGGGCGCACGGATCGGCCGCACCGCAAATAGATGTATCGTGCAGGTATGCGTGATCGGGTGGAGGTTGCTCCTGCCGAGCCCGTGAAGGCCTTCGACCGCCGGCTCGTCGCGCCCATGGTGCTCGGCTCGATCCTCAACCCGATCAACTCCTCGATGCTCGCGGTCGCGCTCGTGCCGATCGGCATCGCGCTCGGCGCGCCAGCCGCCCAGACGGCGTGGCTGGTCACCGCGCTGTACCTCGCCACGTCGGTGGGCCAGCCCGTCGTCGGGCGGCTGGTCGACACGTTCGGGCCACGCCCGCTCTACCTCGTCAGCACCGCGCTCGTCGGCGCGGCCGGGCTGCTCGGCGCCCTTGCGCCGAACATCGGCACGCTGATCGGAGCGCGCGTCCTGATCGGGCTCGGCACGTGCGCCGGCTACCCCGCGGCCATGTACCTCATCCGCAGCGAGTCGCGCCGCACCGGCCTCGACAGCCCGAGCGGCATCCTGTCGCTGCTCGCGATCGCGAACCAGGTGGTCGCGGTCATCGGCCCGACCCTGGGCGGGCTGCTCATCGCCGTCGGCGGCTGGCGCGCCATCTTCACCGTCAACATCCCGCTGTCCGTCGCCTGCCTGGTGCTCGGCACGCTCTACCTGCCCCGGACCGCCCGGCCCGACGGGCCGCGTCGCGCGCTCGACATCCCCGGGATCGCGCTGTTCGCCGGGATGCTCGTCGCGGCGATGCTCTTCCTGATGAGCCCGGGCACCGCCCACGGGTTCGAGCTCGCGATCGCCCTCGTCCTCGGCGTCGCCTTCGTCTGGCGCGAACGACGGGTCGACGACCCGTTCATCGACCTGCGCGTCCTGGCCGGCAACCGGCCCCTGCTCGCCACCTACGTCCGGCAGGTGCTCGCGACCACCGTCTCGTACGCGTTCCTGTACGGCTACACGCAGTGGCTCGAGGCCGGTCGCGGCCTGTCGGCGTCGGGCGCGGGCCTGCTCCTGCTGCCGATGTTCGCGTGCGGGATCGCGGTCACGGCCGTCTCGGGCCGCAACCCGCGCGTGCGCGGCAAGCTCGTCGTCGGGTCCGTGGCGCTCGTCGTCGCGTGCTCGCTGCTGCTCCTCGTGGACGCCTCCACCTCGATCGTCGCGCTCGCCGGCATCGCCCTGGCGATGGGGGTGCCGCAGGGGCTCAACGGCCTCGCGAACCAGAACGCGCTCTACCACCAGGCGGATCCCGAGCGGATCGGGGCGTCGGCCGGGCTGCTGCGCACCTTCACCTACCTCGGCGCGATCGCGTCGTCGGCCGCCACCGCCTACTTCTTCGACGAGGGCGTCACGACGGACGGGATGCACGAGCTCACCGCGTTCATGATCGCGGCGGCCGCGCTGCTCGTCGTCGTCACCCTCGTCGACCGCTCCCTGCGCCGCACCGGCGTCCCCACCTACTGACCCCACCGACCGAGAGGCACCCACCATGACCGCCACCACGCTCGACCCGACCACCGCCCTCGTGCTCATCGACCTCCAGGCCGGCATCACGGCGATGGCCACCCAGCCGCACGCTGCGACCGACGTCGTCGCGCGCTCCGCCGCCCTGGCCGACGCGTTCCGCGAGCGCGGCCTGCCCGTGGTGCTCGTGCGCGTCACCTCGCGACCCGACGGGTCGGACGCGGCCCGCGGCCGCACCGAGGTCCCGCGCGGCGGCGCGCGCCCCGAGGGCTGGGACGTCCTGGCCGACGAGCTCACCGGGCACCCCGAGGACGTCGTCGTGACCAAGCGCAACCCGGGCGCGTTCTACGGCACCGACCTCGACCTGCAGCTGCGCCGGCGCGGCGTCACGCAGATCGTGCTGGCCGGGATCGCCACGAGCATCGGCGTGGAGGCCACCGGCCGCGCCGCGTTCGACCACGGCTACAACGTCACGTTCGCGACCGACGCGATGAGCGACCGCGACGAGGTCAACCACCGGCACAGCGTCGAGCGCTCGTTCCCGCGGATCGGCGAGACCGGCACCACCGAGCAGATCCTGGGGCTGCTGGCTCAGGTCAGCGCGTCGTAGTCCCCGCGGGTCCAGGCCGCGTGCCGGGCCGCCGAGCGCAGCACGACGTCCCGGGCGTCGCGCGGGATCACGCCCTCGAAGTTGTTGTAGAGCCGGTCGAACGGGCGGCGGGCCACGTGGTGCGCGACCCGCTCGGCGACCGCCCCGGACAGCGGGATCCGGTTGGGGTAGCTGCGCATGAAGCTGACCGACGTGCGGTCGGGGTTGGCGAAGATCGTGTCGCCGCTGAGCAGCACGCCGCGCCCGTCGGCGCCCGCCTCCCAGTGCACCACCGAGCTCCCGGGGAAGTGCCCGCCCGGCTGCGAGAGCACGACGCCGGGCAGCACCTCGAGGTCGCCCTGCCACGTCTCGATCGCCGGGTCGTCGCGCGCCACCCACTGCCGGTCCGGCTCGGCGACCAGCACGGGCACGTCGTCGAGCGCGCGCGACCACTCGACCTGCACGCCGAACATGTGCGGGTGGCTGGCGACCACGGCGGTCACCTCGCCGAGGGCGCGCACCGCGGCGACGGCCGCGTCGTCGACGTAGCCCAGCGGGTCCCACAGGAGCATCCCGTCGGGCGTGCGGACCACCTTCGACTCCTGCCCGATGCCGACGCCCGGGCTCGTGCGCAGGCCGAACAGGTCTGGCTCGAGCTCGTGCACCTCGACCCGCGTGCCCGCGGTGCCCAGCTCGTCGAGCGTCGTCCAGGCCTGGCCGGACTCGGGCACCCACTGGCGCTCGTCGGCGCAGATCGCGCACACGTCGGGACGGGAATCGTGCTCCACGGCGCACGTCGCGCAGATCCACCACATGGTGCGAGCGTGCCGGATCAGCCGACGACCTGCACCTCACGCGGGCTGTCGTTCAGGCGGAGAGCGCGGTCGGGGTGGCCCGGCGGGAAGGCGACGACGATGTCCTCGATGCGCACGCCGAACCGGCCCGGCAGGTAGATCCCCGGCTCGACGCTGAAGCACATGCCCGCCTCGATGAGCCGCTCCTCGCCCTCGACCATGTACGGCGGCTCGTGCGTCGTCGTGCCGATGCCGTGGCCCGTGCGATGGATGAAGAACTCGCCGTACCCCGCCTCGACGATGACGGCACGCGCGGCCCGGTCGACGTCCTGGCACGCTGCCCCCGGACGCACCGCCTCGAACCCGGCCTGCTGAGCGGCGCGCACCACGTCGTGCACCTCCTGCTCCTCGTCGGTCAGCTCGGCCCCCACGTGCACCGTGCGGCTCGTGTCCGAGCCGTACCCGTGCATGAGGCCGCCGAAGTCGAGCACGACCATGTCCCCGTCGACGATCACCCGGTCACCGGCGTCGTGGTGCGGGTCCGCGCCGTTCTCGCCCGCGCACACGAGCGTGAAGTCGACGTGCTCGTGCCCGTGCGCGCGCAGCAGCTGCGCGAGGTCGTCGGCGATGTCCCGCTCGCGCTGGCCCGTGAACCGCAGTCCGAGCACGTCGGCGAACGCCGCGTCGGCCGCCGCCCCGGCCGCGGCGAGCCGGCTGAGCTCCTCGGCGTCCTTGACGGCCCGCAGCATCGGCAGCACCTCGGTGAACGCCGCGAACGACGCCCCGGGCAGCGTGCGCTGCAGGCCGAGGACGTGCAGTGCCCACGTCGCGTCGGACACCGCCCACCGGCCGTCTCGCAGGAGCCGACCGACCGTCGCGTACTCGTCGTCCCCGTCCTTCCACGCCACGACCTCGAGCGAGTCGCCGGTCACGGCCACGAGGTCGCCGCGCTCGAGCAGGGGCACGACCACCGTCGGGTCGCCCTGCGCGGGGATGACGAGCATCGTCAGCCGCTCGAGGATCGCGGTCGGGGCGTAGCCGGTGAAGTAGGCGAGGTCGGGTCCGGGCGCGACGAGGACCCCGGCGAGGCCCGCGTCGCGTGCCTGCGCGGCGGCGCGACGGCGCCTGACGACGTAGTCCTGCGGCACGAACGGCCTCATGTGCGCCAGCCTGCCACCGCGCCCGCCCCGCGGCTACGGCGTGGGCTTGGTCGCCTTGCCGTCGAGCCAGAGCGTGTCGGTCTCGTCGCGGTGCACGCCGTCGGTGCCGACGAACTTCTGGCCGATCGTCGGACCGTTCTTGATGACGTGGACCAGGGCCATGCCGTGGCCGCGGCCCAGGTCGTAGTCGGTCTTGAGCCACTCCAGGATCACGCCGGCCTTGACCGACGGGTCGTCGTACCCGCGCTCGTGCGCGAGCTCGACGAACTGGCGAGGGGTGAGGCCGGTCTTGTCCTCGATGTTGTCGAGGTAGGCCTGGAACGACATGGTGCGAACCTCCGCGATCGGCGTCTGACTTCGGACGCTACCGGAGGTCGGCGACTCGGGCAGCCGGCCGACGAAGCACCGGTGGCGTCGCTGCAGCCCGCGCGACGCCACCGGTGGTCATGGGTCAGCGCTCTCGTTCTGGGGCCGGAACCGGGCGAGACTGAGAGCGCTTTCAGATGGGGATACTGGCGGCACTTCGTCCGAATTGTCAACCACCCCCGCCTCGTCGACCCTCGGTCCCCCGACCCGCACCATCACGCGCATGGCGACGTTGCCATCCCGCGACACCCGCCACGACGAGCCACCACCGGCCCCCGCCACCGAGCCCGGAGGCCCGGCCTCGCGTTCATCGCGGAGGTTCGGCATCATCACGCCGATCTGAACCAGCGCACCCACGCCGAACCTCCATCTCCATCGCCGGAACGGCGCGCTGGCGGCGGGGCGCGAGGGCGGTCGGCGAGGGGTTGTGAGGAAGTCGTGGCGCAGTTCGCCACCAACAAGGGCCTCAATCGCTTACCGTTCAGTAGGTGAAAGGGGTAATCTCCCTTCGAAACGATTCGAGTTCATCGCCGACCACAGCGCCGTGGCGCACGCCGAGAGGGGGCACCGACGTGAGTGCCGACATGCCGTACCAGGACCCGCAGCTGCCCGTTGCCGAGCGCGTCGCCGACCTGCTGGGCCGCATGACGCTCGCCGAGAAGGTCGGCCAGATGCTGCAGCTCAACGCGAAGGACGGCGTCCGCGCCGCCATCGAGGAGATGCACACGGGCTCGATCCTGCACGCGTCGCCCGAGCGCGTCCGCGAGGCCGCCGAGCTCACCGAGAAGACGCGCCTGCGCATCCCCCTGCTGGTCGCCGAGGACTGCATCCACGGCCACTCGTTCTGGGTCGGCGCCACGATCTTCCCGACGCAGCTCGGCATGGCCGCCACGTGGGACCCGGAGCTCGTCGAGCGGGTCGCCCGCGCGACCGCCGTCGAGGTCTCCGCCACCGGCATCCACTGGACGTTCTCCCCGGTGCTCTGCATCACGCGCGACCTGCGCTGGGGCCGCGTGAGCGAGACGTTCGGCGAGGACCCGTTCCTCATCGGCGAGCTCGCCTCGGCGATGGTCCGCGGCTACCAGGGCGACGGCCTCGACGACCCGACGGCGATCCTCGCGACCGCCAAGCACTTCGCCGGCTACTCCGAGACGCAGGGCGGGCGCGACGCGTCCGAGGCCGACATCAGCCGGCGCAAGCTGCGCTCGTGGTTCCTGCCGCCGTTCGAGCGCGTGGCCAAGGAGGGCTGCCGCACGTTCATGCTCGGCTACCAGTCGATGGACGGCGTGCCGATCACGGTCAACAACTGGCTGCTCAACGACGTGCTGCGCGGCGAGTGGGGCTACACCGGCACGCTGATCACCGACTGGGACAACGTGGGCCGCATGGTGTGGGAGCAGCACATCGCCGCCGACTACACCGAGGCGTCGGCGCGGGCCATCAAGGCCGGCAACGACATGGTGATGACCACGCCGAACTTCTTCGCCGGCGCCCAGGAGGCCGTCGAGCTGGGCCTGGCCGACGAGGCGCAGATCGACGCCGCCGTCGCGCGCATCCTCACGCTCAAGTTCGAGCTCGGCCTGTTCGAGAACCCGCGGCACCCCGCGCTCGACCTCGTCGCCGAGCACGTCGGCTCCGACGCGCACGCCGAGCTCAACCTCGAGATCGCGCGCCGCTCGCTCGTCCTGCTCGCCAACGACGGCACCCTGCCGCTCGAGGGCTCGCTGACGGCCGGTGCGGACGGCCGCGCTGTCGGGGACGGCCCGGCCCGGACGGTCGCCGTCGTCGGCCCCAACGCCGACGACCAGCACACGCAGCTCGGCGACTGGGCCGGCGCGTCCGGCCAGGCCGACTGGCTGCCCGAGGGCCACCCGCGGCACATGACGCAGACCGTGCTCGACGGCTTCCGCGACCACGTCCCCGCTGGCTGGACCGTCACGCACGCTCGCGGCGCCGACATCCTCACGGTCGGCCCGGACCCCGAGGGCGAGTTCTTCCCCGACGGTCAGCCGCGCCCGCAGGTCGTCATCCCGTCCGAGCCCGACGACGCGCTGATCGCCGAGGCCGTCGCCGCGGCGCAGGGCGCGGACTACGTCGTCGCCGTGGTCGGCGACTGCATCGAGCTCGTCGGCGAGGGCCGCTCGACGGCCACGCTCGACCTCATCGGCGGCCAGGTCGCGCTGCTCGACGCGCTTGCCGAGACCGGCACCCCGATGGTCGTCGTGGTGATCAGCTCCAAGCCGCTGGTCCTGCCGGCCTCCGCGCACGGCGCGGCCGCGATCATCCACGCGGCCAACCCGGGCATGCGCGGCGGGCGGGCCGTCGCCGAGCTCGTGCTCGGACTGATCGAGCCGTCGGGCCGCCTGCCCATCTCGTACGCGCGCCACGTCGGTCAGCAGCCCACGTTCTACAACCAGCTGCCCGGCCAGCACGGCCAGCGCTACGCCGACCTCACGCAGAGCCCGGCGTTCGCGTTCGGCGAGGGGCTGTCCTACACGACGGTCGAGTACGGCGACCTGCACGTGCTGACGCCCGCGGTCACCGCGGACGACACCATCGTCGCCGAGGTCACGCTGCGCAACACGGGCACGCGGCCGGCGATCGAGACCGTGCAGATCTACGTGCACGACGTCGTCTCGACGGTCACCTGGGCCGAGAAGGAGCTCAAGGCGTACCGCCAGGTGCGGCTCGAGCCGGGCGAGAGCCGCACGGTCGCGATCGAGGTCGCCGCCGCGGACTGCACGCTCGTGGACGCCGACGGCAACCGCATCGTCGAGTCGGGCGCGTTCGAGCTGCTCGTCGGCCCGTCGTCGCGCGACGAGGCGCTGCTGCGCGGCGGCTTCGCGATCAAGTCCTGACGCACCGGTCACGTCCTGACGCACGGGTGCCCGGTCCTCCGCAGCGAGGACCGGGCACCCGTCGGTGCATCTACCCCTTGACCGACCCCGCGAGCAGCCCGCGCACGAAGTACCGCTGAAGCGCGAGGAACACGATGAGCGGCACGATCATCGACACGAACGCGCCCGCGGACAGCAGCTGCCACTGCGAGCCACGCGTGCCGGACAGCTCGGCCACGCGAACCGTCAGCGGGAACGTCTCGGGCGCCCCGAACACCAGCGAGACCAGCAGGTCGTTCCACACCCACAGGAACTGGAAGATCGCGAACGAGGCGATCGCCGGCGTGAGCAGCGGGAGCAGCACGCCGAAGAAGATCTTGACGTGCCCCGCACCGTCCACCCGCGCGGCCTCGACCAGCTCGCGCGGGATCTGCTTCATGAAGTTGTGCAGCAGGTAGATGGCCAACGGCAGCGCGAAGATCGAGTGCGACAGCCAGATGACCCAGAACGTGCCGTTGAGCCCGGCGCTCACGTACTGCGTGAGCAGCGGGATCATCGTGACCTGGATCGGCACGACCTGGAGCGCGAACACCGCGACGAACAGGACGTTCTTGCCCTTGAAGTCGATCCACGCGAACGCGTACGCAGCGAGCAGCGCGAGCGAGATGGGGATGATGACGGCCGGCAGGGTGACGACCACCGAGTTCACGAAGTAGCTGGACAGCTGCGTCGACGAGCCGAACAGGACCTCGTGGTAGTTGTCGAACGAGAAGTTCGGGTCCTGCCACGACATCCACCAACCCGTGCGCCGGATGTCCGAGCGGGGGCGGAACGAGGTGACGAGCAGGCCGAGCGTCGGGATCGTCCACAGGGCCGCGATGATGATCGCGACGGCCGAGGCCCACGGCGACGACAGCTTTCCCTTCGCCGCGATGGCCCGCTTGTCGGCGCGGGACAGCCTCGACTCCTTGCGTGTCTCCCCGACCGTGCTGTCGAGCAGGTCGGTGGGCGGGATGGCCGTCATCGGACCTCCTCCGAGAGCTTCATCTGCCGCACGTTGTAGATGACGATCGGGATCACCAGCACGAACAGGAGGACCGCGAGCGCGGCGCCGAGCCCGTAGTTCTCCGCGCGGAAGCTCTGCGTGTAGAACTCGTAGGCGACGACCGACGTCTTGAAGTTGCCGCCCGTCATGGTCCGGACGATGTCGAACACCTTGAGCGTCGACATCGCGATGGTCGTGAGGACGACGACGAGCGCGGGACGGATCGACGGCACCGTGATGAACCGGAACATGCCCACGCCGTGCAGCCCGTCGAGACGGGCGGCCTCGACGATGTCGTCGGGGATGGCCTTGACCGCGGCGGAGAGCACGGTCATCGCGAACCCGGCCTGGATCCAGATCATCACGACGATGAGGAACAGGGTGTTCCACGGCTCGGTGAGCAGGAACTGCTGCGGCGGCAGCCCGAGCCAGACGAGCAGCTGGTTCGCGAGCCCGATCTGGTGGATGTTCCCGATGTCCGGGCGGTACTCGTACACGAACTTCCAGATGATCGACGCGCCCACCAGGGAGATCGCCATCGGCAGGAAGATCAGCGTCTTGGCGAACGACTCGAAGCGGGCCCGGTCGATCAGCACGGCGTACACGAGCCCGATGAAGGTCGCGCACAACGGGACGAGGACGACCCAGAGCACGGTGTTGCGCAGCACGATCTGGAACTGCGGGTCGGTGAACGCGGTGACGTAGTTGTCGAGGCCGACGAAGTTCTTGCTGTTCTCGTCGAAGAGGGACAGGCGGATCGTGTTGAGGCCGGGGTAGACCAGCCCGAACGTCAGCATGAGCAGGGTCGGGCCCAGGAAGCCGGCGACGAGCACCCACGTGGGCACCCGCCTGAGCCGGTCGAGCCCGAAGAGCACGATCCCCATCACCGCGACGAAGAGCAGGATCGCGATGACCATGAGCGTGAGCTTGTGGCCGGTGGTTTCGGCGTGGAGGAGCCAGTCCATCCGTTGTCAGCCTCTCGTCGGCACGTCGTCGTGCGGTCGGGTCGGGTGCTGTCGGGTCGGGGTGGTCGGGTCGGGTGCAGTCGGGGTGCGGAACGGGTGCGGGACGGGTGCAGCCAGGGGAGGGGCCGCCGTCGTTCGGCGACCCCTCCCCTGCCGTGCGCGTCAGGACGCGGGCCAGGCCTTCTCGATGTTGTCGAGCGTGGCCTCGTCGGACTGGTCCTCAGCGATCCACGCCGTCATCTGCTTCCAGAAGGCGTCAGCCCCGACGGCACCGGGCATCTGGTCGGAGCCGTCGAACCGGAACGTGTACGTCTTGTCGGTCAAGAGCTTGAACGACAGCTGGTCGATCGGCGACTGGAGCAGCGAGGAGTCGAAACCGCTGTTCGCCGAGATCCAGCCCTGGCCGGTGACCTTGGCCTTCGCGTCGGCCCACTGCGGGCTCGACAGGTAGGTGCGGAACGCGGCCACCTCGGGGCGGTCGGCGAACCCGGTCACGAACTCACCGCCGCCGAGCAGCGGCTTGTCGTCCGCCGTCTTGCCGGGCAGGTAGAACGCGTAGACGCCGTCGTCGGTCGGCTCCTCCTGGACCTTGACGCCCTCGTCCCAGTTGGCCTGGTAGAAGTTCGCCGCGCGGTGCAGGAAGCACGTGCCGTCGAGGATCGGGTTGCCCGCCTCGTTCCACGCCGTGGTCGCGATGGACTTCACGTCGCCGAGCCCGCCGTTGACGTCGTCGGGGTTCTTGAGGATGCCGCCGACGGTCTTGAGCGCCGCGAGGATCTGCGGGTCGTTGAACGGGATGTCGTGGTTGACCCACTGGTCGTAGACGTCGGGGCCCGCCGTGCGCAGCACGACGTCCTCGAGCCAGTCCGTTGCCGGCCAGCCGGTCGCGTCACCGGACTCGATGCCCGCGCACCACGGCTTGGCCTCGGGGTGGTCGGTCTTGATCTTCTCGGTGAGCGCCATGAGGTCGTCCCACGTCGTCGGCACGGTGTAGCCGTTGTCCTCGAACGCCTGCGGCGAGTACCAGACGAACGACTTCACGTTCGAGCCGAGCGGCGTCGCGTAGAGCTTGCCGTCGACCGTGCCGTAGTTGACCCACTCCTCGCTGTAGTACTGCTTCGCGTTGTCGATCGTCTCCTGAGGAGCGGGCACGACCACGTCGGGGTACTGGGCCACGATGGACTTGAGGAACCCGGGCTGAGGCACGTAGGCGATGTCCGGCGGGTTGCCCGCCTTGAGGCGCACGGGCAGCTGGGCCTCGAACTCGCGCGAGCCCTCGTACTTGATGGTCGCGCCGGTGCACTCCTCGAACGGCTTGTACGACGCCGTCTGCTGGTCCGCCTCGGGCGCGACGATCGAGGTGTACACCGAGATGGTCTTGCCCTTGAGGTCGCCGTACTGCGTGAAGTCGGCGCAGTCGGTGGAGCCGGAGGCGCTGCCGCTCGGGGTCGACGAGCTGTTGTCGTCGCCGCCTGAGCAGCCGGCCAGGCCCAGCGCGAGCGCGGCTCCTGCGGTCGCGGCCACGAGGCCGCGGGTACGAACACTGTTCATCGTGCACTCCACATCGTCGGGGGTGGGCGATTCATCCGCCTTGGGCGGAACTCCGTTGTCCCTCGATGTAAGCGCTTACGGAATGTTTTCACAACCGGTTGCAGGGCTCAGACGCGTAACGATTGGGTCACTGCTGGCGCACAGGTCCGGTCGTCCGGCGGATCAGCAGCCGCGTCGGGAACGTCGTGACCTGCGGAACCGTGCCGCCCGCGACCAGGTCGAGCAGCATGTTCGCCGCGCGGGCTCCCTGGTCGGACGCGTCCTGGGCGACGGTCGTCAGCCCGATCAGGTCGCCCAGGTCGTGGCCGTCGATCCCGATGACCGACAGGTCGCCCGGCACCGCCAGGCCGAGGTCGGCGGCGGCGAGCACCACGCCCATCGCCATCTCGTCGGACGCCGCGAACACCGCGGTCACGTCGGGGTGCTCGCGCAGCAGAGTCGTGGCCGTCTCGCGCGCGCCGGCGACGTCGAAGTAGCCGTGCACCTCGAGGTCCGCGTCCAGCCCGGCCGCCCGCATGGTCGCGCGCCACCCCACCACGCGCTCCTCGGCGGGCGACCAGGGCAGGACGTCGCCGGGGTCGCCCGTCAGGTGGGCGATCCGCCGGTGGCCGAGCTCGATCAGGTGGGCCGTGGCCGTGCGGGCCGCGAGCTCGTCGTCGAGCCGCACGACGATCTGGCCGGGCGGGCCCGACCCGACGAACACGAGCGGGACGCCCAGCCCGGCGAGGTCGGCGATCTCGTCGTCGGCCAGGGGCAGTCCGACGACGACGATGCCGTCGACCCGCCGGCGCAGCAGCCCCGGGTCCACGCGCCGGCGCGGGCCCCCGCGGTACACCTCGAACGTGTGCAGCAGGGCGTCGAAGTCGGAGACGCGCAGCGCGCGCTCGGCGCCCTCGATCACGTTGGCGAAGAACCAGTGGCTGACCCACGGCGTGAGCACGCCGATCGTGCGCGTGCGGCCCGAGGCGAGCGAGGCCGCCGAGGGTGACGCCGAGTAGCCGAGCTCCGCCGCCACGGCGCGGACGTGGTCACGCGTCGCGGGCGCCACGTTGGGCAGCCCGCGCAGCGCGCGCGAGACCGTGGCCGTGGAGACGCCCGCGGCGCGGGCCACGTCATCGATGTCGGGCACGGGTGCAGGTTCTCACGCAGCCCCGACGCTGCGGCACCCCGTCCCGTCGTGTCGCGTCGCGCCGCGGTCAGGCCCAGTGCGGGTCGCGGCCGAGGTAGCGCAGGAGCCCGTCGGCCGCGCTGTCGTCCGCGACCGGGTCGAGCGCCGCGGCGTACGCGCCCCACGCACGAAGCGGCTCGACGATCTGCGTGGCGACCCACATCAGCTCGGTCGCGAGCTCGTCGCCCAGGGGCGACGGGCGCCCGACGGCGACCGACACGTCCCAGGCGTGCACGGCGGCGTCGAGCGCGGCAGCGCCCGCGGCCGCACGAGCGGGCAGCACCCCCTGCGGCAGCGGCGTCGGCGCCTCACCCTGCGGGTCGACGACGGCGAAAGCCCCCGCCGCGGCACCGATCGCGGAACCCACAAGGTCGTCCAGCGCGGTCTCGATGGTCCCCGAGGGGGCGAACGGGTCGTACGTCGGACCGTCGCTCCCGGTGAGGGTGACGGCATACGCGCGCTGGTCACCCGCCGCGTGCTGGAGGACCTGCGCGACGTTCCACTGCGCGCAGGGCGTGCGGCGCGAGAGGTCCTCGGCCGACAGCCCGAGAGCCGCCGTGCGCAGGAGGCGGTGGGCCTCGTCGAGTGCGGGAAAGCCGGTCATCGTGGTCTCCTGACGTTGGAACGGAATGATTCATTCCGGTTCTCTCACCGTAGCGGAATACTTCGTTCCGTTCAAGGGCTAGCATCGCGTCATGCCCACGACTCCGCTCGACGGCCGACGCGGCCAGGCGGCCCACAACGACGCGGCCATCCTCGCCGCCGCGCGGGCCACGTTCATCGCCGATCCGACCGCCCCCGTCGCGGCGGTCGCCCAGGCCGCGGGCGTCGGGATCAGCGCGCTGTACCGGCGCTACCCGAGCAAGGAGGCGCTGCTCAGCCGCCTGTGCCTCGACGGCCTGAAGGAGTTCGTCGCCGTGGCCCGCCTCGCGCAGCAGGAAGGCGACCCGTGGGAGGCGCTGGCCGCTTTCGTCCGGGGCGTCGTCGCGTCCGACGTGCACGCGCTGACCGTCAACCTCGCGGGCCTGTTCACGCCCACCGACGAGCACCGCGAGCTGGCCGACGAGTCCGGACGACTCGCGCACGGGCTGCTCGCGGCGGCCCAGCAGGCCGGAGTCGTGCGCGACGACCTCGTGGACGAGGACCTCGTGATGGTCTGGGAGCAGCTCACCGCCGTGCGGCTCGGAGATCCGGCACGCGCGGCCCAGCTGCGGGCGCGGTACGTCGAGATCCAGCTCGCCGGGCTGCGCCCGTCGGCCGACCGGCTCCCGCCGAGCGCGCCGACCGGAGCCGAGCTGGGCGCCCGCTGGCGACCCCGGTCCGGCTAGGTTGACCGCGTGACCGCATTCGACGAGCACCTCGACGCCTGGCAGGCCTGGCAGCAGGCGCCGTGGGGACGCATCCGCTACCGCGTGGCCGCCGAGACGTTGGCCCGCACGGTCACGAGCCTGGGTGGTGGCTCCCTGCGCGTGCTCGACGTGGGCGGCGGAGACGGGTCGGACGCGGCGCCCCTGGCGGCGGCCGGGCACGCGGTCACCGTGCTCGACCAGTCCGCCGACCTGCTCGCGCAGGCCGCCGCGCGCGGTCTCGACACCGTGCACGGCGACGTCGAGACGCTGGGGTCGCTCGGGTTGGGACTGTTCGACCTCGTGCTCTGCCACAACGTGGTGCAGTACCTGCCGTCGACATCCGAGCTGGTGGATGCCCTCGCACGCGCGGTGCACGAGCGCGGGGCGATCTCGCTCATGGCCCCCAGCCCGCCCGCGGAGCTCCTCGCCGCAGCCATCCGTCGGGCGGACCTCGCCGAGGCGGACGCCCTGCTCGACGCGACCACCATCCGCACGCAGACGTTCGACCACGAGGTGCGCCGGGTCTCGGCCGAGGAGGCGATCGACGCCCTCTCGTCGGCCGGCTTCACCGACGCGACCCGCTACGGCATCCGCTGCGTGACCGACTACATCGCGGACGACGACCGCAAGAGCGACCCCGGCTTCTACGCCGAGCTCGAGGCCCTCGAGCTGCGCCTGTGCGACCGCGAGCCGTTCCTCCGCACCGCACGGATCTGGCAGGTCGTGGCGCGACGGCACGCCCGGGCCTGATCCCCGCTCCGGAGCGCGTCGGCGTGCTCACGGCACGCGCAGGATCCGGACCGGGTCGCGCACGGCCGCGGCGAGGGCAGGCGGGACCGACCCGACGAGCGCCACGACGAGCGCGAGCGCTCCGACGCCGACGACGAACCCCGCGTCCGGCAGCGGTGAGGACCCGACGCCGAGCA
>JBCECL010000019.1:17720-45302 GCA_039207135.1 Brevundimonas sp.
CCGACGCCGACGACGAACCCCGCGTCCGGCAGCGGTGAGGACCCGACGCCGAGCACGACCAGGCCGGCCGCCATGCCGACCAGCACCCCGCACACCGCCGCCGCGGCGGACTGCGTGAGCACGAGCACGACGACGGCCGACCGACTGGCCCCGAGCGCGCGTCGGCGCCCGAAGTCACGCCGGCGCGCGCTCACCGCACCGAGCATCGTGACCGTCACCAGCACGAGCCCCACGCCGAGCACGCCGGCCATGAGCTGGCGCGACGCGGTGCCGAGCCTGCCGGCGACCACGTCGCGCAGGGCGATCGCCCCCGCGGACGTCTCGACCTTGACCGCGCCAGGGTCGTCCGCGTCGATGACCGCGGTGATGTCCCGGGCCAGCGCCACGGACTGGGCCGCGTCGTCGAGCTCGACGTACACGAACCTCAGCGGGACGTCCTCGTCGGGCTGGGCCGAGCGCAGCACGAGGTCCTGCAGGAAGTCGAGCGGCCCGTCGGCCCGCACGGCGCCGACGAGCGCCGCGCGGTGCAGGTCGTCGTCGACTCCGCCGACCACGCGGTCCATGCCCAGCCCGCGCAGCGCGCGCACCCCGGCGACGGCCTCGCCCGGAGCGCGTCCCGCGCGCCCCTCGGTCACGGACAGCTCCGTGGGCAGCGGTCCGACGAAGGCACGCATCGGGACGCCGGGACCCGTCCGGCCGATCACGCTGTTGTGCGCCGCCGTGGCCGGCCCGAGCCCGAAGGCCCAGGTGACGCCGCGGAGCGCGGCGATGGCCTCGACCGACGAGGATGCGATCCCGGCCCGGCCCGTGGTGTCGGTGACGGTGACCAGGCGCGTGCCGACCGCGTCGATCGACGCGACGACGTCCTGCTCGGCCGCGACCGACCGGCCCGTGGTGAGCAGGACGACGAGGCACACCATCGCGACGACGAGCGCGCTCGTCGCGGTGGCGGCCGGCTGCGCGCGGGCGGTCAGCAGGCCGTCGCGGACGAGCGGACCTGGGCGGGGGCGACCGCGGTTGATCGGCCGCGTCATCCGACGCGCACCTGCTGGTCGCCCGTCGCGGCGAGCCCGCGATCGTGCGTGGCGACGACCACCGTCGCCCCCGCGCTCGCGCGATCGCGGAGCACGCGCCACACGACGGCCGCGGACTCGTCGTCGAGGTTGCCGGTGGGCTCGTCGCCGAAGATGACGTCGGGGTCGGTGACCAGCGCCCGGCACAGCGCGACCCGCTGCGCCTGCCCGCCCGAGATCTCGCCGGGGCGGTGGTCGGCGCGATGGCCGACGCCGAGGTCGTCGAGCAGCGACTGCGCCCGCTCACGCGCGTCGCGAGAGGTCATGCCCGCGAACAGCGCCGACTCGCACACGTTGTCGACGACGGTCCGGGCGGGGTCCAGCATCGCGTCCTGGAAGACGAACCCGCTGCGGGCCGCTCGCAGGCGCGCGCGCTCCGCGTCGGACCGGGACTCCACCGGAGCGCCGTCCCACAGCACCGATCCGGACGACGGCTTGAGCAGCAGTGCGACGACGTACAGGAGCGTCGACTTCCCACCGCCCGACGGCCCGGTGATCGTGGTGAGCGCGCCGGCGGGGAACTCGACCGAGAGCCGGTCGACGACGGGCGGCGCGCCAGCACGGTAGGAGAACGTGAGGTCGTCGGTCGCGAGCCCGGGGTTCACGAGGTCGGCAGGGGCGTCGGGGTCGGTGCCGGCTCCGCGTCCGGGTCGCCGAAGAGCGCGACCACGTCGCCCGTCTCCACGCCGCTCACGATCAGCCGCGAACCGTCCGACGCGAGGATCGTGACGGGCACCGCCGTGCCGTCGGGTTCGTGGACGAGGACCGATCCGTCAGGCGCGGTCACCACGGCCGACACCGGGACCATCGGTCCGTCGACCGCGGGCGTCAGCACGACCGTCGCGGGTAGGGTCACGACGCCCGACGAGTACGGGACCGAGCCGCAGGAGGCGCCGCACGCGGGGCCGCCGTGGGCGCCCTCGAGTCGCAAGGAGGCGACGCCGTCCTCGTCGAGCTCGGCATCGGCGACGACGGCGTGCCAGGTCTCGTCCCCGGAGGCGATGTCGACCGCGGCGCCGTGCGGGGGTGTCTTGGTGCTCTCTGCGCCGTCGAGCTTGAGGGCCACGACGGGGTGCGACGAGATGCTCCACGCCACCGGCGCCCCCGTGTCCAGAGAGGCGCCGACGGTCAGTCCGTCCGCCGGCACCACGTGCGCGGGGAGCTTCGGCAGGTAGACGACGTCGCCTCGACCCACCAGGCCGCTCTGCTCGACGCCCAAGGACTTCTGCCAGGCCCGCACCGCCGCGCCGGTGGCCCCGGTGAAGACGTCGCCCTCGGGCACGCCGGGCACACCGGCCGCCTCGAGCAGGTGGTGGAGCTGGCGCACGTCGCGCCCGCGGTCGCCCACCGCCAGGGCACGGAACGAGGGGACCGCGCCTACCGCGGCTACGGCCGGGCGCAGGTCGACGGTGAAGAGGGTGTCTCCCGCGCGGACCTGGGCACCGGGCGAGAAGTCGACGGAGGTCACCGTGCCCTGCGCGGCAGCGGTGATCGGGCGCGTGCGTGGCCAGGAGACCGACGCCTGCATCGCCTGGACCGAACCGATCGATCCCTCCACGACCGTGAAGGTCGCCGGTGGCAGGTCCGGGACCTGGGCGACCGCCGGCGACAGGGTGGCGCCCGCCGCCCACCAGGCGACCCCCGCAGCCAGCACGACGCTCCCCACCCACGCGGCGGCCACTCCTGAGCGCCTCATCGCGGTTCCGTCCGGCATCCGGCGCCCACGTCAGCTGTACCACTCGGGACAGGTCCGCATGTAGTCAGCCGGCAGCTCGGAGCTCTTCGCGACCTGTGCGTCGATCGTGTCGAACGGGCCCCACAGCCGGCTCACCGCGGGGGCGTTGCCGTCGACGGTGACGTCCGTCTGCGCAGGCGCCATCGCCTGCTCGACCCAGACGTCGCGGGGCGGCGCGGGCGGAACCTCGAAGCCGAGCGATCGCAGGCACTGCGCGATGTCGAGCTCGCCCTGGTACTGCGCGCGCACGTCGTCGACCGTGGCCACCGTGGGGCGGCCCGCGTCGACGCTGCAGGCGTTGCTGTCCCGCATGAACGACGCGTTCTGCGCCGCCTGGTCGGCTCCCGTGAACGGCTCGGCGGCGCCGCCCCACTCGTCGATCGTCTTGTGCCAGCCCTTGGCATCCATGCACGACTGGAGCTTCGCCTTCGTCTCCTCGCGCAGCTGTGCCTGCTGAGCCATCCACGCCGGCGGCGTGTACGCCACCGGCTCAGGGCGGGCTCCCTGGCTCGAGTCGCACCCCGCCGCGACGACCGCGACGGCGGCCACAAGAATGACACCCGCGGCGCCACGTCCGAATATCGTCCTACGCAATTGTGTCCCCCTCGTCGCGCCCATCGGGCTGCCGCGAGCGCGGCCGTGAAAACCGTCGTGCCGCACATCGACAAAAGAACACGCAAAACGGCGCACCGCCTTGCGTGACCAGCTGAAAGTCATTTCCATTGCTCGCCGACATGCCGGTCCCGGGACGGCGCCGTCCCGGGACCGGCCTGGCGTGCGTCAGGTGCAGCTGAGCGACTGGCTCGTGACGGACGTCGAGGCGGTGACCGTGAGGGTTCCCGCGTTGTTCGTCGTCGTCGACTTGACCTTGGTGGTCGACGTCGACGACGACCCCATCGCCCAGGTCGAGGCCGTGCCGTTCCACGTGATGACGCCGGTCGTGTTGCCGCTCGTCTTCGCCGTGATCTTGAGGTAGTGCGGCGGCGGCCAGCAGGTCTTGGTCGGGTTGTAGACCGACGTGAGCGATGCCGCGTCAGCCGCGGCTGCGGCACCGGCAAGGCCCATTCCTGCCAGGGCCACCGCCAGGACGGCGTGCCCGACCTTCTTTCTGACTCTCATTGTTCCCCCATGCTCTCTCGGAATTTGTCCACTGCTGGACGACAATGACGCTAACCACACCCAAAGGGGCACGTCAATGGCACGTGCGGGACATTGTCTCTTGGCTGACAAATGCAATTCCGGGCACGCCGAGGTGCGCGGCGGCCGGACGCCGTCGCGCACCTCGGATGCCACCGCGCCGAAGGGGCGCGGCGCGCACTCAGCTACCGCTGAACGTGAACTGCGAGCCCGGCTCCTTGGTCACGTCACCGTCGCGCGAGCCCGAGATCGTCACCCCGGAGAGGATGGCGTTGCCGCGGGCGCCGCTCATCGCGAGGATCCCCGAGCCGTTGTTCGACCTGGTGATCTTGACGTTCGTGATCCGGACGTCGGGCATGTTGCCGCCACCGTTCTTGAACTGGATCCCGTCGTAGGTCGAGTCGTCGATGTCGGTGTCCCGGATGGTGACGCCGGTGATGTCGAGCGTGGACGGGAACAGCGTGATGGCCCCGAACTCCTGGTCCTCGTTCCAGAACGCCCCACCCGTGCGGTACAGCCCGTTGTTGGCGATCAACGTGGTCCCGCCGAACGGCAGCGGGCTGTGGTCGGTCGCGAGCATGATTCCCGGGTAGTTCATGGTGTCGAAGACCAGGTTGTTCTCGATCGAGTTGTTGGTGCCTCCGTAGATCGCGATGCCGTTGGCGCGCCAGGGCAGCTGGATCGTGTTGTTGACGAAGTGGTTGTCGTGCTCGGCGTCGACCGTGCGGTCCTTGACGTAGGGGTTGTTCCACATCGCCAACGCGTCGTCGCCCGTGGTGCGGAACGAGGAGTTGAACACCCGCGAGTTGCGCGTGCCGTTGGAGAAGTTGATGCCGTCCGCGTAGGTGTCGCGGATGCGCATACCGGTGAACTGCAGACCGTCGGCAGGGCCCCACAGGTCGGGGATGTTGTCGTAGTCCCGGCCCACCCAGACGCCCACGTTGGCGTGCTCGATCCACACGTTCGAGATCGCGGTGTTCTTGCCGAACCGCCCGTTGAGGCCGACGCCGCCCTCGTCGTTCCCGTCGCCGCCACGGATCCGGCCGGAGCCGAAGATGGCGATGTCGGAGAGCTGGACGTTGTCGTCGATGTCGAACCCGAAGTTGCCCTCGTGCGGGTGGTTGATGCTCGCGGTCTGGTCCTGCGGCTCGATGAGCGAGTACAGCTGCGAGTACCACATGCCCGCGCCGCGGATCGTGGCGTTGCTGATGCCCACCTGGTTGTACGTCCCGCGGTTGAGCGGGTCGTCGGTGAGGATCTTCTTCTCCTGGCGCCACTGGCCCACGGGGATCCAGACGCAGCTGATGACGCCGTTCTGGTCGTCGGTCACGGCCTTCTGGATGGCGGTGGAGTCGTCGATGCCGTCGTCGGGAACCGCGCCGTACGCCGTGATCGACGTGCACTGCGCGGGCTTGGTCAGCGGCGGCGCCACCTGCTCGAGGTCGACGGAGTCGATCACGTAGTAGGCCGCGGTGTCACCCGCGTCGCGCTGCAGCTTGAAGACCGTCCCGACGGGGTACGACTGCGGGAGCAGCGCGTGCGACTCGTCGAACAGTCGCCGCGCGTCCGTGCCCGGCGTGTTGGTCAGCGCCTCGGGGCCGTCGACGTTGCCGTACAGCCAGCTGTGCTTGGACGACAGCGTGAGCTTCTGCACGAAGGTGCCGTTGGCGTAGAGGCTGATGGTCGCGTCCTGTCCCCCGCCGCCTGCGGCGTCCGGGATCGAGTTGCGGACGACGATCGAGTTGGTCGCGTTGGTCGACGTGAACTGCACGTACTGGCCCTGGCTGCCCAGGCGCACCGACTTGCGGCCCGACGACTCGGTCGCGAAGTTGGTGTGCCCGAACGTGCGCACCGCGTCCGTCTCGAGCAGGGTGCCGGTGTACGTGCCGGCCTCCGCCTCGTACGACGTCCACGGCACCGCGGCGCCCCGGCCCACGACGATCGCCTGCGAGAACGTGTTGTTGTTCTCGTTGGTCTCCGCCACGGTGCCCGTCGCGTCGGCCGTCGCCGTGATGGTCGCGCCGCCGCTCGTCGCGGTCCACGTCCCGCTCACCGGGACCGTGACCGTGGCGCCGGAGGCGATCGCGGCCGTCGAGCCGTTGAGCGTGGTGGTTCCGACGACGACGCGTGTGACGCTCGCCCCGGCCTGCTCGCTGCCGCGGTTCTTCACCTGGACCGTGAACGAGACGCTCGCTCCCACGGCCGGGTTGGCCGGGGTCGAGCTCACGCCGAGCACCTGCAGGTCGGGCCCGGGCGCCTCGGTGACCGTCACCTTGGTGGGGCTCGCGTAGGTGTTGTTGGCCTCGTTCTGCTCGACGACGGCGTTCGTCGGGTCGACGACCGCGCCGATCGTGTAGCTGCCGGCGGGCTTGGTCCCGATGGCCTTGGAGACGGTCGTCGTCCCACCCGCCGCGATGGCGGGGACCGCGACCGAACCCGCGACCGTGCCGTCGACCGTGAGGTCCGCTGTCGTCGCGGGCGACGCGACGTTGCCCGCGTTCTTCACCGTGGCGGTCAGCGTGATGGCCGTGCCCTCGACGGGCGACGCGGGGCTCGCGGTCACGGCCGTCACGGTCAGGTCGGGGTTGGGCGCGGGCGTGCCGATCACCTTGAAGCCCGCGACCTGCCCGTTGCCGGCGCCGGTGTTGCCTGTGAACACGAGCCGCACGTCGGTCGCCGAGCCGCTGACGTTCACCGTCACCTTGTTGCCCGACGCGTTGTCGAACGCGTACGCGGCCGATGCCTTGATCGGCTGCCACGGGCCGGACCCGTTCTTGGCCTCGATCGAGAACGTCTGCGTGCGCGGACCCCAGGCGGCGATCGGCGGGAGCGAGACGACGACCTGCTGCAGCGTCGACTGCGACGCCAGCGTGACCGCGAGGGTGCTCGGGTACTGGCCGCCCGCGCCCTCCCAGTAGGTGTTCGCGTCGGAGTCCACCGCGTTGCCGGCGACGAACGAGAACTCGGTCGACGACGCCGTGGCCGGTCGGCCGAGCGCGAGGTCGTTGCCCGTGGGCGGGTTGCTGACGTCGGTGACCGTGAACGACGCGGTGCCGGTGTTGTTGGCCTCGTTCGACTCGCTCACCTGGTTGTTCGGGTCGACCGTGCCGGTCACGGTGTACGCACCGGCCGCGCGCGTGCCGAGCGAGAGGGAGACCGTGGCCTGGGCCCCGGCCGCGAGCGCGGGAACCTGTGCGCTGCCGGCCGACGTCGAGCCGACCGAGAACGCGACGCTCGTCGCGGGAGCAGCGCCCGTGCCCGCGTTGCGGACGGTCGCCGAGACGGTGACCGCGTCGTTCGTCGTCGGCGCAGCGGGCGAGGTGCCCGTGATCGAGACCTGCAGGTCGGGGCTCGTCGGCTGCGTGCCGTTCGTGACCGTGACCGTGCCGCTCGCGGAGTTGTTGGTCTCGTTCGACTCGGTGACGGTGCCCGCCGGGTCCACGGTGACCGTCACCGGGTACGACCCGACCGCCCTGGTGCCCGCGTCCACGGACACGCTCGCCTGCGCGCCCGCGGCGAGCGCGCCGACGTTCGCCGTGCCGACGTTCTGGCCGCCGAGGCTGAACGCGACGGTCGTCGCGGCTGAGGCGGCGGTGCCGGTGTTGCGGACCGTGGCCTGCAGCGCGATGGGAGTCGTCGGGGTGATCGTGCCCGTCGGTGCGACGAACGCGACCTGGAGGTCGGGGCTCGTCGGCACCGGGGTGGTCGTGCCGATCACCTGGAGCTCGGCGACCTGGGCGTTCGACGAGCCAGAGTTCGCGGTGAACACGAGCCGCACGTCGGTCGCGCTGCCGGTCACGGGGATGGTCACGGTGTTGCCCGTCGACGGGCTGAACGCGTAGTCCGCCGAGGCCTTGAGCTGGGTGAACGCGCCCGTGCCGGTGCGGCCCTGGATCGCGAAGGTCTGCGTGCGGTTGCCCCAGGCGGGGTCGGGGTTGAGCTTGACGACCACGCCCGTCAGCGTCGAAGCCTGCGCGAGGCTCACGGTCAGGTCGGACGGGTACGCGCCCGGGGCGCCCTCCCAGTACGACGACGTCGAGCCGTCCACCGCGTTCGCGGCGACGTAGTTCTGCTGCACCGACGAGGCGGCGATCGGGCGGCCCTGCGCGAGGTTGCTGCCCGTGGGCGGGTCGACCGGCGGGGTCGACGACTCGCCGTACACCTCGAGCTCGGAGATCTGCGCGGCCGGCCACCCCGTGTTGGCGGACACGTTCACGCGCACGAACCGCGCGGAGGTGTCGGTGACGTCGATCGACGCGGTGCTGGCCCCCGAGATGGAGTACGTGGCGGACGCCTTCAGGCTGACGAAGGTCGAGCCGTCGGTCGAGCCCTGCACCGAGAGCGTCTCGTCGCGCGAGCCCCACCCGGAGGGGAGCTTGAGCTTGAGGTCGGTCACGGTCGACGCCGCGCCGAGGTCGATCTGGACCCACTGCGGGAACGCGTTGTTGGCGGACTCCCAGTAGGAGCCCTGGTTGCCGTCGGTCACGTTGCCCGCGACGTAGGTCTGGTTGTAGCTGCTGGCGGTGGCGCTCTTGCCCGACGACAGCAGCACGGGTGCGGCGGATGCCGAGCCAGCGACGACGATGCCGAGCGGGACGACGAGCGCGGCGACCGCCGCGGCGATGATCGGTGTACGGGGTCTCATAGGACGTCCTTCGGTCTCCCGCGAAGACGCGGGGGCAGCGCCGGGCACGCACGAGGCACCCGGACGGGTTGCGACGGTGACCTCGGGGGGAAGGCCGGTGGGCATGGTGCGGCGCGATGCGTGGAACCGCGGCGTGAGGGTGGGCCAGGCTCCGCCGTACTGAGGTTGCGATCGACACACTGCTTTGTGCAGTCGACCTGTCAACTTCTTGCAGGCTGCAACCCGGACATTACGTACTCGTTCACCCGCCCGTCAAGGTCCGGCCGAGGGCTCGTCGAACCCGAGGTTGTCCGCGGTCGCGGGGTCTCTGCCGCGGACAACCTCGGGTTCGCGCTCGGGGCGGTCGCCGCGAGGCGGCAGAGAGCGCTCTATCGGTTTGTCCGGAATTGGGTCATGCTGGGGGCGCGCAACCCAGAGTCGGTGGGCGACGAGGCCCCCGGTGCCCAGCAGCCACGGCCACCGCTCGCGACGATGGAGTCGTCATGCCCCGCTCGACCCTCCGGCGGTCCGCCGCCGCACTCGCTGCTGCCCTGCTCACGGCGCTCGCCGGCCTGACCGGCCTCGGCGCGCCCGCCCAGGCCGCGGACAAGCCGTGGATGGACACCTCGCTGAGCCCCGCCCAGCGCGCCGACAGCCTGCTGTCCGCGATGACGCTGACCGAGAAGCTCGCGATGCTGCACGGCGGCACGTCGTGCGGGTACGCGGGCTGCATCGACGCCAACACGCGGCTCGGCATCCCGGCGCTGCACCTGCAGGACGGCCCCGTCGGGGTCGGCGACGGGGCGAGCGGCGTCACTCAGCTCGCCGCGCCGGTCGCCGGAGCGGCGACGTGGGACACCGGCCTCATGCGCAGCTACGGCGAGGTGCTGGGCGCGGAGCAGTGGGGCAAGGGCACCAACGTCGTGCTCGCGCCGACCGTGAACATCGTCCGCGACCCGCGGTGGGGCCGGGCGTTCGAGTCCCTCGGCGAGGACCCGTTCCTCGCGGGCGCGATGGGCACGGCCGACATCCAGGGCATCCAGAGCCAGGGGCCGATGGCGCAGGTCAAGCACTTCGTCGCGTACAACCAGGAGACCAACCGCCAGGCCACGTCGGGCAACGCGGTCGTCTCCGACCGGGCCCTGCGGGAGATCTACACGCCGGCGTTCGACGCGGCCGTGAAGGGCGGCGTCGACTCGGCGATGTGCTCGTACAACCTCGTCAACGGGACGCAGGCGTGCGAGAACGCGGCGCTGCAGAACGGCCTGCTCAAGAAGGACCTCGGCTTCGGCGGGTTCATCACGGCCGACTGGGGCGCCACGCACTCCACGGTCGCGTCCGCCAACAACGGGCTCGACATGGAGATGCCCGACGCGCGCTACTTCGGCTCCGCGCTCACGACCGCGGTCAACAACGGTCAGGTGTCGGTCGCGACCATCGACGACAAGGTCCGGCGCATCCTCACCTCGATGTTCCGGCGCGGGCTGTTCGACCACGCGCAGACGGGCACGATGGCGGCGACCGTCACGACGGCCGCGCACCGCACGGTTGCCCGCCAGGTCGCGACGCAGGGCAGCGTGCTGCTCAAGAACGCAGCCGCCGTGCTGCCGTTCACCGCCGCGACGCACTCGGTCGCAGTGATCGGCGGCGGCGCGGGCACCGGCGCGCTGACCCAGGGCGGCGGCAGCGCTGCCGTGAACCCGTCGGCCGTCGTCACGCCGCTCGACGGGCTGCGCACCCGCGCGGGCGCCGGCACCACGATCACCTACGCACCCGGCGCAGCGCGCTCCGACGGCGCGCTGCCGCCGATCGACACGACCTACCTGACCCCCGCGACCGGCGCCGGCCACGGCCTCACCGCCGAGTACTTCGCTGGCACCGCGCAGGCCGGCACGCCCGTCGCGACCCGCGTCGAGCCACAGGTCGACTCGACGTGGGGCGCACCGCCCGCTGCCGGGCTCGCGGCGACGGGCTGGTCCGCTCGCTTCACCGGCAAGGTCACGCCGCCGACGACGGGCACCTACACGTTCTCGCTGACCAGCGACGACGGCAGCCGGCTGTTCGTCAACGGCCAGAAGGTCGTCGACATGTGGCGCGACCAGGGCTCGACGACGAAGACTGCGACCGTCTCCCTCACGGCGGGCCAGCCGGTGAGCATCCAGGTCGACTACTACCAGGCCGGCGGTGGCGCCAACCTCACGCTCGGCTGGCAGCTGCCGGGTCAGAGCCTGCGTGACCAGGCGGTCTCCGCGGCGCGAGCCGCCGACGTGGCCGTCGTCTTCACGGGCCGCACGACGTCCGAGGGCAGCGACCTCGCCGACATCGACCTCCCTGCCGACCAGAACCAGCTCATCGCCGACGTGGCCGCCGCCAACCCGAACACGGTGGTCGTGGTCAACAGCGGGTCGGCCGTGGCGATGCCGTGGGCGTCGTCCGTGCGGGGCATCGTCGAGGCCTGGTACCCGGGGCAGGAGTACGGCTCGGCCCTGGCCGCGCTGCTGTTCGGGGACGAGAACTTCTCGGGCAAGCTGCCCGTGACGTTCCCGCGCTCGCTCGCCGACGTCCCGGCCCGCACGGCCGCGCAGTTCCCGGGGCAGAACGGCACCGAGCAGTACTCCGAGGGCATCGACGTCGGGTACCGCTGGTACGACCGGCAGGCGATCGCGCCACTGTTCCCGTTCGGCCACGGCCTGTCGTACACGACGTTCGCCTACTCCGGGCTGCAGGTCGGAGCGCCGGACGGCGCCGGGAACGTCGTCGTCTCGTTCGACGTGACGAACACCGGGTCGCGCGCCGGCTCCGAGGTCGCGCAGGTCTACGTGGGCCAGCCCGCGTCGTCGGGCGAGGCCCCGAAGAACCTGCGCGGGTTCGCCAAGGTGCCGCTCCAGCCGGGCGAGAAGAAGCAGGTCTCGGTCACGCTCGACGCGCGCAGCTTCCAGTACTGGGACGGCTCGTGGACCAAGGCGGCGGGCACCCAGGCGATCCTCGTCGGCTCGTCGTCGCGCGACGTGCGCCTGACCGGCGCGGTGCCCGGCACGCCCGTCGACCCGGGCACGGGCACGCTCGACCGCACCGGCTGGGTGGTCACCGCGACGTCGTCGGGCGGCGGGGACGTCCCCGCGCGCATGGTCGACGGCCAGACGAGCACCCGGTGGAGCAGCGGCGCGCCGATGGTGAACGGCCAGGCCGTCACCGTCGACCTGGGTGCGACCCGCACCTTCACCGGGGTGACCATGGACTCCGCCGGGAGCGCGAACGACTACGCGCGCGGCTACCAGGTGTTCGTCTCGGCGGACGGCGCCACATGGGGTCAGCCCGTCGCGACCGGCGCGGGGACGTCCGCCAAGGTCGTCGCGACCTTCCCGAGCACCAGCGCGCGCTGGGTCAAGATCGTGCAGACCGGCTCGGCGTCGTCGT
Source organism: Brevundimonas sp. (assembly GCA_039207135.1). GTDB lineage: Bacteria > Actinomycetota > Actinomycetes > Actinomycetales > Cellulomonadaceae > Cellulomonas. Next base: position 29,707 of record JBCECL010000019.1, read on the forward strand.
GGTGGTCGATCGCCGAGCTGAACCTGACCACCGGGACGGCGACCACCCCGACGGTGCTGCCGCGGCAGGGCTGGGTCGCGTCCGCGTCGTCGTCGGGCGGAGGCGACGTGCCCGCGCGCCTGATCGATGCCGACCCGGCGACCCGCTGGTCGTCGGGCTCGCCCATGGTCAACGGCCAGACCGTGACGCTCGACCTGGGCGCCGCCCGGACGTTCTCGCGCCTGACGATGGACTCGGGCGGCAGCGCGAACGACTACGCGCGCGGCTACCAGGTGCTCGTCTCGAGCGACGGCGCCTCGTGGGGAGCCCCGATCGCGACGGGTGCAGGCACCGCGGCCCTCGTCTCGGTCACGCTCCCGACGACGACCGCCCGTTGGGTGCGCGTGGTCCAGACCGGCACCTCCTCGTCCTGGTGGTCGATCTCCGACCTGAACCTCTACGGGTGACCCGGCGAGGCAGCGGGGCCTACAGCGTGATCCACCCGCGCGCGAGGCTGACGATCGCGAGGACCGCGAGCGCGATCGTCACCGCGGCGAGCACGCGCTCGCCGCGGGTGAGCCACTGCCGACCCTGCTCGCGGCGCGCCATCACGAACAGGATCGACGCGGGTGCGTAGAACAGGAAGGAGATCAGCACGTACTTGGGCCCGGCCCCGACCAGCAAGAACAGCGTGTAGGCGCTGGCAATCACGGCGACGAGCCGGCCGACGCGGTCCGCCCGTGCCAGCTTGAGCGCGTACCCGGCCGCGAGCGCGTACGGGATCAGGACGAGCGAGCTGGTCAGGCTGAGGGCGAAGTTGAACGCGTTCTGCGAGAAGAGCGTCAGCAGCAACGTCGCCTGGGACAGGCAGGTGGTCAGGGTCAGCGCGTTGACCGGGACGTCGCCGTGGGTGCGGCCCAGGAACCGCGGCATGTCGTCGTCCTTGGCGGCGACGTACAGCGTCTCGGCGGACATGAGCGTCCACGCCAGGTACGCACCGAGCACGGAGATGATCAGCCCGACGCTGATGAACGCGCTGCCCCAGCCGCCGACGGCCTCCTCGAGCACGCCCGCCATCGACGGCTGCCGGAGCTCGGCGATCTGCTCGCGCGGCAGGATGCCGAAGGACACGATCGTCACCGACGCGAACACCGCGAACACGCTGAGGAACCCGAGCAGCGTCGCGCGGCCGACGTCTCGGCGGGAGCGTGCGTGCCGCGAGTACACGCTCGCCGCCTCGACGCCGAGGAACACGAACACGGTCGCGAGCAGCGTCCCGCGCACCTGGGAGAACATCGAACCGGGCCCGCTCAGGTTGTGCGCGAAGACGTCGGGGTCGAACGCGAACGCCGCGAGCAGCACGAACACGACGACGGGCACGACCTTGGCGACCGTCACGATGCGGTTGATCGCGGCCGCCTCGCGCACTCCTCGCCGCACCACGGCGTAGCCGCCCCACAGTCCCGCGCTCGCGAGCAGCACGGCCAGCGGCGTGTCCCCGTCACCGAGCGCGGGCACGATCGCCCCGACGGTCGACATGATCAGCACCCAGTAGGTGACGTTGCCGACCGCCGCGCTGGCCCAGTACCCGAACGCGGAGAAGAAGCCGGGGTACTGCCCGAAGCCCTCCTTCGCGTAGGCGTAGATCCCCGACTCGAGGTCCGGCCGACGAACGGCGAGGCGCTGGAAGACGAGCGCGAGCATGAGCATGCCGGTGCCGGCCACCGTCCAGGCGATCAGCGTGCCGACCACGCCCGTCTCGGCCGCGAACTGGGCCGGGAGCGAGAACACGCCAGCGCCCACCATCGAGCCGATGACGACCGTGGTGAGGGTGATGACCGAGAGCGTGGCCGGGCGCGCCTCCTGCTCGACCTCAGCCATCGCGCCTCCGCCCGTGTCACCTGCTCGGAGGCTAGCGACGGACCACCGCTCCCGCCCCACCCCGGCGAGGGGGGTCTGGCCCGGGGAACGGGTGTGACGCACCTCTCACCCTGGCGTTTCGGGCATACCGGGAGGCATCCGGAAGTCGTGTCACGAATGCGCGACACGCTTCCCTAGGCTCGTCGTCGAAGTCATAGATCACGCGCGCGAAGCACCGGCGGGTCGGCGAATCAGACGGCGCAGCAGCCGGGGGAGCCGATGTCGACGCACACATCGGCGGTGGTCCCACCTGGCGCTCGGCGTTGATGCCGCACGCCTGATCCACGAGAGCAGACACGCATGAAGCGCATCACCCGCACGATCGTCACCCTCGCAGCCGCGTCCGTCGCGGTCACCGGGGTCGCAGTCCCGGCCGCTACGGCCGCGCCCGCCACGCACACGGTCTCGGCGGCCGTCGTCACGCAGGTCAAGTCCGTCTCGGTCGCCAAGAAGAACGCGGTTCGCTCCGCGAAGTCGTACCTGAAGTACGGCGCGTTCTCGCGCAAGGGTCTGATCGAGCAGCTGCGGTTCGAGGGCTACAGCAAGAAGGACGCCACCTACGGCGTCGACCACGCCAAGGCGAACTGGAAGAAGGAGTGCGCCCAGTCCGCGAAGTCGTACCTGGAGTACATGCCGTTCTCCCGCAAGGAGCTGGCCGCCCAGCTCAAGTGGGAGGGCTTCACCAAGGCGCAGATCGCCTACGGCCTCAAGGCCGTCGGCTACTGACGAACGAGCCGCCGAACCCGACGTCGTCCTCGGATCCCGCAGCGGAAGCGAGGACGACGTCGGGTTCGGCCGGCCGGCTCGGCTACGGGAGCGTGTGGCCCGCTGTGCGGAACAGCTCGTACCACTCGGGGCGGGTCAGCGGCAGGTCAGACCCCTGCGCTGCGCCCGTCACCCGCTCCGGGCTCGTCGTGCCGAGCACCACCTGCATGTTCGCCGGGTGGCGCGTGATCCAGGCGGTGGCGATCGCGATGGGCGGCACGTCGTACTTCTCGGCGAGCCGGTCGATCACCGCGTTGAGCTCCGGGTAGTCCTCGTTGCCGAGGAACACGCCGGTGAAGAAGCCGGCCTGGAACGGCGACCACGCCTGGATCGTGATGTCGTGCAGGCGGCAGTAGTCGACGATCCCGTTGTCGCGCACCACCGACTGGTCCAGGTCGACCATGTTCGTCGCGACGCCCTGCGCGATGATCGGCGCGTGCGTGATCGACAGCTGCAGCTGGTTCGCCACGATCGGCTGCTCCACGTACTTGCGCAGCAGGTCGATCTGCCCCGGCGTCTGGTTCGAGACGCCGAACGCGCGCACCTTGCCCGTGGCCTCCAGGTCGTCGAACGCCCGGGCGACCTCCTCCGGCTCGACGAGGGCGTCGGGACGGTGCAGGAGCAGGATGTCGATGTAGTCGGTCTCCAGCGCGCGCAGCGAGCCCTCGACCGAGTCGACGATGTGGTCGTAGGAGAAGTCGAACGTGCCGTCGGCCGGCACGATCCCGCACTTCGTCTGGATCGTGATGGCCGCGCGCTCGGACGAGGTGAGCTGCATCGCCTCGGCGAAGCGCCGCTCGCACGCGTGCAGGGTGGGGCCGTAGATGTCGGCGTGGTCGACGAAGTCGATACCCGCGTCGCGCCCCGCGCGCAGCAGGTCACGCACCTCGTCGTCGGTCTTGTCGGCGATCCGCATCAGCCCCAGCACGACGTTGGGGGCGACGATGTCGGTTCCGGGCAGGGTGAAGGTCTTCATGTCCACACTCTCGCACTGCCTCTCACGCGCGGGGTAGGCGCAACGTCACGATCTGGAACGGCCGCAGGGTCAGCTCGATCGCGTCGTCGGCCGCACTGACCTCGGGCGTCGCGACGTCCCGCTCGAGCAGGTCGACCGAGCGTGCGCCCGCGACCGCGAACGACGGGACGACCGTCGCACGCGCCCGCCCGCCGAGCGACTCGTACAGCCGCACGATGACGTCGCCGCTGCGGTCCTCGGCGAGCTTGACCGACTCGACGAGCACCGCGGGGTTCGAGACGGTGACGAGCGGCTCGACCGCGTGCGCGCCGCGGACGACGCGCTCGGCGAGGTTGGTGCGGTAGCCGTCCTCGATCGCCGCGGCGATGTCCGCACCGGGGTGCAGCACCGTGGTGAACCGGTGCCGGCCCTGGTCGGCCTCGGGGTCGGGGAAGATCGGCGCGCGCAGGAGCGAGAGCCGGACGTCCGTGCCCTGGGCGCCGACCGCGCGCGTGATGTCGTGGCCGTACGTCGAGTCGTTGGCGACCGAGACGCCGTAGCCGGCCTCGCCGACGTGGACCCACCGGTGCGCGCAGATCTCGAACCGCGCGGCATCCCACGAGGTGTTGGCGTGGGTCGGTCGGAAGACGTGGCCGAACTGGGTCTCCGCCGCCGAGCGGTCTGCCTGCACGTCGAGCGGGAACGAGAGCTTGAGCAGCTTCTGCCGCTCGTGCCAGTCGACGTCGGTGACGATCTCGATCGCCGCCGAGCCGCGTCGGAACGTCAGCTCCTGCACCAGGCGCGACTCGCCGAAGTCGCGCGTCGTGCGGACGACGACCGCGTCCGCCGTCTCGAGGACGACCTCGCGCGAGTCGGCCCCGAGCAGGTCGGTGCCCACCCGGCGGTACTCCTTGTCGATGTCCCACGCGTCCCACTTGGCGGGGGTGTCCCGGTGCAGCTGGAGCAGGTTCGCCAGGCGGCCCGCCGGGATCACCTCGCGGTCGGCGACGAGGTCGCGCAGCGAGCTGAGCTGCCCCCCGGTCGTCAGGTGCGCGTCGATCAGCCCGTTGCGCACGCGCACGGTGCCGTCCGTCTCGCGGATCAGCTCGACCGGCTCGCCCGCGGAGGCCTGGACCTGCGCGGCACCCAGTGCGGCGACGCCCGATCGGGCGTGCGGCGCCGCGTTGAGCAGCAGCGGCGTGCCGCCCTGCCCCACCGCTGCTCCGGCCGCGGTGGCGATCAGCGCCTCGAGCTTCTCGGCCGCGTCGGCGTAGGTCTCCTCCGCCTGGCGGTGCACCCACCCGATCGAGCTGCCCGGCAGGATGTCGTGGAACTGGTGCAGCAGCGCGGTGTGCCACAGCGTCTCGAGCTCGTCGTACGGATACTCGGCACCCTGTTGTACAGCGGCCGTCGCGGCCCACAGCTCGGCCTCGCGCAACAGGTGCTCGGTCCGCCGGTTGCCCGCCTTGGTGCGCGCCTGGGACGTGTAGGTGCCGCGGTGGAACTCGAGGTACATCTCACCGGTCCACACCGGCGGGTTCTCGAACTCGGCCTCGGTCCGCTCGAAGAACGTGTTGGGGCTGCCGAGCTCCACGCGCGGCGCGCCCTCGAGGTTCTCGAAGCGGTGCGCCGACGCGACCATCTCCCGGGTCGGGCCGCCACCGCCGTCGCCCCAGCCGTACGGCGCGATCGACGACGCCGCGACGCCCTTCTCCTCGAAGTTCGCCTCGGTGTGCAGCAGCTCCTTGGCCGACAGGTCCGAGTTGTACGTGTCGACGGGCGGGAAGTGTGTCAGGACGGTCGAGCCGTCGATGCCCTCCCACGTGAACGTGTGGTGCGGCATCCGGTCGGTGTCGTTCCAGGAGAGCTTCTGGGACAGGAACCAGCGCGAGCCTGCCGAGCGCACGATCTGCGGGAGCGCACCCGAGTAGCCGAACGAGTCGGGCAGCCAGACGTCCTGCGTGTCCACCCCGAACTCCTCGAGGAAGAACCGCTTGCCCGCGACCATCTGCCGCGCCATCGCCTCGCCGCCCGGCATGTTGGTGTCGGACTCGACCCACATGCCGCCGACCGGCACGAACTGGCCGGCCGCGACCTTCTTGCGGATCCGGTCGAACAGCTCGGGGTAGAACTGCTTCATCCACGAGTACTGCTGCGCCGACGAGCACGCGAACACGAAGTCCGGGTCGGCGTCCATGAGCGCGAGCACGTTGGAGAACGTGCGCGCGCACTTGCGCACCGTCTCGCGCAGCGGCCACAGCCACGCCGAGTCGATGTGGGCGTGCCCGACCGCCACGATGCGGTGCGCGCTCGACGCGGCCGGCGATGCGAGCAGCGGGGCGAGGGTCTCTCGCGCGGCGGCCGCCGAACCCGCCACGTCGTCGGGGTCGACGTCGTCGACCACGCGGTCGAGCCCGTACCTCAGCTGCGCGCGCCGGGTCGAGTCCTCGGGCAGCGACTTCATGAGCCCGATGAGTGCCGTCAGGTCGGCCAGCAGCTCGTACACAGCGACGTCGCGCAGCGCCACGTCGACGCACCTCAGCTCGTACTGGGGTTCCGAGCCGGCGGTCGCGAGGTCACCGTACGGGGTAGGGACGAAGCCGAAGTTGCTCGCGATGTTCGGGTTGCCCGCGGCCTCGACGAGCACGTCGATCTCCGTGCCCTCCGACCACGGCACCGCCTGGTTGAACGGCGAGACGCCCTTGATCGTCGTTCCGTCGGTGCGCCAGACGAGGCCCTCCGCCTGGAACCCGGGGTTGTCCTTGTTGAACCCGAGGTCGATGACCAGCTCCACGTCGGTCCCGTGCACGGGCCAGCCCGCCGGCACCTGCCCACGCACCCGGAACCAGGTGGTGCTCCACGGCGCACCCCACGCGAGGCCCACCGCGACGGGTTCGTAGTGCTCGCCGAGCGCCTGCGCGAACGGGACCGGCTCGCCGGGCGCCGTCCAGGCGGTCAGGTCGAGCGCGACCCGGTCGCGGTAGACGGCGGGGACGATCCGCTCGCGGACGAAGCGGTCGATCCGCTCCTCGGTGAGCAAGGGGTTGCCGTGCATCGTGCTCCTCTTCCTTGAGGTGGTGTGTGAGAGCTAGCCCTTGACTGCGCCGGCCATGGCGAAGGAGCCGCCGGACAGCTTCTGGACGAGCAGGTAGAGAACGAGAACCGGCGTCGCGTACAGGATCGAGAAGGCCGCGAGCTTGCCGTAGGCCACGGCGCCGTAGGTGCCGAAGAAGTTGAAGATCGCCACGGCGGCGGGCTGGTGCTCCGGGCTGTACAGGAGCACGAAGGGGACGAAGAAGTTCCCCCACGCCATCGTGAACACGAAGATGAACACCACGGCGATGCCCGGTCGCATCAGCGGCAGGACGATCCGCACGAGCGCGCGCATCGCGCTGGCGCCGTCGACCCACGCCGCCTCCTCGAGGGAGACCGGGACCGAGTCCATGAAGTTCTTGGTCATCCAGATCGCCATGGGCAGCGAGGTCGCCGCCATGAAGAAGATCGTGCCGGGCACCGAGTCGAGCAGGTTCAGGTACACGAACAGCGAGTACACCGGGACCATCATCGCGGTGATCGGCAGGCAGGTGGCGAACAGGATGCCGTACATGAACGAGCGCCGGAACCGCATCTGGTAGCGCGACAGCGGGTACGCCGCGAGCACCGAGAGCACCACGGTGATGACCGCCGTCCCGAGCGAGATCACGGTCGAGTTCCACAGCGGCTTGAGCGTCTGGTCGATCGTGAACACGGCGCTGAAGTTGTCGAACGTGGGGTTCTCGGGGATCTTCACGCCCACGGTGGCCGCGGGGTCGAACGCCGAGAGGAGGATCCACGCGAGCGGCACGAGGAACGTCACGCCGATCAGCGCGAGGACGGTCGTCGAGATCCACTTCGACGGTGTGCGTCGCGGCGAGGCGAGCGCCGCGCGCTCGCGTCGGGTGGAGGGCACCGCGTCAGGAGCGACGGGTGGGGAGCTTGTGGCGAGGGACATCAGTCCACCTCCGGCTTCAGCGCCTTGATGTAGACGATGGAGAAGATCGCTCCGACCGCCAGGGTGACGGTCGCGATGGCGGTGCCGTAGCCCACCTGCGAGAACTTGAACGCCTGCTGGTAGGCCAGCACGGGCAGCGTCGAGCTGTCGGTGCCGGGGCCGCCGCCGGTCATCACCCAGATCAGCGTGAACACGCCGAGCGTCTGCAGCGTCGTGAGCATGAGGTTGGTCGAGATCGACCGCCGGATCATGGGCACGGTGATGCGGAAGAACCGCTGCAGCGGGCCGGCGCCGTCGATCTCGGCGGCCTCGGTGATCTCGGGCGGCACCTCGTTGAGCGCCGCGCTGTAGACCATCATCGAGAACGCGGTGCCGCGCCAGATGTTCGCCATGATGACCGAGAACATCGGGAACGAGATGAGCCACGTCGTCTGGCTCACGCCGAACCAGCCGAGGACCGAGTTGAGCGTGCCGTCCGTCGAGAAGAACGCGTAGAGCGCGAACGCCGCGACGATCTCCGGCAGCACCCACGCGACGACGACGAGCGCGGTGACCACGGCCCGGACGGGCTTGGCGGCCGACCGGGCCAGCAGCGCGAGGATCATGCCGAGCACGTTCTGGCCGATCACCGCCGACGCCCCGACGAACAGGACCGTCAACCAGACGGACTTCCAGAAGTCCGGGCTGGAGAAGAGCTGCGTGTAGTTGTCGAGCCCGATGAACTCGGGGTTGGCCGCCTTGTAGCCCGTCAGGGCCGTGTTGGTGAGCGACCCGTAGAGCGAGTAGCCGATGGGGCCGGCGAGGAAGACGATCAGCAGCGCCACCGCGGGGAGCAGCGGCACGACCTTTCGCAGGGCCGCCCGCCCGGGCCGCGGCCGGGGGGACGTCCCCCGGCCGCGACCGGCGCGCGGCTTCAGCGCGAGATCAACCACGGGATCAGCCCGTCGTCGTCTTGTCGTCGCCGACGATCCCCTTGACGGCGGTGTCGTAGGCCTTCGCCGCGGCATCCGGGGACGCCTGACCGGTCGCCATCGCCTCGGCGGCCACCTGGATGTTCGACGAGATCTGCGAGTAGTCCGGGGTCGCCGGGCGGAAGTGCGTCACGTCGACGAGCGAGGAGAAGAACTCGAACGACGGGTTGTACGACGTGTACGCCGGGTCCTCGGCGACGTCCTTGCGCACCGCGATCTGGCTGTTCTCGGTGTCGTACTTGAACGTGTTCTCCTTGTTCAGCGCGGTCGTGATGAAGTCGAACGCCGCCTGCGGGTCCTTGGCGTGCGCGCCGACCGCGAGCGTCCAGCCGCCCGACATCGACGTCGCACCCGGCGCCTCGCCGTTCTGCGTCGGCATCTTGGCGAAGCCGAGCGTCTTGTCCCACTCGGGCCACGCGTTGTCGCCGGAGATCCAGCCGCCGGGGTTCCACGACCCGTCGAGCGCGATGGCGAGCTTGCCCTGGGGCAGCAGCTCCGTGCTCACCCGGCTGCCGATCGAGGCGTCGAGCGCCTGGTCGAGCGGCGGCGCGAGCTTCTCCTTGTAGAGCGTCTCGATGAAGCCGAGCGAGTCCTTGAAGCCCTGCGAGCCGACGACCCACTTGGCCTGGTCGGCGTCGTACAGCGTGTCCTGCGTGCCGTACAGGAGCATCTCGAAGCCCTGCATCGTGGTCGCCTCACCGGCGGCCTTGCCCGCGTACACGTTGATCGGGGTGACGTCCTTGACCTTGGCCTTGATGGTCCGGGCGGCCGTCAGGACGTCGTCCCAGGTCTTCGGCTGCCAGTCGGCGGGCAGGCCGGCCTTCGCGAAGATGTCCTTGTTGTAGAACAGGCCGCGGGTGTCGGTGCCCATCGAGACGCCGTACGTCTTGCCGTCGTCGCCGAGGCCGGCCTGCTTGGAGTTCTCGTAGAACTGGCTCCAGTCGGCCCACTTGGCGAGGTAGTCGTCGATCGGCAGCAGGTAGCCGGCGGCCGCGTCGGACCGGATCTGGAACGTGTCCTCGTAGATCACGTCGGGCGCGGTCTTGGCCGACCCGTTCATGAGCGCGAGCTTGGTGAAGTACTGGTCCTGCTCGGCCTCGATGGGCTGCAGGTCGATGGTGATGCCCTTGTGCGCGGCCTCGAACTCGGTCTTGGCCTTCTGCAGCATGTCGTCGAGCTGGTGGAACGCGGTCGTCTTCTGGTACGCGACCTTGACGGTGGTGCTACCGCTCGCCCCGGCGCTGCCGGACGCGTCGCCCTTGGGCGAGTCGTCGTCGCTGCAACCGGCGAGTGCTGTCAGTGCCACCGCCGCGAGGATGGCTAGTGCGGGCTTGCCACGCATGGATGCTCCCTTGCTTCCAGTGCTTGCGCGTGCAGGGCCTCTTCGCCGCACGCCGTGTTTCGCATATTAACGCGATTGGACTTATTAATGTCAACGCTGTCGGGTCACGGGGAGGTAACGATGCGAAGCGGGGCGAATCAGACGTCGAGCAGAAGGTCCGACGGTCGCGGGGTGAACGCCTGCCCGAGTGCGAGGCAACCTGCGCCGACGGCGCCGACCTGAGGACCGAGCGGCGACGTGAGGACCGCGATCGAGTGCGCGCCGCCCGGGACGGCGTGCCCCGCGACGTACTTCTCGAGCGCGGGCATCGCGTGCCGCTCCATCCGCGACCACAGCGGGCCGCCCACGATCACCGTGTCGAGGTCGCACAGATCGGTGATGACGACCGACGCCATGCCCAGCCGGTGGCCGGCCACCTCGAGGACCTGGACGGCGCGGGTGTCGCCCGCGTCGGCCGCGGCGCACAGGTCGCTGAAGGCGCTGTCGATGTCCCGCGGGTCGGAGAGGTCGCCCGGCGACGGGATGGCGCCCGCCTCCACACCCTGCTGGACAAGGGTCTCGGCGCGCAGCACGGCACCGAGGCAGCCGCGCTTGCCGCAGTCGCACGGCTCGCCGGTCGGGTCCACGACGAAGTGCCCCGCCTCGCCCGCGTTGCCGGAGGCGCCGCGCACCACCTCGTCGCGGATGACCAGCGACATGGCGACGCCCGTGCCGAGGTAGAAGAACACGAAGTCGGTGGAGCGGTGCACGCCCGGGCTCCACAGGTGCGCGGACGCCGCGGCGATCGTGTCCTTGTCGAGGATGACCGGCAGGCCGGTCCCCTCGGCGATGGCGTCGCGCAGCGGAACGCCGTGCCAGCCCGGCAGGTGGGGCGGGTCCATGACGACCCCGCGCTCCACGTCGATCGGACCCGGGGTCGCGATCCCGACCCCCAGCACGAGCTTCCGGTCGATCTCGCTCGAGGTGATGAGCTGCTCGATGGCGCGCACGAGGCCGTCGACCACCCGGTCGGGCTGGTCGGGCACGGGCGTCGGCTCCTGGAGCTGCGCGACCGGGTTGCCCGCGAGGTCGAGCACCACGAACGTCATGACGGCCGGGTCGAGGTGGACGCCGATCGCGTAGCGGCTGCGCGCGTCGAGGTGCAGCAGGGTCCCGGGCCGCCCCGGCCCAGGCCGGAAGCTCTCGCCCTCCTCGCGGACGAGCCCCTGCTCCAGCAGCCGCCTGGTCGCGTTGGTCACGGTCTGCGCGGACAGCCCGGTGCGGCGAGCCAGCTGCGCCCGGGTCAGGCCGGCGTCGGCGCGACGCACGATGTCGAGGATCACCGTCTGGTTGAAGCCCGCCATGCGCGGCAGGTTCGTCCCTCGGCGCATCGCACTCTCCTGGTGATCCGTGGGCCCGCGCCCCGCAGCACGAGAGGCTCCCGCCTGCCGAGCGTGGACATCATCGCCCTGTCCGCGTGCCAGGCGCCACCCAGTCCACCCGTGTGGCGGCACTTCGTCAAGATAATGGACAAATACAGCCACGGCCCGACGAACCCGCCCACGTCGCCGCGCCGGACCGGCTCAGACCCGCGTGATTGTGCGGATCTGCGTCGCATCCCGCGCCAAAATGTCGCGTTCGCCCGTTCTGTGCATCGATCTGCACAGGTCCTCCACTCCAGACCTGTGATCGGATCGTGACCTTCACATCCGGTCAGTTAGCGTCGTCCGCGGTTCTTCGGGCTCCACCCGCCGAACCCCCGGGCCGGACGTCGAGCGCTGCCGCCGCCTGGGATCCCCATCAACCCACGGCAGCGACGGGCGAACCAATCCTTGCGTCCAGGGCATCGAGCCCGGACTTGGGGTGCATCACGACGGGGCCGTTGCCCCGCACCGGTCATCACCGGGAGCATCCGACAGCTCAGTTCGTAGGCGTTCGAGGTCACACCATGACGACCACCAATCCTGGTCACGTCCTGCACAACCCCTCAACCCCCGCTCGACCCCGCCGGCTCCAGCGCCGGCTCGCCGCCCTCGCGGGCGGCCTGGCTCTCGTCGTCGCTGCCCCGCTCGCGACGAGCAGCGCGGCATCCGCCGCAACTCCCACCCCGTCGCAGGTCGCGCAGGTCGCGCCGACCCTCGCGAAGTCCCGCACCCACCTCTCGGTGTCCAAGCACGTCCAGACCCAGGGCAAGGCGTCTGCCATCGTCCGTGCCACCGTGCACGTGCGCGGCAAGGCGGCGACCGGCAAGGTCGTGGTGCGCATCAGCGGCAAGAACTGGCGGACGCTCACGCTCCACCACGGCAAGGCGAGCGTCCACCTGCCCAAGAACCTGTCCGTGGGCACGCACCAGGTCACGGTCGTCTACAAGGCCACCAAGACCGCGAAGCGCTCGGCCGACACCACCCGCGTCAAGGTCAAGAAGGGCACGCCGAAGGTCGTCACCGTGGCGAAGAAGTACGTCGGCAAGCCGTACCGCTACGGCGCGTCCGGCCCGAAGGCGTTCGACTGCTCCGGGTTCACCAAGTACGTCTACGCCAAGGCGGGCGTGAAGAAGCTGCCGCGCAGCTCGTCGGCCCAGCACCACGTCGGCAAGACGGTCTCGCGCAAGAACGCCAAGGCCGGCGACCTCATCTGGACGCCCGGTCACGTCGCCATCTACCTCGGCGGCAACAAGCAGATCGACGCGCCGCGTCCGGGCAAGACGATCCAGGTCCGCTCGATCTGGCAGAGCCACCCGACGTTCATCCGCGTCAACGCCAAGGCCATCTCGGCCTGACGCCCCCTCGGTCGATCCACGGCCGACCCACGGCCGACGACCCCGAGGTTGTCCACGCCAGCCACTACGGCAGCGCGGACAACCTCGGGGTCGTCGTCGTCTCGTCCGGGAGGTCGTTCAGGACGTCTCGGTGAGCCAGGCCTCGAAGGGGTCGAACGTCGTGGGGCGGCCCAGGAAGCGTTCGACGAGGTCCTTCGCGTCGGCCGAGCCGCCGGGGGCCAGGATCGCATCGCGGTAGCGGCGGCCGACGGCCGTGTCCATCAGCCCGTTGGTGAACGCCGAGCGCAGGTCCTTCGCGATGACGAGGCTCCAGAGGTACGTGTAGTACGCCGAGCCGTAGCCGTCGAGGTGGCCGAAGCCCGCGTACTGGTGCGTGCCGGGGATCGGCGCGTACGGCCCGAAGCGGGCATCGATCGCCGCGGTGAACGCCGCGAGGTCGTCGGGCGCCTCCGCGTGCAGGCCGTAGGACAGCGCCGTGAAGTTGAGCTGGCGCCGGGTCCATGCGCCGCGAGCGAACGTGTCGGCGCGGTTCATCTTCGCGACGAGGTCGGCGGGGATCGGCTCGCCCGCGTCGTTGGTCGCGAACGACTGCAGCACGTCGGTGTCCCAGGCCCACTCCTCGAGGAGCTGGCTGGGCGCCTCGACGAAGTCCCACTCGGTCGCGACCCCGCTGAACTGGGCCCACGACTGGTGTCCACCGAGGATCTCGTGCACCAGGTGCCCGAACTCGTGGAAGAACGTCACCACGTCGTCGTGCTCCATGAGCCCGGTCGGGAAGTTGCAGACCAGCACGCCCTCGGGCAGCGCGCGCCCGGCGATGCCCGGCGTGAGCGAGAACTGCGCCGCGTGGTTGAACTTGCCCGGCCGCGGGTGCATGTCGAGGAAGATCCGGCCGATGGTGGTCCCGCCGTCGGCGACGTCGTAGACCGCGACCTCGTCGTGCCAGGTCCGCACCTCGACGGGCGTGAACGTGAGGTCGAACAGCTCGCTGATGGTGCCGAGCACGCCGTCGCGCACCGCGGGGTAGCGGAAGTACTGCCGCACCGCCTGGGAGTCGACGTCGTAGTCCTCCCGGCGGATGACCTGGTCGTAGTAGAGGTTGTCGGCGCTGGTCAGAGCCTGGGCCGACGGGTCGTCCTTGCGGAACCGGGCGAGCATGACCTCGACGTCGCGGCGGGCGGGCTCGGCGGTGAGGCCGTCCAGCCGCTCGATGAACTCGGCGACCGCGGCGCCCGTGCCGATCATCTTGGGCTCGGTGTCGTACGTGGGCCAGTCCTCGTAGCCCAGCAGCGTCGCGCGCTCGGCCCGCAGCCGCAGCAGCTCGGCGAGCAGCGGCTCGTTGGCCGGGTAGGCGAGCTGGAGGTACTCGCGCGTCAGGGCGAGGCGCGCCTCGGGGTCGGTCGCGTAGGTGCGGAACGGCACCATGTCCGGGTACTCGGTGGTCAGCGCGACGAGGCCGTCCTCGCCCGCCGGGTGCTCCGCCTTGAAGTCGTCGGGCAGGCCGTCCAGCTGCTCGGGGCGGACGTGGATGGTCCGCACGCCCTCGCGGATGTTGCGGGAGAACTCCAGACCGATCTCGGTGCACCGCTGCGCGAGCGCGCGCAGCTTCTCGCGCTCCTCGGGGCTGCGGTCCACACCGGACCGACGGAAGTCGCGCAGCACGTGCTCGCGGACGCGGGTCGCGTCGGCGTCGAGCCCGGCCGGGTCGGTCGCGGCGACGGCCTGCCACAGCTCGTGGTCCAGGCCTCGCTCGGTGAACAGGTCCTCCGCGGCCTGGGCGCTCGCCTCGGCGGCCTCGCGGATCTTCTCGTCGGGGTGCACCTCGGCGAACAGGTGCGCGCGGGCCGAAGCCGTGCCGATCGCGATGTCGGCCTCGTTCCACAGCTCGAGCACCTCGCTCGTCGTGCGGGTCGAGCCGTCCTTGAGCCTCGCGATCAGCTCGCGGCCGGCGTCGAGACCGGCGTCGACATTCTCGGCGAGGAAGGCCGACCAGGCGGCGGGATCCGTGGGAAACGCGAGCGGCTGAGGCATGCCTCCGACCATATCCGCGCGCTCCGACGACGGCACGAACTTTCGAGCCGCCTGCCTCAACCGGCCAGCGGCGACGCACCCATCGTTCTGCGTTCGAGCCGCCGTGCGAGCCGAACGCAGAACATCGCAGTCCGTCCGCGGAGCAGCGGGCGCGTCACCCGAGACGCATCGCCATCCCCAGCGACTCCGGCGCCGTCTCGGTGAACCCGTGCCGCTCGTACAGCCGCCGGCCCGGGGCGTCGGCCAGGAGGTTGACCCAAGCCCCCGCGGGGGCGCGGTCGCGGACGTCGCCGATCAGCGCCGTCAGCACGGCGTCGCCGATGCCGCGCCTCTGGTGCTCGGGGAGCACGGCCATGTCGATGACGTGGAAGTACCAGCCGCCGTCGCCGAGCACCCGGCCCATGCCGACCACCGCGCCCGACTCGTGCACCACGTGGCACGCGGCCCAAGCGCCGTGCAGGCCCGCGACGGCCTGGTCCTCGGTCGCGGGCGTGAGTCCGGCCGCCCGACGAAGGTGCAGGTAGTCGGCGAGCGGCGGCGGGCTCATGACGAGGCGGTAGGCGGCGTCCACGACGACGAGCCTGTCAGGGCTGCGACACGTCGCGCAGCGGGAACCAGATCGCGGCCGACGCGCGCATCTGCTCGGTGAGACGGGAGTACGGGTGCGGCACCGCGCCGCGGGCGAGGATCGCGCCCTCGAGATGGTCGCGCAGGGCCCACACCATCTCCGGGCGCGAGCCGGGCGCGACGGCGAGGGTGAGCTCGAGCTCCTGCGGGCTGAGCTCCAGATCGGCGGCGAGCTGGGCCGGCGTGAGGCCGGACAGCTCGAAGTTGGCGCGCAGCTCGTCGCTCGTGCGCGTGCGTTCACGCTCGTTCAAGGACAT